>NZ_CP108518.1:7332546-7664432 GCF_035989885.1 Streptomyces sp. NBC_01232
TAGCTGAAGCGGCCGGCGGCTGCGTCGAGCCGTACCGTCTGCCTCCGCTCCCAGTCCCAGGCCGTCACCGAGGTGAGGCAGTCGGCGATCTGTTGGCCGTAGGCGCCGACGTTCTGCAGACACGCCCGTCGTGCCGGGGATCCCGCCGTGGTACTTGACCCTGGACAGGCCCTCCGCGACCGCGTATGCCACGAAGGAGGCCAGTGGATCCCCGGCCCTGCACGGTGACCTCCACCCGGCCCCCGCCGACGTCGCGGGCGGCGAAGCCCCGGGTCGCCATGCGAATCACGGGCCCGCGGTATCCCTCGTCGTCCGTGAGGGTGTTGCTGCCGCCACTCAGGACGAACGGCCGGACCCGCGTTCCCAGCGGCCCGTGCCTGTGGATCCGCGACAGAGTCAAACGGAGAGATCGCGGTGCTTCCGGCACGGAGCCGCGTGGTTACGTGAGTTCCTCGCCTTCGCCGCGTCCGGGCAGGCGTGTCGCAGGCGACTCGGACGGCGTGGGCGGGGCGGGCGTGGGGGTGGAGCGGGCGGTGCCGAGCAGGAGCAGCGCGGCGCCGAGGGCGGCCACCGGGGTCACCAGCACGAATGCAGCCGCTCCCAGCGCGTCCGCGATGACGGCTCCGCCCGCCGCGCCGAGGGCGAAGCCGACCGTCGTACAACTGGTGGCCCAGCCCTGGGTCTCGTGCTCGTTGCCGGCCGGCCCCGTCGTGCCGACGACCGTGTACAGGCGTGCGAAGGCTGAGCCGATCGTCACACCGGTGAGCGGACAGACGATCAGCACCAGGACTGGGCCGACCGTCATCGCGAAGGCGAGCAGCAGAGTGCCCGCGGCGAACACGCCCACCAGGGCGGGAGGCATCCAACGGTGCGAGGTGGAGTGCGTGCCGAGGATGAGGGCTCCCACGATGCTGCCCAGCGAGAGGGCGGCGAGGAACCAGCCGCTGTAGCCGACGGCATCGTTCTGCTGGGCATAGAGCGGCAGCACCACTTCGACCGCGGACAGCGCTCCGCCGAACAGGAACAGGGCGGCCAGTACCCGCAGGAGCGGTCTGGACCGCAGTGGCCCCCGCCAGTCCCTCGCCGTCGGAGTCGGCGTGCGAGGGATCTCGCGCACGGTGCACATCAGAACGACCGCTACGGCCATCAACACGCTGGACACAACGAACGGTGCGACAGGCGAGGCGCTGGTGGACAGCCAGGTCGCCAGGACGGGCCCGGCGATGAGGGTGACGTCGATGAGCGCGGATTCCAGGGAGTTCGCCGAGGCGCGCGCCCATTCGCCCGCCGCCGCGACCCAGTAGCCGCGGATCAGGATGCTCACCGGCGGAAAGCACAGACCGAGCAGGGCCACCGAGGCCATCACCACCCACAGGGGGAGCCGGTGCGCCGCGGACGCCATCAGGCCGGCCGTGGCCGTGAGATAGCCGATCAGGAAGAGGGTGACCACCACGGGTACCCGGTGGCGGTCGGCGAGCCGGCCGCGCAACGGGCTGCTCGCCGCGTTCGCCACCACCATGATGCTGACGGCCAGGCCGGCGGCGGCGTAGGAGTAGCGGGGCGCGAGCAGGAGCAGTGCGCTGACGGCGAGCATGTTGTACTGCAGTTTCGACGCCACGCTCGCGGCCGCCAGGCGCCCGCCGCCGGGAGCAGTCAGAAGCATCCGGTACGTGCCGAGCAGCCCCGGTGCAGGACGGCCGGTGGGAGTCTTGGTCGTGCTCACGCGGTCATCGCTCCCCTGCGGAGCAACGGGTGGAAGTGGGCCGGATGTCTGTCCGCATCCCGGCGATGCGGTCCGGGCAGCGGGCGGGACTGCCCCCTGGATTGTCGGTGTGGTGCACGGTTTCCTCTCTGGGGCCTTCGTCTCTGGGCGCGGCGAGCAGGCTCTCCACCTTCAGCGCAACTCGGCGGCAAGGTCGAAGACCGCTTCGTGGGCGTCTCGACATCGGTCGTGTCCAGGATGGTGGGCCGCAGGTCCACACCGTGCGGCGGTACGAGGCCGGTGCCCGCGTGCGGCTCGGTGAGCAGGGCGGTGATCGGGAGCCGACCTGAGGCCGGACCGGGCAGCCGCGGCTGTTTTGCGGTCCGGCCCGATGGTCACGACCGTTGCGCCTCGGTGCGGTCGGCGGGCCTGCGGGCGATCTCCAACGACACTTCCGCACGGATCGTCGCGAGGGTGCGGAGCACCGCGTCACCGTCGCTGCCCGACACGTAGAACCCCAGCGGGATGTTCATGCCGCTGCTGGTGACCGGGACCAGGTCGCCCGGCTGGTAGCCGATGAGCACCTCGTCTATGCCGTCCAGGGCGTCCACGGCGTCGAGTCCGTGGATGGCGGACAGCGTTCCGGGCTCATCGTCATTGCGGATGGCCAGGGCCCCGTAGCTGCCGTGGAAGGCGACCGGGGCGTCGAACGTCGCGGGCCGCTCTCCCAGGAAGCAGCTCAGGCCGTCGGCGAAGGGGTTCAGGTCGGTGTGCTTCTCCCACATGCCGACCACCGGGCCGCCCGGGAGGCGCGAGGCGATCTCCATCAGGTGCACACCGTCCTCGGCGCACTTGACTTCGGTGTGGCTGGGCCCGTGCTCGATGCCGTACGCGTCCAGGGCCCGGCGCACGTACCGCTCGACCTCGTGCCAGCGCGGGTGGCTCTCGTCGATGCGGACGCTGTCCCAGATGGGGAAATCGTAGTCGCGGTCGTCGGGCTGGCGGTATTGCCACATGTCCACCAGGCGGTGCTCGCCGCCGAAGCTGTAGAAGTTCGCCTGGATCTCCGGGCCCCGGACGTACTCCTCGACCAGCCACTCCCGGATGGGCCTGTCGAAGGCGTCGTGGGTCTCCAGGTGGTTCAGATCGCACAGGGCCTCGGCATCGCGGAGGAGGGTCACGCCCTTGGCGGCGGAGCCGAGAGTGGGCTTGAGGATCGCCGGGAACCCGATCTCGTGTGCGGCGGCGGCGATGTCCGACACGGAGCGCACGCGGCGGAATTCGGGTATGCGCAGCCCGGCTCGGTGGGCACGTTCACGCATGGCGGCCTTGTTGCGTCGCGCCCAGGCCAGAGTGTGGTCGTTGCCGGGCAGGCCCAGCAGGGCTGCGATCCGGTCGGCGATGTGGGTGCTGACCTCCAGCGCCGCAATGACGGCGCGGATGCGGAGACCGGCGCGGCGCAGCTCGCGGACGGCTGTCAGCGCGGCCTGCTCGGCCTCCTCGGCGGTCTCGGGGGCTCCGGTGTCGTTGACTTCGCCGTACAGCGTCACGTCGTCGCCGTCGGCGTGGCTGTCCCTCGTCGTGGTGTAGGTGCACGTGTAGAGGGAGACGACGAGGTATCCGGCGGCGCGGGCGGCGGTCTTGTAACCGGCGGTGGTGCGGCTCGGGTCGACCAGCAGTACTGCGGGACGGTCGGCTGTCATGGGCGTGGGCTCTCTGTTCGGCTGGGCGAGTGTGGAGGGTTCAAGGGGTTCGGGACATCGGGAGATGTGCTGAGGCGCTTGTGGTCATGCGGCGCTGCGGTGTTCCCGGAAGGGGTGGTCCGGCAGGAGCGAGTCGTACGGCTCTCCGGGCACGTCGGCCGTCCTCGGTCCCGGGTGGCAGCGGCGGTTCGAACAGGGCGGGTTTCGGCGCTGTTGAGTGCATGGGAGGTCTCCCCCGGTAGCCCCGTCAGGTCTGCTGCTGGAGGAGCTCGGGGTGGTGCCGGGCGATGACCTCTGGGAAGGCGCGCAGCATGCCGCGCATGGTGTTGCTGCCGTAGCTCGATGTCAGTGGGTTGGCGGGGTCGTGCACCACGCCGGCCGCTTCGCGGACGAACCGGGTGGGCAGCGGCTGCATCGTCGCTTCGAGACGCGGGTTGTAGAAGAAGGGCGCCGAGTAGCGGTTCACACCGGATGCGGGGCTGACGACCCGGTGCGTGGTGGCTCGCAGGTAGCCGCGGGTGGCGACCTCCAAGAGCTCGCCCAGGTTCACGACGAAGGCGCCGGGGATCACTGGAACGTCGACGAAATCGCCCTCGTCGACGGACACCTGGAGGCCGCCGTGCTCGTCCTGGAGCAGTAGCGTGAGCAGTCCGTAGTCCTTGTGCACACCGATTCCCTGGTCGGAGTTCCCGCCGCCGTCGCGGCCGGGGTAGTGCAGGAGCTTGAAGTGCACGTGCGGGTCGGGCGAGACGACGTGGTCCAGGAAGTCCGCCGGTGCCTCGAGCGAGGCGAGGATCAGTCGGAGCAGGCGCTGTGACACTCGGGTGAGCGCTGAGATCCAGTCGATGGTCGCCGACCGGAGCTCGGGCATGCCCTGCGGCCACTGGTTCGGGCCTGCCAGCCAGAGGTAGCCGGGATCGTCCGGGCAGCGGGGTACCTGCTTCTCCTGTTCGGGGCCGATGTCCAGCTGCGCTCGCTGGTCCGGCCTGCCCTGGGTGAGCTCGCGGCCGACTTCCGAGTAGCCGCGGAAATGGGGGGAATTGAGGATGCTCAGCTGCTCCAGCTCGGACTGGGGCAGGGCGAAGAAGTCACGCGCCAGCTGCAGCATCCGATCGGCTCCTTCCACTTCGTGGCCGACGAGTTGGAAGAAGCCGATCTCGTGGATGGCCGAGCGCAAACTGTCGAGGAACGCCGCGCGGGCCTCGGGACCACGGTCCGCATCCCTGAGATCGAGAACGGGAAAGACGTCTGACATGTGATTCCTTACTGTGTCGTGGAAGGGGTGACGGCAGGGAGGGCCGCTGTCATGGTCAGACCGAGCCGGTCCGCGCGTTCGCCCGCCGAACGGATGGCTGCCTCCGCACCGTTGGACGACGGCCCTGAGCCGTGGTCAACGCTGGAGGCCTGGGCGCCGCCGGCATGGCCTCAGAGGGCGGTGCCGTGCTCGCGGAACAGGCTGTCCAGCAGGAGCTTGTCGTGTTCCTCCCCCTCGCCCAGACGCCGGATCACGAGCAGGCAGGGAACTCCGAACTCACCGCCGGGAAACATCCGCAGGCGGGTCGAGCTCACACACACCGACCAGGCCGGCGCCTGTCCGCGCGGCAGTTCCTCTCCGGTGTCCGCATCGAACACGCGCGTGCTGCCCGTCAGCAGCACGCCGGCGCCCAGCTTTGCCCCCCGCCGTACACGGGCTCCCTCGACGATCACCGAGCGGGATCCCACGAATGTCTCGTCCTCCACGACGACGGGGGCGGCACCCGGCGGCTCGAGAACGCCACCGATGCCGACGCCTCCCGACAGATGCACGTTGCTGCCGATCTGTGCGCAGGAGCCCACCGTCGCCCAGGTGTCGACCAGTGTTCCGGCTCCGACGTGGGCTCCGATGTTGACGTAGGACGGCATCAGCACAACTCCGGGCGCCAGATGGCTGCCCCAGCGTGCGATCGCGCCCGGCGCCACCCGCACCCGGTCGAAGCGCCGTTTCAGCGGAAGGCGATCCTGGTACCGGAAGGGCCCGGCCTCCGACGTCCGCATGCTCAGCACCCTGAAAGCCAGCAGGATCGCGCGTCGAGCCCGCTCGTCCACCACGACCTCGTCGCTGGCCCGGTCCACGGCGGCCACCCGTGCGGCACCGCTGTCGAGCAGGTCGATGGCCTCGGTGACGGTACGGCGGGATGCGTCGTCCGTGGGTGAGAGGTCGGCGCGCCGCTCCCACAGCTCATCGATCGCCTCCGGGACGGGACTGCTGCGAGAGACGGAGAAGGGGGTGGCGTCGGCTGTCCGGCCGTGATGCTGGGGCATGAGGCCTCCGTAGGTTGTGAGGCCCCCGGGAGGGCCGGATGTGGCTGATGAGGACTTGCCTTCAGCGGCTTCTCCGGGGCCGCCCGTCACACAAGTGGCCAGACCTCGTCACTGAGACTCCTGAGATGCCGTGTCGGAAGGATCAGCACTGCGCCGCCGGGCCGCGGCAGGGCGCAGCAGCGCCAGCCGGGAGGCGATCGCCGACAGGTCGTGAACGGCCGCGATGCGGACGTATCCGTCGCCGCGAGGCCCGAACTCGCTGCCCGGTGTCACGACCACACCGGCGTGTGCGGCTGCATGGTGGGCAAATGCACGTCCCCCGCCCTCGGGCACGGCCACCCACGCGAACAACCCTCCTGCGGGAGAAGCACACGGCAGTCCCAGGGCGTTGAGCCGGTCGACCAGGTCCGAGACCCGGCGCGCGTTGCGGGACCGCTGCTCCGCGGCATGCCGGTCGTCGGCGAGCAGGCTGGCGGCGAACTGCTGGGAGGCCGCCGCGGCCATGAGGCCCCCCTGCCTGCGGCGGTGTACGAGTCCGACGACCAGCGTAGGGTCGCCGGCGTAGAAGCCGACTCGGAGTCCGGGTGCGTTCGACCGCTTGGACAGGCTGTGGACGGTGAGCACACCGTCCAGGCCGCCGCGCAGCACGGTCCGCGGTTCGTGGCACCAGGTGGTCTCGGCGTACGCCTCGTCGGACACCACGAGCACGCCGTGTGCACGCCCCCACGCAGCGACCCGGTCCAGGTCCTCGACGACCCCTGTGGGGTTCGCGGGACTGTTGACCCACAGGCACAGTGCGCGGCTCACCACATGCGGCGCGATGCGGTCCAGGCGGATACGGAACGTCTCGTCGACGGGGACGCGGTGGACCCGCAGCCCTGCCAGCCGGGCGCCGAACGCGTACGACGGATAGCACAGGGCCGGGATCAGCACGGTGTCACGCCCGGCGCCCCTGGCGTGTTGCTGTGTCAGGTCCCGGAGGAACAGCGGGAGCGTGGAGATGAACTCCTTGGATCCCACACAGGCCGCAACCGCCTCCGGCGGAACGGCGACTGCGTACCTGCGGAGCAGATACCCGGTGATCGCGTCGCGCAACTGCGGGGTACCGGCACTCGGCGGATATGCGGCGGCCACCCGGGCGCGGGGCTGGCGGGACGGATGCGCCGCACCTGGGACCCGCGGCGGAGGGTCGCAGGGAATCCCGAGCGACAGGTCCAGGGGCCTGTGCCCGGATGCCCCGGCCAGAGCCAGCGCTTCGTCCCTGCTCCACGACCGGGCGCCGCTCATGTGACACCGGGCGCCGCGAGCCTGGCCGGTGTGCAGTCCAGTGTGGCGAAGTAGTCCTGCTGGCTCTCCGCCCTCCGGATCCGCTCGACGCTGCCGTCCGGGTGCAGCAGCAGCTCCTGGGGCCGCAGCCGGCCGTTGTAGGTGAACCCCATCGAATGGGCATGAGCCCCGGTGTCGTGGATGAGCAGGAGGTCGCCCTCGGACACGGCGGGCAGAGCACGCTGCCGGGCGAACTTGTCGTTGTTCTCGCAGAGCGAACCGACGACGTCGACCACCTCGCAGGGCCGGCCGGCGGAGTCGTGAACGGTGATGTGGTGGTAGGCCGACTCATAGAGGGCCGGACGCATCAGGGCACTCATGCTGGCGTCGACCCCGACGAACTCCCGGAACTTGCTCATCCTGTTCAGTACCCGGGTCACCAGGACGCCGTGCGGCCCGGTGACGAAGCGCCCGCTCTCGAAGCACACGCGAGGCCGGGTCACGCCATGACGCTTCTCCCATTCCTCGAGGCGGCCGCGGATCCTGCTGGCGAGCTCGGCGAGGGCGAACGGCCGCTCGTCAGGGCGGTACGGAATGCCCAGCCCGCCACCGAGGTTGACGAAGCCGACCTCGATGCCGAGCTCGGCGCGCAGCCGTACGGCCTGATCCAGGAGGAGGTCGAGCGTCAGCAGGAACGGTTCCAGTGTCAGATACCCCGAGCCCAGCATCATGTGCAGGCCGAAGGACTCGACCCCCAGCCGCTGTGCCCGCGCGCACACCTGAGCCAGCCGGTCGGCGGGGATACCGAACTTGGCCGACTCGGCGTCCCCGAGACGGGAGTCTAGGGTCCCCTGCCGGTCCTTGCCCGGATGGACCCGGAAACACAGGGTGCGGGGAACGTCGGGCAGGGCGGCGAGCTTGTCGAGCACGGCCTCGTCGTCCACGTTGACGAGTGCGCCGCTGCCGACGGCGGCTTCGAGCTCCGCGGAGCTGGTGTTGTTCGAGGTGAAGCAGATGTCGTGACCGCTCGCACCAGCCTGGCGGGCGAGGGTGAGTTCGGGCAGGGAGCTGCAGTCGAACCCGAAACCGCGATCGGCGAGAATCTTCAGAGCTGCCGGATTCGGAAGGGCCTTGACCGCGAAGTATTCGCGGTAGGGGGTGCCCGCGAAGGCCTGGTCGAACTCGTCGCAGGTGTCCTTGATGCCCTGCACGTCATACAGGTGGAACGGAGTACCGAAATGCTCCGCGGCCCGCGTCACCACCGAGCCGAGACGTCGCTCGAACGACGAGCTAATCGGCATGGAGGCTCCTTTCCTTGTCGTGGGCGACGGGCTCAGTGCCCGATGGTCGCGGTGATGACGGCACGCGCACGCTCGCCCGACAGGGGGCGTTCGTAGAGGAAGGTCTCGGTGGTGACCTCGGAGAACCCGGCGGCGAGGGCTTCGTCGCGGATATACCGGGCGGACAGCCAGTGGAACCCGTCGACGCCGGGGGCGCACTGGGCTGCACTGCCGTCCTGGGTGCTGTCGTTGGAAGCGATCAGGGTCCCCCTGCCGGTCGCGTTCCCACTCAGCCAGGTGCGGATCCGCGTCAGCGTGGGGGACAGGCCGTGCTCGGCGGTGTAGAGGTGGCCGAGGAGGCCGTCCATGTAGATGACCGGCCACTCCCCTTCGGGGGACCAGGTGGTCACGTCGCCCTGCAGCGCGTCGACGCCCTTCGCCTTGGCCATCGCGACTGCTTCGGGCATTGCATCGACGGCGAGCACGCGATAGCCGCCTTGAGCGATGTCGCTCTCCACAGCGGCGTTGCCGCTGCCCAGGCTCAACAGCCTTGACGTCCCGTGGTCTTTGAGCGCGCCGACGAGCTTGTTCTGCATCCATTCGCGATAGGCGGAGGAGTACGTGGAGGGTGTGACCGAGTCGCCGCGCGCTTCACCGCGCTCCCATATCTCGAAGAGATTCGGCTCTCCGTCGCTGCGCGGAAGGTAGAACCGCATCAGATCGTTGATGCTGGCATTTGTCGAAGTCATTTGATGTCACCCCTTCTGAGGGACAGAAGTCATGGAGTTCTTCCTGCTGAGTGGTCGTCGGCCGGCTACCAGCGAGGCGCGTTTCCGGAGGCGTGTGCCAGGGTCTGCAGGTGGCTGCGTTCCGGGCCGTCCTTCTGGAATACGCCGCCGAACACGGCGGAGGTCATCAGCGCGCCCGTCCGGATGCCACGCATGGTCATGCAGAGGTGTTCCCCCCTGCCGATCACCGCGACGTCCGGGGACCCGGTGATGTCCTCGATCTCCTTGGCGATATCAGCCACGAGCCGCTCCTGGACCTGCAACTTGTGGGCGTGCTTGTGGGCGATGCGGCCGAATTTGGACAGGCCGAGAAGGTTTTTGGCACTGCGGTAGGCGATATTCAAGGTGCAGTTGAAAGGTAGGAGGTGGTGTTCGCACAGCGACCAGACACGCATGTCCGACACGAACACCAGCTGGTCCTCGCTGACGCTGTCGAATAGTGTCTCGACCTTGCCGGCTTCGTAGTCGATGAACTCCCGCCACCACTGTGCGTAGCGACGGGGGGTGTCGACCAGTCCTTCGCGGTCCGGGTCCTCTCCAATGGCCACGAGTAGCTGCCTGGTAATCGTTTCCAGAGGATCAGGGTAGATCTCGGACCCGTTCGGAGCATCGGTCGAACGAAGGGGTTCAAGGGTGTTTGCCATCTCATACTCCTCGTCGGTCGCCCCAGGCGAGCACGTGCAGACGGGTGGAGAGGTTCCATCCGCGCTGAACCACCTCGCCCGCGATGTTGCCGAGATGTCGTGTGACATCCGGCTGGTTCTTTCCTTCAGGCATGATCCAGACAGGCGTCAGCCCCAAGCGTTCCTGCAGGGCGCCGACTTCGGTCAGGTCATCGTGCGACCTGCACACGAATTTGAACGCGACCCCGGGGGTCTTCTGCAGCATCTTCAAGGCATTCGGCTTGATGCGACGACTCTCGGGTTCCCCGGAGTGCGCGAGTTTCGGGGACACGTTGAAACGAACGCCGAGTCCGACGAGTTCATCCGTCGGCACGATGGTTCCGTTGGTCTCGATCTCCACCGATAGGCCGTGGTCACGCAGGGACCGCACGAGCGGGATGAGACGCTTCTGCTGCTGCAGAGGCTCGCCGCCGCTGATGACGATGAGGGCGACATCCATGGCGAGCAGGCTCTCCAGCACCTCGTCCGTCGTGCGCCGGGTCAGTTCCTTGCGCGGGTCGTAGGCCCGGCCCTCGTCGCTGACCCCCTTCCAGTCCCAGGTGTAGGGGGTGTCGCACCACCGGCACGACAGATTGCATCCCCCGAGACGGACGAAGGCACAGCGCTGGCCCGACGAGGGGCCCTCTCCCTGCACGGTGGGACCGAAAACCTCGTTCACGACGATGGTCGATGTCATGGCACTCCCGCTCCGTCAGTCGATCGAAGCGGGCTCAGGGCCTGTACTCCGCCCATGTCTTGGGGGTTTCCGATATGCGGACCGCTGAGATCTCCCGAAATCGCTCGGACCACACCGTGTAGATCCACATCGCCATGTTCTCGGCGGACGGGTTGCAGTCGGTGATAACGTCGTTCAGATGCCGGTGGTCAAGTTCTGCATCGATCCACTTCTTGAAGTCGGAGAGGTCGCCGTAGTCGCGCACGAATCCGGCGGTCGTCAGTTCGTTCACGGCGGCCGACAGCTCCAGTTGAACGATGTAGTTGTGGCCGTGCAGGCGCGCGCACTGGTGGTCCTGGTCCAGGTGATCCAGGCGGTGACTTGCTGAGAAGGCAAATTCCTTGGTGATGCGGAACACGAACATCAGTCCCTTGCGTAGACGGTGGGGTCTTGAACGTTGGCCTTCTCGAATGAGGTCCGGCGGTCGTAGCAGGTCGCGCAGACCCCGCATTGCTCATCACCCCCGCGGAAGCAGCTCCAGGTCTCCTGCCACGGGACGCCGAGTGCTTCGCCGAGGAGGATGACCTTGTGCTTGGGCATGCGGATGAACGGGGCGATGACGGCGAGGTTTTCGGGGGCGAAGCCCGCACACGCCACGCGTTCCATCGCATTGAAGGCGGCGAGGAATTCTGCCGAGCAGTCCGGTCCGGTGTCGGCATCGCCGGCCACGGTGCCGATAGCAACGTTGTCAGCCCTCTCCGCCGCTGCCTTCGCGAAGGCGACGGAAAGAAGGATGACATTCCTGTTCGGCACCACGTTGACCACGCCGGATACTTCGCCGCCGTGGTCCGGCACCCCGACTTCGCTGTCGGTCAGCGCGTTGCCGGGAAGCAGTGTCCCGATCGAACGCAGATCGGTCACCTCGTGTGGTGTGTTGAGTCGTCGGGCCGTTCGCCGGGCGAACTCGTGCTCCTTGCGATGGCGCTGACCGTAGTCGATGGACAGCAGGGACAACCGATGTCCCTCTGCATGAAGATGGTGGGCGAGAACGACCGAATCCATCCCACCGGAAACGACGGCGACTGTTCGATCCATGCTCGTTTCTTCTCCTTGGTTCGGGGGAGGGGAGAGAATGTCCGGCCGCTCGGTGCGGACACGAGCTCTTCTCTCGCAGATACTCTCGCCGCATTGGCTAATGACGGACTAACGGGATGCTGTTCGTGGCGTTCCGGGACCACTCCCGCTTGCGGCGGGCGGTCTTTCGGGTCGTGGTTAAGCGGCGGGAGGGCAATTTCGCCGCTGGCCGGTCCGGTGGGCGATACTGCAGCAGCAGCCTGTGTCGTGCCCCGACCGCCGGCCCGGGTCCTGGTTCGCTCCCGAGTCACGCTGCCGCGGACTCGCGGTATTCGACCGGAGCACGGCGGCGTGTGTCTGCCGCAGTTTTGCTCCGGGATCAAGCCCGAGTTCCTCCGCGAGACGCCTTCGTACGGCTTCGTACACCTCCAGGGCGTCGACCTGGCGACCCGCCGCGTGCAGACAGGCCATCAGCTGCGCTGCCAGGCCCTCACGCAACGGATGCAGGCCGAGTGCGTCCCGAAGGCCCGCCACGGCCTCCGACGGCCTCCCGATACGGCGCAGGCGTTCGGCCAGCAACTCCCAGGCGTCCAGACGCGCGTCCTCCCAGGGGGTGGTGAGGTCATGCCAGGCGCTCGTTCCCGCTAGGTCGGGCAGCGCTTGTCCGCGCCACAGCTCGAGGGCCTCACGCAGGAGGCCGATGGCCTTGGCGTCCTCGTCCTGCTCCGCGGCAGCCTGGAGCAGATGCGAGAATCGGTGCGCGTCAACCCTGTCGGCCTCGACGGCGAGTACGTATCCGGGCGGGCGTGTCTCGATGGACATGTCGGGGTTGAACAACTGCCGCAGCGCGGAGATGTGCCCGTGCACGATGGTGCGTGCATGCTTGGGAGGACCTCCCTCCCAGAGCACATCCACCAGCCGATCCAGTGGTACGACGCGATTCGCCTCCAGTGCCAGGAGGGAAAGGATCACGCGCCGCTTGCCGGTTGCGACCCGGAGGGGATCCCCACTGTCGGTGATCAGTTCTACGGGGCCTAACACACGGACGTGCATGGAGATGCCTTTCTTGAACCTCGTCTGGTACTGCGTGCACCGGACGATCGGTTGCCTGCATCGGGATTCGCGCACCCGTTGATGTCGGCAACCAGAGGTTTCGTCCACGCCTGACCCGGGTCCGACAGATCGATCCCTGCCCGGATCCGGGGCAGGACGACGTTCCCGAGCAGCCGGTGGTGGTGAGGTGCGGGTCATGGCTCGACACTCGCGGTGGGCGCCCGCGCTCGCGTCGGTAGCCTTCACCTATACGACTTCCTGCGGTGATCCATGGGCGAACACGGATGTGCTGATCGGCCGTCAGGACGAGATGCGCAGGCTCGACGCCCTGCTCCGAGCGGCAGGGGAGGGCCGGGGCGCTCCTCTGGTTCTGCGTGGTGAGCGCCGGGCATCGGCAAGAGCGCGCTGCTGCGTCACCTGGACGGAGCCGCGACCGGATGACCAAAGCGACGGGGTCGTGGACCCCGGGCGGGACCGCGCTGGTGGGGCGCAGCTGCCACTGCGCCGTGCACACCGGCCGAGAATACTGCTCGCCGACGTGTCTCCCGATGCACGGCCGCTACGGAGAACTGAGAGGAACCGGATAGTAGTTCCTCGGACCTGGCCTGCTCGGGCCGCTATCCGTTCGGCAGCGGTAGCCGACGGCCGGCAGCGGGCGCCGCGCCGGGGCCCAGGACGCCGGCGCCCCGGCGGTCACGCGCCCAGATCTGCCCAGAACTTCTCCAGGACGCCGGCCGCGGTGGCGGGGTCCTGGAGCATCCACCAGTGGCCCAGGCCTTCGAGGGGCTCCAAACGCGCGCCAAGAGTGGCGGCCACCACCTGTGAGGCAGGACCGTCGAACGGGTCGAGCGTCGGGTGGAGGACCAGGCCCGGAGTGCTGGTCGGTGACATCAGCTCCGTCCCCCAGCGTGCGAACGGATTGGGGGTCGCGGAGCGGTACAGCGCGAGGACGGACGAGGCCATGGTCGCGTCGAAGCTCTCGCCCATTGCCCGGGCGTCGTCCTCGGGAGCGCCTGCGGCTCGCAGTTGGCCGGAGGCGCTGAGGGGACTCGCGGGGTCGGTGTCCTCCAGAGTGGCGGTCGCCCACGCCTCCCCCGATACCGGTGTCTGCCAGAGCTGTGCGATGTCATGCCATACGTAGTCAGGGTGAAGGATGCCGGCGACATCCACGGACCAACTGCGCAGAGTGACACGGGACCTGGTGGCGATCCGTGCCACCAGGAGGCCTCCCCAGTCGTGTCCCACGAGGTCGATCGGGCCATCGAGCTCGTGCAGTTCCCCCTCCATCCACTCCACGTACTCGTCCATGGAAGAGCCGAATCCGTCGGGGAGGGGCGCACTGAATCCGGGAAGCCGCAGGGCGACCGAGGCGGTGCCCAGGCGGGCCCGCAGCCGGTCCCACAGATCACCGGTCTCGGGTACGCCGTGAACGAAGACTGCCGTCATGAAAATTCCTTCTTCTTCGGGAGGCAACGGATGGCCGTGCAGGAGCGGCCCATTCGTGACAACGGCGGTATCGCGGAACAGGTTCACCAGGCCTCACACGGTGGACGACACCCCGGCACAGGCCGGTTCACGGGTTCGCACCGGCGCCCCGCCGCCGTCACGCACACCGGCACGGATACCCCCGTGCCGCGGTAGCGCCGACCCGGATCGGCTCGGCGTGCGGACGTACTGGTCGGGGCCCTGGGCCATGGGCCGTGTACCGGGTGTGGGCTTGGCCGGGGAGCGGGGTACTGAACCGACGGCTGCTCCGTGCCGTAGGAACGCTGAGGCCTGCGACCGTGCAGGCCGTCGGCAATGAGAGGAACGCCCATGACGCAGCCCCGATCGCCGGCGTTGACCGACGAGTGCGGCGTATCGCTCCGGGACGATCTCTCCTTCGCCCTGTACGTGGCGGCACGGGCGTGGGTCGGGCACTACCGCCCGTTCCTGGCCGAGCTCGGACTCACCTATCCCCAGTTCCTGGTGATGCAGGTGCTCTGGTCGCGCGGGCGGGTCACCGTCAAGGATCTGGGCGAGGAACTCGGCCTGGACTCCGGCACGCTGTCCCCCCTTCTGAAGCGACTGGAGGGCGCAGAACTGGTCGACAGACACCGCAGTGTCAGCGACGGACGCCAGGTGCAGGTGTCCAGCACGGAGTCGGGCCGCGCCGTGCGCGATCGCGCACGCCGCGTCGTGGAATCGGCCCAGCAGGCCCTGCGTTATCCACCGGAGCAGTACGACGCCCTCATCCCTGCCCTGCACGCGCTGACCGGGCGCCTGCGTGTGGGAACGCCCCCGGGGTAGCCCCGTCGCCCCGCCCTCGCCGGGGCTCTGGGAACGCCTCCCGCGCTCCCGCCCACGAAGGTCACCGCCGATCGAGTCGAGGCGGCGTACCGGAACGATTCCGTTGCCGCACGGCAGCCCGTAGGGTGGGACGGACTCCGGCGTCGCGTCACAGCGGACAACCGACGTACCGGCCAGGACGGCGGCTGGATCGAAATTTCGGAGAGTCCTTTGGAATGCGAACGCGCCCGTACCGCCTTTGCCACTCAGATGCTCGGCGGTCTCGACGGACCGCAGCGCGAGTGTGTGGTCGAGCACCTGGACCGGTGCCCGTCGTGCCGTGCCGAGCGGGACGAGTTGTTGGCCCTTCTGCCGCTGCTCGACGCGGTGCGGCCCTACGAACTGGAGGGAGTGCCGGCTCCCGACCCCGAGCGGGCCGTGCGGGCCGCTCGCGAACTGGTGACTGACCGGGACTGACCCCCTCAGGACCGGCCCTGCAGGGCGCGGCAGCCGAGCCGCTCCGTTCGGGATTCTCCAGGACGTCGGCCCCAGGGCCGGGAGGCTCATCGCCGCATAACCGTGCACGTAGTACGCGGCCAGGGTCGCACTCCGGTCCGGCCGCAGGGCCGGGGCGATATCTGTCTCCAGCGAGCCCTGTGACGCCGCGCCGAAATCGACGCCGGCCAGGACGGCCGCGGTGAACAGGGCGGGCAGGCTCACCAGGTGCATGCCTTCCCAGGACCCTGACGCTCCGAGCTCGCCAAAGCAACTGATGCGCTTGCGCGGCCGTCGGGTCGCCCCGAGCTGACCGTTCCCCTCGTCGCGACCGGGCCGGCGTCACGCCGTTCACCATTTGCCGCCGCTGGAGCGACCTGCAGGAACTGCTGTCGGACGTCGCCGTCGAGCACCTCTGTGCGGACGCTCCGCCGGAGGACCACGGCCACTCGTCGGCGGACCTGGAGGGCTGGGCCGAACAGCTCCTGGAGGGTATGGGCTCTCCCGTGAGCCGTGCCCACATCCGTGACGCCCTCCGCGGAGACCCCAACGGCGACAACGCGGCGCAGTGCTCGGCCTACGCCGCGGAGCAGATCGGCATCGTGCTGGCCCGGGGGGAGTGCGGCGAAGTAGCCCGGACGTCGAGACGGTCATCGACCGGGTCGTGGCGCCCATGATGTACCGCATCCCCTTCCGCCCCGGCGACCTCACCGCCGCCGACGCGCACCGGCTCGTACGGGAAGCCTGCACGGGTTCGGCGTGTCACGCCGACCCGCACCGCGGTCGAGGTGAACCATCGTCTGCCTGTGCCCGTATGGGAGATGCCGGGCCCCGCCCCGCCGACAGGTGGATCCCGCCACCGAGCCCGGCCCGGATCGCGACGTCATCCCCCGGCACGGCGCGAACTCTTCGGGGTGGCCGCGCCGATGAACGGACCTCGGCCGCCCGCGCTCCACAGGTGGTACGAGGGACACCGCCTCCCCCGACGGGCGTCGCTGCGGAGCAGTGGCACCTCCGGTTGGCGGGAGGCCGTGGCGAACTGGACCATGTTGCGAAAGGGATGCGGGGCGCTGGGCTCTGCCGGCACTCCCGGCCTGCCTGACGCGCTGTCAATACCCTCACGAGGGGCGCTGCCGTACTGGCCGCTGGTGCACTCCTCCTGACCCACAGCCAATTCGCAATGACGTCTTCTCCCTTGTCTCAGCGCGGTGTTGTCTCTGCTTGACGCGTCTATTCGCTTGATGAATAGTGAGGGATGTGTCCAACTCACACATCCTTCTCGGCCTGCTCGCGCCACACCCGCTGCACGGGTACGAGCTGAAGCGAGCGCACGACACCCGCCTGCCCAGCGCACGGCCGCTGGCCTTCGGGCAGGTGTACGCAACGCTCAATCGACTCGTCCGCGACGGTCTGGCCTGTGCGGCGGGCCACGACCGGGCCGGCGGGCCGGACCGCACGGCGTACGAAGTCACCGACGACGGCCGCCGGCTGCTCCTCGACTGGCTGGGTACGCCCGAACCTCCCGCTCCACACCTGTCGAGCGTCCTCCTCGCCAAGACGGTGGTCGCCCTGCTCGTCGCCGACGAGGCCGGTGCCCGCAGACACCTGTCGGGGCAACGGGCCGCCCACCTGGCGCGCATGCGTGAACTGACAGCGCTGAAAACCACCCCGGGCGCGGCCGTCGCCGATGTACTCGCCGCCGACCTGGCGATCGCCCATCTCGACGCCGACCTGCGGTGGATGCAGACCGCAACGGACCGCGTCGCCGACCTGCGCCTGGAGGTGCACCGATGATCATCGAAACACGGGCCGTGACGAAGTCGTACGGCCCGAGCCCGGCCCTGCGCGGCGTGTCACTCGTACTGCGGCAAGGCGAGATCGTCGCCGTCACCGGCCCCAGCGGCTGCGGCAAGTCGACATTGCTGCACCTCATGGCCGGGATCCTGCGACCGGACGGCGGGGAGGTCCTCTATCGCGGCGCCCGCATCGACGACCTGGGCGAAGCCAGGCGCTCGCTGCTGCGCCGCACCGACTTCGGGGTGCTGTTCCAGTTCGGCCAGCTCGTGGCAGAACTTCCCGCGGTGGAGAACGTCGCACTGCCCCTGATGCTGGGCGGAACCGGTCGGCGGCAGGCGACGGCCCAGGCCGCGGACTGGCTCGATCGTCTCGGTGTCGCCGAGCTGGCCAAGCAGTTGCCCGGGGAAATGTCCGGCGGCCAGCAGCAGCGCGTGGCGCTCGCCCGCGCCCTGGTGACGGGACCGAAGGTGCTCTTCGCCGACGAACCCACCGGTGCGCTGGACACCCTCGCCGGAGAGATGGTCATGGGCCACATGGTCCGCGCGGCCCGCACCCAGGGCACCAGCGTCATGCTGGTCACCCACGACGCCACGGTCGCCGCCTACGCTGATCGCGAGATCCGCCTGCGCGACGGCATGCTGGAAAGCGACGACGACGCCTTGATCGGATCGGCCTGGGGACACTCCGGAGCCGGGGCGGAGAACGGCCGGTGAACCTGCTGACCACACTGCGCCTGTCGGTGGCGGGAAGCCGCTCGGATCACGTGCGCATCGCCTTGACCGCCCTCAGTTCGGCCCTCGGCACGGTAACGCTGCTCTGCGCCGCCACGGTGATCGCCGTGCCTCCCGCCCGGGCGGTCCGCTACACCAACGACCTGCTCAACGAGAGCGGGCTGCGTCCGGGGGTCGCCCTCGCGATGGTGCTGCTGACCGTACCGGCCCTTGCCCTGGTCGCGCAGTGCAGCCGGCTCGGCGCGCCCGCGCGCGAGCACCGGCTGGCCGCGATCCGGATGGCCGGTGCGACACCACGCCAGATCATCCGCATCGTGGCCGTGGAGACGGGACTCGCGTCCGTCCCCGGGGCGGCGGCGGGATTCGCGGTGTTCCTCCTCGGCCGCACCCTGCTCGACGCCCCCGACGCGCAGGGCCGTCGCCCCCTGCCCACGGACGTACTGCCCCATGCCGCCGCCATGGCCGGCATCGCTTTGGGGGTCCCCCTGGTCGTCGCCGCACTGACCGTACTCACCCTGCGCAGGGCCGCTCTCACCCCCCTGGGTGTCGTCCGCAGGACCCGGCGCAGCAAGCCCCGCGTCACGCCCGGCGTGCTCATCGCGACCGGGCTCGGCGCCTGCGCACTGGTCGAGCCCGTGCACGCGTACTTCACCCGCAACCCGCGGGCCGACGACGTACCGTTGCTTGTCACCGGGGGGCTGGTCGTCATCGGCGTGCTCGCCGTCGGCATCGGCGTCGTCACGGGCACGGGCTGGATCACGTACACCATCGGCCGGACCCTTCAACGGTACGCCCGCAAGCCCGCCGGACTTCTCGCAGGCCGCCGCATGACGGCCGATCCCTGGTCGGGCAGCCGTACCTTCTCCGCCATGCTCGTCGCGCTGGTCATCGGCTCGGCCGCAGCCGGCCTCGCCGCCCTGACGGTGGCATCCGTCTCCGCACAGCAGGAGAACACCCGCCGTTTCGCCGCACTGGTCGGCGAGCCGTACGAACCCGCCGGCACGGTCCTGTACGAACGGGCCTACGAACTCGTCGGATACGCCGCCCTGGTGGCTCTGGTCATCGCTGCCGCCGGACTCCTCGTGGCGCTGGCCGACACGGTCCTCGCCCAACGGCGCGCACTCGCCTCCCTGATCGCCACCGGAACGCCCCGGCACATCCTGGCCCGCGCGATCGGCTGGCAGACACTCGCTCCCGTCGCCCCGGCCGTGAGCCTCGCAGTACTGGCAGGCGTTCTGCTGCCCCGCTTCGCGGTCCCCGACGCGAGCGACACCGTGGACATGCAGACCTGGCGCTGCTCACCGCTGCCGGGAGACGGCATCGGCGCCTGCGAGGACCAGGCCTACTCCCAGGCGCACAGCGTCCTGGTCAGCGCGGAGAAGGTCCCCGTCATCGTGAACACGCCCTGGGACCAGGTGCTGATGCTCGCCGGAACAGCGATCACGGCAACCATGGGCATCACCCTCGTCTCCCTGCTCTTCCTGCGCATGAGCACACGCGCCGGCGAACTGCGCACGGCCTGAGCTCTGGGAAGCACGCCGGTCCGCCCTTCATTCCAGGGATTTGAACCACGACCCGGTTTTCCGCGTAGCAAGCGATGCCACCGGTGCTACGCGCACCCCGGTCCCCATCCCTCCGGCAAAGGAACGCAGACGTGCCCCACCAGTCCACCTCCGGATCTCCTCTCAGGCGCTCCGGCTACCTGACCGCAGTCGGCTTCGCCGGAGCCTTCCTGGCCCTCTCGATAGCCGGTACCGCCGGTGCGTCGGGTGCGAACTCCGCCGTCTCCACGCCGAGGCCGAAGCCGACGATCGTGCTCGAGCACGGCGCGTTCGCCGACACCTCCAGCTGGAACAGCGTCGCCGAACGGTTGAAGAAGTCCGGCTTCCCCGTGGTTGCCGCAGCCAATCCCCTGCGCGGACCCGAGCATGACGCCGCCTACCTGCGCAGCGTCATGAACAGCATCGACGGCCCGCTCGTCCTGGTCGGCCACTCCTACGGCGGCACGGTGATCAGCAACGCCGCCGTCGGCCAGGAGGACAAGGTGAAGGCGCTCGTCTACATAGCCGCCTTCCTCCCCGACACCGGCGAAAGCTCTCTAGGCCTGTCGAACAAGTTTCCCGGCAGCACTCTCGGTGATGTCGTCGAAGCGGTGCCCTACAGCCTCCCGGGCGGTGTGACCGGCAACGACATCTCCATCGAGCCGGAGGCGTTCCGCCGACAGTTCGCCGCCGACGTCCCGCGCGGCCAGGCTGCCCTGATGGCCACGACGCAGCGCCCCATCGCCGCTTCGGCACTCGACGAGAAGGCCACGAAGGCAGCCTGGAAGACCGTTCCCTCCTGGTCGCTGATCGCCACCGAGGACCTCAACATTCCTCCCGTCGCGCAGCGGTTCATGTCCGAACGCGCGAACGCGCACACCGTCGAGGTAAAGGCCTCCCACGCCGTCCCCGTATCGCGCCCTGACGCCGTCACCCGCATCATCCAGCAGGCAGCCGCCTCGACCTCCCGCTGAACCGGCGCACCCGCAGGTGGCAGGTGGGAATCCGTTCCCCCTGCCTGCTCCTCAGTAATCCGGCCAATTCACGCACCGACCCAGGAGAACCCCCATGCCTTTCATCACCGTCGGCCAGGAAAACAGCACCACCATCGACCTCTACTACGAGGACCACGGCACCGGACAGCCCATCGTCCTCATCCACGGCTACCCCCTCGACGGATACTCCTGGGAGAAGCAGCTTCCCGTCCTCCTCGACGCCGGCCACCGCGTCATCACCTACGACCGCCGCGGCTTCGGGCAGTCCAGCCAGCCCACCACCGGCTACGACTACGACACCTTCGCCGCAGACCTCCACACCCTGATGGAAACCCTGGACCTCACCGACACCATCCTCGTCGGATTCTCCATGGGCACCGGTGAAGTCGGCCGCTACCTCGGCACCTACGGCTCGGCCCGCGTCGCCAAGGCAGCCTTCCTCGCCGGACTCGAGCCCTACCTCCTCAAGACCGACGACAACCCCACCGGCGTCGACGCAACGGTTTTCGAAGGCATCCTCAGCGCCGTCACCCACGACCGCTACGCCTACTTCACCGACTTCTACCAAGCCTTCTACAACCTCGACCAGAACCTCGGCTCCCGCATCAGCGAGGAGGTCGTGCGCGCCAACTGGGCCACCGCCGCGGGAGCCTCCTCGTATGCCTCGCGCGCTGCCGTCCCCACCTGGACCACCGACTTCCGTGCCGACATCCTCAAGATCGACGTTCCCGCCCTGATCCTGCACGGCACCGAAGACCGCATCCTCCCCATAGAAGCCACCGCCGAGCCCTTCCACGCCGCGCTCCCCGACGCCGACTACGTCGTCATCGAAGGAGCCCCCCACGGCCTCCTCTGGACCCACGCCGACGAGGTCAACAACGCCCTCCTCGCCTTCGTTGGGAAGTAGCGCCAGCAGATCGGTGAATGCCTCGGCGCCGCCCTCCCGCACGGGAGGGCGGCGCCGAGGGCCGCCACCGCCCCGTACCGTTGGCCGAGTCGTCCCGGAGCCAGGTCCGGTGCGATGAGGGGCACTTCGCGCCCTGGTCAGAATTCACACTCGGGAGAGAGGGCCATTGAATCGATGAGCGGGAACGAAGGCGTCATCGACGACAGCCTGACCGTCGGCCGGGATCGCGCCTTCGTCGGGCGCCAGGCAGAACTCTCCCTGTTCAAGGCCGCGTTGGCGGGCGACGCACGCGCCTGTCCGATCCACTACCTGCACGGGCCGGGCGGTATCGGCAAGTCGATGCTGCTGCGCCGTTTCGCCAGGGAGGCTCACCGGGCGGGCCGGACGGTCGTCGAGGTGGACGGCCGGACCGTCGATCCGACGCCGGAGGGCTTCGCCGCGGCGGCTGGTCCGGAGGTGAGAACCCCGGGAGTGGTACTGCTCGTGGACACCTTCGAGAAGTGCCAGGGACTCGAGGGCTGGCTGTGGGAACGCTTCCTGCCGCGACTGCCCGCCGGCGCGCTCGTCGTGGTGGCGGGACGCAATGCCCTCGACCCTCGCTGGACAGCCGATCCGGGGTGGATCGGCCTGCTCCAGGTCTCTTCCCTGCGTAACCTCGCGCCCTCGGACGCCACCGCCTTCCTCACCACGCGCGGCGTGTCGTCCCGCGTCCACACGACACTGCTGTCGTTCACCGGCGGCAACCCGCTCGCGCTCGCGCTGGCGGCCGCCCTCGCAGTCAAGGACGAGGCGTCCACCTCCGGTTGGCGTCCCGACCAGGACGCCGTCGCCCTGCTCCTGCCGCTACTGATCGGCGACACGCCGAGCTCTCTGCACCGCCAGGCGCTCGAGATCTGTGCCCACGCCTACGTCACGTCCGAGTCCCTGCTCCGCGCTCTCATGGGCGACCACGCGCCGGAGCTGTTCTCCTGGCTGCGCGTCCAGCCGTACATCGAGACCTCGGCCGCCGGGCTCTTCCCGCACGACGCCGTCCGGGAGTCACTGGAGGCGGACCTGCGGTGGCGCGACCCGGACGGGTTCGCCGCGATGCACGGACAGATGCGCCGTTACTTCCTCTCACAGGTCCGCGCCGTACCGGAGTCCCGGGTGCTCCAGGCCACCGGAGCACTGACCTACCTCTACCGCGGTGACGGCCACATGTCGGAGTTCAACGACTGGCGCGACGCGGGCCTGTTCCAGGACCAGCCCTACCGCCCGGACCATCGCGACCGCGTCCTGGAGCTGGCGGTCAGTGCCGAGGGCGAGGAATCCGCGGCACTGGCCGCCTTCTGGCTGGACCGTCGGCCCGAGGCGTTCCGCGTGTACCGGTCGACCCAGACCGGTGAGGTCCTCGCGTTCTCCGCCTGGCTGCGCATCGAGGAGCCGGAAGGCCTGGACATCGATCCGGTGGTCGCCGCGGCCTGGCGGCACGCGCGGGCGAACGGGCCGCTCAGGCCGGGCGAGCACATGGCTCTGGCCCGCTTCTCGGTGTACCCCGACGAGTACCAACTCCCTTCCGCCCCCATGACTTTCATGCAGTGGCGCGCCACATCGGAGTACATCCGTGCCGACGGGCTCACCTGGTCGTACGCGGTGATGCGGGACAACGGGTCCTGGAACGACTATCTACGGGACCTCAACCTGCTGCCCGCCGACGAACGGCCCGCGGTCGGCGACCACCGCTATGCACTGTTCGGCCACGACTGGCGCGCGCAACCGGCAGACGCCTGGTTGCAGGAGAAGAGCGCAGCGATGCTGTCGGGCGCGCCCATGCCCCCTTCACCGTCGTCGGCGCGTGGCGGGCTGGTGGTGCTGTCACGGCCCGAGTTCGACGCGGCGGTCCGGGAAGCGCTGCGCACGTTGCGCAAACCGGCGGTCCTCGCCGGCAATCCACTCAACCGCAGCAGACTGGTCGTCGATGGCCGACTCAGTCTGTCCGAGGTTCTTGCCGCCGCCGCCGAGGCCTTGTTGGACGAGCGCAGTGGCGAGAAGCGTCATCGGGCGGTGGCCGCCACCTATTTCAGAGGAGCCCCCACGCAGGAGGCGGCCGCGGAGCGTCTCGGACTGCCTTTCAGTACCTATCGGCGCCACCTCACCTCGGGTATCGACAGGATGAGTGACCTCCTGTGGCATCACGAGCTCCAGGGCACCGACCTGGCGAGCACCGGCAAAGAGGGTCGGCCTGCCTGACCGGCCGGCGTGGAGATGACTGCGATACCCGGTGCCCGCTGCACCGCGGTGGCGGGACGCCGGTGATCCCGCTCGCCGGTCCTGTCGGACGTGCCGAGAGGCGAGGTGAGCAGAAAACCGGTCTGTGAAGTGAGCAGCGGATGCCGACATGCTCATGCCCTCGAGTACGGAGAAGGGCTGTGGGATGCATGTTGTGGTGTGCGGTGCGGGTCCTGTGGGCGCAGTGGTCGCCCTGCTGCTCGCGGCAGAGGGACATCGAGTGACGGTTCTCGATCCACGTCCAGTCCTACCCCCGACGCCGGAGCCGGATCTCCGGGGTCTCGGCGACGGGCTGGGGGCGGCAGGCGAGCGACCTCTCGTACTGCTGGCAGAGGCCATACGCATGATGTCCGCCGAGCTGCCCGATGTGGCGCGAACCCTGGTATCCACGCGTGCCGTTGGTCATGGTGAGCCGAACCCTGTCGTGGACCGCACGTTCATCGCGGGCGTGCTGAAGGAGGAGATGTCCCGGACCGACGGCATCAGGGTCGACCGCGGAGTCGGTATCGCCTCGCTCCTGACGGGCAAGGAGCGTCTGCCCGGCAGGCCGCACATCCAGGGCGTCCTGACGGACGAAGGTGAGGCCGTGCTCGCCGATCTGATCGTCGATGCGGCAGGCCGAGGCTCGAACATGGTCAGACAACTGAGCGAGATCGGCGCTCCCCGGCCTCTGGAGGAGCGACAGGACAGCGGTATGCGCCTCTACACGCGGCGCTTCGACTCACCCGAGACGTGCCCCGGCCCAGCAAGATGGTCCCTGCGCCACTTCGACGGCGTCACTGTGACGTCGGCGTCGGCGGGCCGGGGGACCTGCTCGATGACCCTGGGCATCAGCGACGAGGACCTCCCGCTCTACCCGCTCGCCGGACCGTCCGCGTGGAGCCGGGCGGCAAGGCTCTACGAGCCGCTGCTGCCTCCCCTCACCGGGAAGCCCTCGCCCGGTGTATGGGTCACACCGCGGGTGGAGAGCAGCTACCGGCGGTTCGTTCTTGGCGGGCGACCGGTGGCAACCGGAACGGTGAGCGTCGGCAATGCGTGGGCGGCGGTCAATCCCCTGCTCGGTCTGGGGCCGTCCATGGGGCTGCTGCACACCGTCCTGCTGAGGGACGCCTTGCGTCAGGTCGGTGTCGAGGACACCGTGGTGCGCTTCGACCGTCTCACGCAGGACCTGCTGTCACCGCTCCACCACCGGATCACCGACTGGGAGGAACGGCTCGAGGCGCGAAACGGAGGCGCTTCGGGGACGCTCTCTCCCCCTACCGCGGCCCCGGACGAGGAGATCGCCCGGCAGGACGCCACCCCGGTCACCCCGGTGACGCTGGCCCGGGACCTGCAGGCCAGGTTCTCACTGATTTCGGCCGACGCGGAGTCCTCCATCCGGACTGGCCCGTCCCGTGCGCAGTTGGTCGAGGCCCTCGCCCGCCGCAGCGCCACGTAGGTGCGGACGACACCGGCGAGCCGCAGCACTGGTGCGCCGGTCCGAATTCCGACGTACCCCGGCCCGACACAGGAATGCGCCATGTCACGCAACCGGTCCATTGATCAAGCAAAGGGTGTCAGTACATGAGGCGGACTTCGGAAGCCGGAACACCGATACCCGGCACCACTGCCACCTTCCCGCAGTCCGACCCCTGCGAGGACTTCGTACACGCCGTTTACCACCATCACGCCACCCCCCTTCTGCGCTACGCGGCCCGCCTCCTCAACGGCGACTGGCACAAGGCCGAAGATTTTCTCCAAGAGGCCACTGCCCGCGCCTGGAGGAACTTCACCACCACCACCGACCCCGTCTCCATCCGTCCGTGGCTGTTCACCGTCGTCCGCAACCTCGCCATCGACCACCACCGCGCCCGTGCCGTCAGGCCGCCCGAATCCCCACCCGCCGACGACGTCAACCTCCCTGTCGACGATGCCATCGATGCGATCCTCACCACCCAGGTCGTCCTCGACGCGCTCGGCCGGCTCACACCTCCCCATCGCGAAGTCATCGCTCTCGTCTACTACCGTGGTTACAGCGTCGCCCAAGCCGCCCAAGCCCTCGGCGTGCCCCCGGGAACCGTCAAATCACGCAGCTACTACGCCCTGCGGGCCCTGCGCGACACCCTCCGTGCAAAGGGCATCACCCACCCCTGACGCCGTTCTGGCCGGCGGTGTCACCGGGTTCCGGCCGTGGGAGTCACGTCGGGTCTCCTTCGACGACCGCGGTTCCGTTGAGTTCGCTACGCCACAGCAGATCGATGAGACGCTCGATTCCGCTGGTGAGGTGCCTGCGGTAGGTGCTGAACGGCAGTCCGAGACGCTCTGCTGCGGCCTCTTGGGTCGGGGTACCCGCGATGTACGTCGTGGTGAGGGCACGGTGGTGCTTGTTGCCCGAGCGCCCTTCCCGAAGGGCATCGATGCCGTTGATGAGCAGCGCGCGCAGAGTCGTGGCGCTCTGGGTCACCACTCGGCTGTGATTGAGGGGGTTGCGGGCGAGCGCGTCCGGGCGCCGGATCGCACGGAGGGCGTCGCGCACTGCAGTGTCGAACTCCGGCCTGGACAGCACCACAAGTTCCGCGTGTTCCCCGGACGGGGACGGTGCGCCGCGCCCGAGCTTGTGGGCCAGGATCGTGTTCGACCTCTCCTCCAGCCAGGGCCCTACGGGCTGCGCCCGCCAGTCGTGGCCGAACAGGACGTAGGGGTGCGGACCGACGCGGGGCCGGCGGCCGACGGACGGCATCGCGAAGTGGTGCATGTACGCGTCCCAGTGCCCGTCGTCGCGCTTGACGACGAACGTCCAGGCCTGCCGGTCGGCCCGGAAGATCTCGCCCAGTCCGCGCCAGTGCATCAGATCCATGGGTGGCGAGGTGCGCTGGTACACCGGTGGGTGGACGTGGAATCGGGCCAGAGCGATGTGCTCGCCGGGCCTGAGTGGTGCGGCCGACCGGGCATGCGCCCAGGCCGCGTCGACGATCGGGTCGATGTCGGCGCCCAGCGGCTCTCGCAGGCGCAGCCACG
Organism: Streptomyces sp. NBC_01232; assembly: GCF_035989885.1. GTDB lineage: Bacteria > Actinomycetota > Actinomycetes > Streptomycetales > Streptomycetaceae > Streptomyces. The sequence continues at coordinate 7,359,051 of NZ_CP108518.1, forward strand.
CGAAGAACGCGACGATCTCACCCGTCTGAGTGGAGCGGTAGACGCGGAACGCCTCGGGCTGATGGTCGAGCCAGAACCGGCAGATGTCCGCGGACTCCCCGCCTTCCGCGGTTTCGGCCAGCTCCAGCACACGTTCGCGGTCCTCCTCCGCGTACGGCTCGTCCTTGACGTGGTCCCCGTCACGCCACTTGTGGAAGTTGGCCGAGGCTTCCTTGCGGTAGAGGTAGATCAGGGGGCTGGTGGCCTGGAGCAACTGCGCATCGGAAACCGTGCGCACCCGCTCGACGAGGTACTGGTGAACGGCTCTGTGCATGTCGGCGAAGCCGTCGGGGTCCCGCCAGCGCAGATCGGCTTCGAGTGCCTCACGGACCACGTCGTGCGGGAAGAGGCCCGCGTCCGTCGCTTCGATGAAGGGCTGCCGACGCAGCCAGGCGAACAACTCGGGAGCCTGTTCGCCTACGAGGGCCCGGAGCAGTGATTCCGAGGTGACGTAAGAGTGCGCACAGATTTCCAGGGCCCTGCGGTGCGCCGGGGTGGGAATGTCACCGAGCAGCTTGGACAGCAAGGTGGCGATGACGTCCTGACTGGGCTTCCAGCCGGACTTGACTCCGCCCTCTTCCCTGACGGCCACGGCCGCCGCCAGCGAGAGGGCCAGGGGGTTGCCGCCGGTGAAGGACAGTACTGCCTGATGAGCCCCCGCCGGCAGGCCGCGTGCGTGCAGCAACCGGGCGGCGTCGTCGGGGGGCAGGTTCCGCAGGGACGTCACGCGCAACAGTTGCGACCACCCTGGATCCGAGGTCCAGCGGGCGTCCGGCGCGCGGCGCCCTGCGATGACCACCACACTGCCCAGCGGGAGGCTGAGGAGGAATTCGTTGCGCAACCAGCCCTCCAGACCCTGGCAGCGTTCGAAGGTGTCCACCAGGAGCACCACTCCGGGTTCCGCAGGGATCTCCCCGACAGCCGTAGCGAATCCCTGAGGCGTGGGAGCGACCGTCCGGCCGTCCACCTCGATCACGGCGCGCCCTGCCAGGAGCCCCTCACGAGCCAGCCGTCGTACAAGGGTCGACTTGCCGATTCCCCCCGGCCCGTGCAGGAAGTGAACGGGGCAGGCTCCGGTTTCGCCCGCCAATGCGGACCGGAACAACGCCAGCTCCATGTTCCGGCCGACGAATGCCCGGTCGCGCGCCGCCTCCAGCACATCCCCTAGCGCACCACGCTGACGCACACATTCCCCTTCGGTCAACTCGCAGCTCAACCGTATGGGAGGACCTGGCAGGCCGCCCAAGGTTCACAGATTACCGGTCAGTAGGTCGCCTGCTCCCGGCCTCGGACACCGCTGTGGAGCGGGGTCCCTCCCGCGACCGAGGTGCGGAGAGCCGGTGGCTGAGGGCAGTCCGGCCCGGCCCGGTTCGGCGGTCGGCTCGGCCTCGCAGCGATCGCTGAACCAGGGAAGCAGCGCGGACGTAGATATCAAGAGACATGCCGGGGCGGCTCTCCGTGGAGGTCCGCGGTGTCCTGCCCCGGGACACCCGGCACCACCAGTGGAGTTGCACAGTGAACCCGTTCTTTACCCCGCGCTCCTCCACCGGGGCGGGCGAGAGGCGTTCCCGCCGCGGCCCGGGCAGAGCAGGAGCCCTTCTCGCCCTCGCCGTGCTTCTCCCTGCCTGCGGGATACACGCGGCAGACACGGCAGAGGAGTCCCCGGACGGCCGAGGAAGCTGGAGCATCGGCAAGTGGGCCCGCGAGGCGTCGCAGTTCACCAACCCTGTCATCGAGGGGTTGTGGAAGCCCGAGCGCATGCGCAGAGCAGGCGATCCCCGCAAGAACGTGGCCGGGAATCTCGCGGAGACGCGGGGTGTGAGCGATCCCGAGCCGGCCCCCGTGGAGGCCAGGCCCGTGGCGGCGCCGTACCGCCGCAATGCGGCACCGGTGGGCAAGGTCTTCTTCGACAGCCCGGACGGACCACAGACCTGCTCCGGCACCGTTGTGCAGGACCCCGCCCGTCCGGGCCGCTCCAACCTCGTGTGGACCGCGGGCCACTGCGTCCACGCCGGGCGTGAGGGCGGCTGGTTCCGCAACCTCGTTTTCGTGCCCTCGTTCAACGACAAGGCGCTTACGGCGAATGCGCTCGAGCGTGCCTCCGCGGGACAGATGGCGCCGTTCGGGACCTGGTGGGCCGACTGGGCTGCCACCTCCGACCAGTGGATCGACGATGGCACGTCCGAAGGCGGCAACGGAGCGGCGTTCGACTTCGCCGTACTGCACGTCGTGCCCGCTCCCGGGTCTGGCGCCCGGTCACTGGAGGAGACCGTGGGCGCGGCGCTCCCGGTCGCCTTCAACGGCCCGCCGGTGCAGGACGTGAACCTCGTCGGCGCCTGGGGGTACCCGGCGGCACCGCCGTTCGATGGCGCCACGATGCACTCCTGTGCGGGCAAACCGGGCCGCCTGTCGCTCAAGGACCGCGAACCGACGCTGTACCGGGTGGGCTGCACCATGACGGGCGGCTCCTCCGGCGGCGGCTGGTTCGCGGTCGGTACGGACGGACGGACCGCTCTCGTGTCGAACACGTCCGTCGGCCCCGACCCGTCGGTCTGGCTGGCGGGCCCCTACCTCGGCGATACGGCCAAGGCCGTACTCGACAAGGTCAGTCTCAGGTTCGGGTCCCGCGGGTAGTGCTGTTGGATGGAACGCCGAGGACCCCCTGGGGCTGTTGGCGCAGGTCCGGAGGTCGGGCCGATTCTCCTGACCGCCGCGTACGAGGCTCATGAGCGGCGGCCTTGAGCGCCACGCGCGGCTGCCTTCGGCGGATGGACGGCGGCGTTCAGGCGGTTGCCGAGTGGGGGTTCAGCGGGGCGGGCCGACGATGGTGTTGCCGCGCAGTGCGGCGGCTTCGGCGAGCTTGTCCTTGGTGATCTCGAAGCCATCCGGGCGGGGGGTGGTGACGTCGCGTCCGGCGTGCCGGAACATCTCTTCCATGCCGCCCGGGGTGGCGATGACCAACAGGTCAGCGCGGTCGGAGGTGATGCGGTAGCCGTGGGGGATGTTGCGGGGCAGGTAGACGACGCCGCCTTCGGACAATTCGTGGCGTTCGTCGCCGACCCAGACCAGCGCTTCGCCTTCGAGGAGGAGGAAGACTTCGTCCTCGCGGGTGTGTAGATGGAACGGCGGGGCTTCGTCCTTGAGGACGTCGAATCGGCCGACGGTCAGCTGTCCTTCGGTGGCCTGGCTGTCGAGGAGGATCGTGAACAGTCCGCCGCCGATCCATTCCAGTGTCTGCTGATCGTCCCGTTGGGCGAGGTAGGGGATCGTCATGGCGGTCTCCTGAGGGTCGGGCCGCAGGCCGCCGCACCGGTGGGGCGACCTGCGGCGTTGATGCGGGCGGGCTTGGGCCTGGGCGTCCGGCGAGGGCGTCAGGAACAGCGGTGGGTCCAGCGCCTTGGCAATGAGGGTCGGGGCTGGCGCCCGGGTCTCCGGCTCACAGGGAGCCGAGCGCGCGGACGCGGTCGGCTATGACGCGCCTGGCGGCGTCGGAGTTGAAGGCGATGCTTTCGAACTCGTGCGGCACGCCGGGGTGGAGGTGGAACTCGACGGGCACGCCGGCCTGGCTCAGGCGCAGGGCGTAGATGAGGTCTTCGTCACGGAAGATGTCGAGCTGGCCGACCTCGATGTAGGCGGGAGGGAGGCCGGCGGGGTCGGTGATCCGGGCGGGGGCGGCATGCGCGGGGACGTCCGCCCCGCCCGCCCGGTCGCCCAGGAGTGCTTCCCAGCCGGTGCGGTTGTCATCCCACGACCACAGCACGAACGGCGCGAGCTGCGGGTCGGGGGTCAGGTTGCGGTCGTCGAGCATCGGCATGACCAGGATCTGCCTGGCGATCGCCGGGCCCTGCCGGTCGCGGGCGAGGATGGACACCGCGGCGGCGATGCCGCCGCCGGCGCTGTCGCCGAACACCGCGATGCGGGCGGGGTCGACGCCCAGTTCGGTGGCGTGGTCGTGCAGCCAGATCAGGGCGGCATAGGCGTCCTCGACGGGGGCGGGGTGCGGGTGTTCGGGGGCGAGCCGGTAGTCGACCGCGAGGATCGGGGTGCCGCTGGCGGAGACGTAGCGGGAGATCGATCCGTCGAACAGGCCGATGTGGCCCAGGATCATGCCGCCGCCGTGGAGGTAGACCGCGGCCGGGCCCGGATCGTCGGCGGCCTTGTCCTTGCGGGTGTACCAGCGCAGATCGATCTGGGCGCCGTCGAAGGTGGTCAGGCGGTAGCCGGTGGAGGTGACGTCGTCGGGGGTGGGCTGGGCGGTGTCGGTGTGGCCGATGAGCCCTTCCAGCACGGCGCGGCGCGCGGCGACGTCGCCGACCGGCGGGGGCGTGGCGTCGGCCATCGCGGCGGCCATCGGGGCGAGCGCTTCGGCGACCTGCGGGTCGAAGGTAAAGGACAAGGTGACATCTCCTTGGAACGATCGGAAGTACACGGCGTGGAAGGCCGGTCGGCGAGCCGTCCGGGCCTGTGGCCGGGCGACGCGGTCAGAATGTGATGACGGTCTTGCCGGGCAGCCGGCCCTCGGCGGCCGCGGCGTGGACCGCGGGCAGGTCGGCCAGCGGGCGCCGGTCGGCGATGTGGATGTGCAGGTCACCGGAATCGACGAGGGCGACCAGCTCGGCGAGCAGGTCCGCGTCGCTGCGGGCGAACACCCGCGCCGTGCGCACCGCCCGTGCGGGGTCCGGGTCGGCGTCGGCGGTCGTGGACACCAGCACGCCGGCATCGGCGACCAGGCCGACCAGCTCTGCGGTCTCGGCCGGTGAAGTCGTCACCAGATTGAGTACTACATCGAAGGTCCCCAGCCCGGCCTCGGCGAGGGTTGTGGCAGTGTGGTCGACGATCCGGGCGGCGCCGTAGCCGCGCATACGGTCGGCGTGGGACGGGCTCGCGGTCGCGGTCACCACGGCCCCGGCCCGCGCGGCGAGCTGGACCGCGTACCCGCCGACGGCTCCGCTCGCCCCGTTCACCAGCAAGGACTGGCCCGCGGCGAGCCCGGCGTTTTCGAACAACGCCTCCCACGCGGTCAGACCGACCGACGGCAGCGCCGCCGCGGCGGCCAGGTCGACCGCCTTGGGCGCCGCGGCCAGCACGTGCGCGGGGGCGACCACGTACTCGGCGGCCGCGCCGGGCATGTTCATCGGCAGGAAGCCGACCACCGCGTCGCCCACGGCGAACCGCTCGACGCCGTCGCCGAGCCCGGCGACCGTGCCGGCCACGTCGATCCCCGGCACGTGGGGAAGGTCCAGCGGGAAGACCTCCTGCAGGTATCCCGCCCGGATCGCCGCGTCGACCGGGTTGAACGTGGTGCCGACCACCTTCACCAGCACCTGCCCCGCGCCCGGCGCCGGACGGTCTACCCCCTCGACCCGCAGTACCTCGCTGCTGCCGTAGCGCTCGTAACGCACTGCCTTCATGACTGCCTCCCAAATTGCTTCGATGTCGAAGCGACTACTGCCACTCTAAACATGCTTCGATATCGAAGCAATACCTTCGATTGGCGTGACGTGCGCCACTCGATTCAGGGATACGCTTCGATGTCGAAGTACTTATGATGGGCGGATGACCCCCGACAACACCCCGGACACCGGCGCGCTCCGGCCCGAGCAGCTCGGGACGTACTTCGCGCTCATGGAGGCCGTGAGCCTGCTCCAACGTGCCGTCGAGCAGCAGCTCCAAACGGAAGGCGACCTCAGCTACGTCCAGTTCCAGCTGCTCGCGCGCCTCGCCGACGCCGGCAGACCGCTGACCATGACCGAGCTCGCGGACGGTGTCGTCTACAGCCGCTCCGGGCTCACCCACCAGGCCGGACTCCTGGAGAAAGCCGGCCTGATCACCCGCAAGCCTTCCTCCCACGATCAGCGCGCCATGATGGTCACCCTCACAGAGGAGGGCCTCGCCAGGGTCGGCCGCGTTCTGCCCGGCCACATCGACGTCACCCGGCGCCTGCTCTTCGCCTCGCTCAGCGACGACGATGTCGACGCGCTCGGCGGCATCATGACCCGGGTCCGCGACCACATGCGCCAACAACCGGACAGCACCGCCCGCGGCCGACGCACCGCGCCGAAACACCTCCGGGGCGCGGTCCCGTCCGAGTAGCCCGCCCTCGCGCCCGGGACGCCGCCTGCCGGGAAGGGGGCGGCATACCGGGTTCGACTGCTCAGCCGCGGAAGACCGACGAGGCGGAGCCGCCTTGCTGATCGTCGCGCACCGTGGCGAGGATCTCCTCCCGGTCCGGACCCGGCGCGCTGTAGCGGGGGGCCGTTGCCGAGAGCGTGATGACCCGCTCCACGAGGCCACTCTTCATGAAGGCCTCGTCCGCGGACGCCAGCATCGAACCGACGTCACCCATGGCGCGCAGGATCTCAGGGTCGTTCAAGAGGACGGAGTCCACGGCTGTGCGCAGCGCCCAGCCCGGATCGTCCGTCTCGTAGTGCTCGCCGCGTACCTCGGCATCGATCTCCGCGATGCGGTGCCGGCTCCAATGGGCGTCCTCCTCCCACATGGCCCCGCACTCGTCGTCGATCTCACGGCTGACGCGCAGGGCTAGCTCTACGGCATCGGACGTGCCGAGCAGGCGCAGCACGTCACGCAGCAGTGCCGCGTGGCGCAGCCCGGTCGTCATGCCCATACCGAACTGCGGGTTGGTCGTCATCCGCGCGTCCCCGATCGCCACGATGCCCGTGGCGATCGGCTGTCCGTCGACGACCAGGCCACGTCGGGTGTTGTGGGTCCCGCCCATGACATGGACGTCGGTCAACGGGATGCCGTGGTTCCAATGGGCGGCCTGGGGGTAGAGCGCAAGCACGCGGTTCCACACCTCCACGCGACTCAACGGACGGAGCTCTTGATCCCGGTCCGAGGTGACCAGCGTCGTCGACCAGGTGTCGCCGTCTCCCGGCGCGGTGACGACGGAAATGCTGTTGTGGTGGGAGAGGGGCCAGGGCCTGGGGGCCGGCACCCCCCTCTCATCGGCGCGGAAGTAGCGCGTGTAGTAGCGGAAGCCCGCTTCCTCGCGGACGACTTCGGGATCGACACCCACCTGCGCGAGCAGGTCGGGCACCTCCGTCCGCCGCCCGGAGGCATCGACGACGAGGTCTGCCTCGATGCGCACTCCGGATTCGGTCATGACGCCGACGATGTGCGGGCGGCCGGACGTCCGGGACTCTCCGACGAGCAAGGACGCCACCCGGGTCCCGCCGAGGATGCGCACTCCAGGCGTATCGGTGGCGGTGGCGAGGAGCGCGGCCTCAAGGACCGGGCGCCGGGCAGTGACGGTCTCGAAGCGCTCGTCCCCCGCCTGCCGGGGGCCGGCACCTGCCACGCTCCAGGCACCGGAGATCATGTTGTACGTGTTGCCGCCCGCCTCGCGTATGCGGTCGACGGCGGCCGGCAGCTCCTTTTCCAGGAGGAGGAGGCCGGCCGGCATGAGGATGTGCGTGTGCCCGAACTGCTTGACGCCGGGCCGATGCCAGTCGCCGCCAACCGTTGCCTCGACCGTTCGCGCGGCGGTGGGGTCGCGGTCGAGCACGGTGACGACGTGTCCGTCTGCGGCGAGAAGCATCGAGGCGGTCAGGCCTACGGGTCCTGAGCCGATGATTACCACGTTGGCCACGGGAACTCCTTGCGTTGGGGAATATGCCCCACCCTCCGCCGGAGAACTGCTCACCTACCAGCCCGCTTTACTGCTCAGTTGGCGCGGCGGGCCCGACGCAGGTCATCACGTCTTCTGGAGCGCGGCGGCGAGCTCGCTGAGGTACCCCGCGACGGGGCCGCTGGTGAGCAGACCGCTGCCGGCGCCGGCGAGCTCCGCCCCGGCCGGCGAGAGCGCGGTGTGAGCGCGTTCCATCGTGGCCCGGTCCGACACGGCAAGCGCGGCTCGCGCCACCACGGACCACAGAGCCTCGAACAGCAGGCCGGGGGGAGGATCCGGGAGTCTCCGCAGCACCACTGCGGCCTCGTCACGGAGGCCTTGGGCGACCAGGAGCAGGGGAGCCACCCACGGCTCGTGCGGCCCCCAGTCGGCCCGTGCGTCGATCTGCGCGTACTGCGCCTCCAGCGCGCTCTGCCCGTGCCGCATCCGCAAGCACAGCAGGGCCAGTGGCAGAAGCCCGTGTTCCATGCCGGGCATGCCGACGCCGTGGAGCCGGGCCGCGGCCTCGCGAAAGGCGGCTTCTGCCTCTGCCGCCGGCCCGGTCTCCGCGCGTCGCAGCGACCCGTACCAGTGGGTGAACACTCCCGCCAGCGGCAGCTCGTTCCGCTCGGCCAGGCGGTCCACCGCGGTCGCATGCCGGTCCGCTCCCGGGAAGTCGGCCAGGGCGCTGCGCGCCTGGAGGCGGATGAGGTGCCCGAGCACCTCGTACGTGACCATCCCGTGCCTCGCGGCCAGGGTGATCAGCTCAGCGCCGATCCTGTCGCGGCGCGGAGACAGGCCCGCCCGGTAGAAGGTCTGCATGAATACGCCGTTGAGCGCGAACGCAAGGAGGGCGGGGTCGTCCAGGTCGCGGGCGATCTGCTCGGCCTGCCGGGCCGCCTGCAGCCCGCGCGCCGAAACGCTCGCACGTGACTCCAGGGCGATCGTGGCCAGCAGCCGGGCACGTGCCACGTCGTGACCGCCCGGTCGAACAGTCTTCAAGGTGCGCTCTGCCGCTGCCACGACGTCCGCCGCATGCCGGGGGTCGTCCACCCGCGTCCAGATCGCCGGAACGTCGTAGGCGCCGATCACGCGCGCGGTCAGGTCCGGGTCCCCCAGCTCTTCGGCCGCCACGATCACGGCCGAGCGGTGCCGACGGGCCACCTCCAGGCCTCCGCCACCCGTCACCGCGAGATTGCGCAGCAGGCCGACGGTCGATTCCAGGCGTGCCCGGGCGCCGGATGCCAGCGTGCGGTCGTAGGCGGCCGATGCCTCCGCCCACACGGTGTCCGCCGAAGAAATCGGCCCGGGAGCCCGGTCGAGGTGGAGTTCCTGGGCAAGGATGTCCGCCTCCAGGCGGCGCAGTCCCGGGCCGGGATCCACCCCCAGTTGCTCGACCAGCAGCTTTCGAGCACGGCGTAGCACGGCGAGCGCGTCGCCCTGGCGGCCCGTGCGGTACAGCGCGAGTGCCAGGAGCCGCCATGCGTCCTCGCGCCAGGGGTGCTCGGCCACGTGCGCGTCCAGATCCGGAATCGCGTCCGCGCCACGACCGAGGGTCAGGCGGACCTCCGCCTGGCACTCCAGGGCGTGCAGCCTCAGCTCGCCGAGGCGGGAACGCTCGGTGCGGGCCCAGGCCTCTTCGGGGAAATCCGCCAGGGCCGGACCCCGCCAGTAGCCCAGAGCCTCCGCGAGTCGGTCGAGGGCCTGCTGCGGCGGCAGGGTGCGCGCGGCGGCGACCGCCTGCTCGAAACACCAGCTGTCGACGGAGCCGCGCTCGACGCGCAGCGCATAGCCGGGACCCTCGGTGACCAGGAGGCGAGCCGGAGTGCGGGGCCGCCGCTCTGGTTCCAGGGCTCGCCGCAGCGCGGAGACGAATGTACGGACAGCACCGATCGCGTCCGCGGGAGGTACCTCCCACAGATCCGCCACCAGGCGGGTGACGGGGACGACCCGGCCCCTGGCGACGATCAGCCGGGCCAGTACGGCGCGGTGCCGAGGGCCCTTCAAGGCGATCGGTCCCCCTTCGTCGTCCCAGGCCGTCACCGGCCCGAGTATCCCGAATGTGACGTTCACACCTGGCCGCCTTCCCGCTCGCCCTCAGGTGCCAAGTTATAGGTCGCTCATTCGATGCTCATCCGCGGCCTCCAGGGTGGAGACACCAGCCCGCCCACGGAGAGAAGCCGACTCATGGCCCCTACCACCAGCACGTTCGAGTACCAGCGGATCGAGGTCGCCGACGGGGTGTCCCTGAACGCGGCCGTCGTCGGCTCGGGGACCCCCATCGTGCTGCTGCACGGTTTCCCGCAGACCCATCTGATGTGGCGGCACGTGGCCGCCGATCTCGCGCACGACCACACCGTGATCTGCCCCGATCTGCGGGGCTACGGCGACAGCGACAAGCCCGTCGAGACCGACGGCACCGTCTACGCCAAGCGCACCATGGCAGCCGACGTCGTGGCCCTGGCCGGCGCCCTCGGACACGACCGGTTCGCGTTGGCCGGGCACGACCGCGGCGCCCTGGTGGCCTTCCGCGCCGGACTCGACCACCCGGACAGGATCACTCACCTCGCCAGTCTGGACGTGCTGCCCACCCTGGACATGTGGGAGGTGCTGCACGGTGTCGGCGCGGCGGTCGGCTTCCACCTCTACCTGATGGCCCAGCCGCCCGGCCTGCCCGAGCAGATGATCGCCGCGAGCCCGGACGTCTTCTTCGGCCACTTCCTCGACATCTGGACCAACGGCCCGCAGGCGATTCCCGCTGACGTCCGCACCGCGTACCTGGATGCCTGCCGGGGCGCGGTGCCCTCGATCGTCGCCGACTACCGCGCGTCCGCCGGTATCGACATCGAGCACGACAAGGCGGACCGTGCTGCCGGGAACCAGTTGAAGATGCCGGTCACCGTGCTCCAGCAGGACTGGGGCGCGTTCCTCGGCTTCGACGCGGCTGCCCTGTGGGGCTCCTGGGCGTCCGACCTGGAGCACAGGACGGTCACCTCTGGCCACTTCATGGCCGAGGAGAAGCCCTCCGAGATCGCCGAGGCGCTCCGGACTCTCCTCAGTCGCTGAACGACCGGGTGCGCTGAGCAGACTCCGTCGGCCTTGGCCCAGCAGATCCTCTTCCGGGCCGGCGGGCGATCGGGATGTTGCCGGCGAATCCGGCTTCCGGGCCTTGAACCGATCTGCGCGGTGCCCGTTGTCCATGAACGGAGGCAGGCACGCGAGTTCTTGCCGCCCAGGTAAATCAAGCACGAGCACTGGAGAGTTCATGACTGATGTGCACGCGGACCCGACGGGGCCTCAGCCGCCCCGACGTGCGAAGCGGTGGGTCATTCTCGGCACGGCAGCGGCAGTGATCGCGGGGATGGCGATCGCCGTTCCCGCTCTCGCGGACTCCAAGCCCGACAGCGAGAAGGAGGAGACGCTGCTGCGGACCACGGCCCAGAAGGTGGGGGTCACGAGGAGTTACGCGAACCCGAAATCCAACCTTTCGCTCACCGCGGGAGGAGTGGGTCCCAGTGGCAAGGGCGAGGTCTTCGCAAGGATTGGAGGCGTGAACGAGAACGTCCAGTCGTGGAACTTCCTCCGCGACAAGATCATTTCTAGGGGCGCAAGTTCCGGAGACAACCTGCGCTGCCTCGAGAGCGACAGCGGCGGGAATGTCTTCATCGCGAAGTGTGTCACCGGAAAAGATTCGCAGAAGTGGGCGCACAAGCTCGCTCAGAAGGCCCCTGGTGCTTTCCGTGACCAGGTCCGGATTCAGAACTTCCAGAGCAAGAAATGCCTGACCATCGGCAGTGCCACAGGCCGAGGCACCGCTGAGGTCGCGGCCAAGGACTGCAAGGACGAGGCAACGTCGCAGCGTTGGGTGGTCGCGTCGTTCACGAACGAGTAGTCGGCACCTGAAGGGGTCTGGCAGCCGGTCGGCTGTCAGACCCCGCAAGCCGCCCTATCCCGAGCGTAGGGACTACGAGAGGGCGACGAAATGGCTCTGCGGAGGAGAGGGAATGAAGGGACCTGAACGCAACCGTCCGACATGGGGCCGGCGTGATGTGCTGCGCGGAGGGGTCGCGCTGAGCGCAGTGGCGGTCGCGGGCGGCGCCGCCACCGCACTCGCGCCGCCCGCTCGGGCTGCCGGCCCGGCGGGAATGCCGACGTACCGATATCTGCGCGACGCACTGGCCATGCCCTTGAACTACAACCGTACCGGCGAGTTCATCTTCCCGACCATCCGGGGAGTGTTCGACAAGATCAGTGATCCGCGCTCCAAGTACTACCTCTACTACGCCCCGCACGAGAACCCCGGCGGGATCTGCATAGCCTTCAGCGACTCACTGGAGGGGCCTTTCAGCGACTACCGCGAGAACCCCGTGATCGACAGGCACCTGAACGGCACGACGGTCAGTCACGTGTCGTCCCCGCACGTCATCTGGGATGCAGCCACCCAGCAGTTCTTCTGCTACTTCCACGGCGAGAACACCGTGACCCGCGTTGCCCGCTCGCGCGACGGCATCAACTTCGTCGACGAGACGGCGATCCTGAGCACGCGCCTGGTGCCGGGCACATCGGAGACTTCCTACGCCCGGGTCTTCGAGCACGCCTTGCCCGGACGCAACAACAAGTACGTCATGGTCTTCATGGGAGTAAAGGGCGGGCGGCGGATCTTCTATGGCTGGTCTCCCAACGGATGGGACAACTGGCAGTTCAGCGCGTCCCCTTTGGTGAACCCCGAAGGGGACGGTCTCACCGACATCTCCGGTCCGACCGTGGTCAAGCGCAACGGGACCACGTACATCGCCTATCACGGCAACGACGGCCGGATGCGACTCACCGAAGTCGGCAACGACTTCCGGCAGGAGAACCACCTGGGCGTCTTCCACTCGCCCATCGCTTCCGACCGGGGGCGCGTCGCGGCCCCGTCCTTCGGCTCCGAGAACGGCACGGAGTACATGTTCTACGAAGCGGGAGCGCGACTCAGCGCCCGTATCTGCATTGCGCGTGCCGTCCCGGGCGGTGCGCCGACGCCCAGCGCGGCCGCGAGAGGTCTGGGCGTGCCCCGCTCGCTCACACCGAGCGGAGACCACCCCGCCGATGCAGGCCACGCCCACGACGGCCACGAGGAACAACAGCGCCTCGCTGGTGAGGTTCAGCGTGCCGCGCATGCGGTCGAGAGTGAGGGTGAGCAGTAAGGGGAGCAGCAGAGCGGCCACCGGTCCGGCGATGAGGCGGGACGTGGGGAGCGTACGGCGGCGGGAGGGGAGCAGCCGGCCGTGGCCGGCCCGCTCGTGCGTGACCATGTGGACGTCGATGTCCTCCGACAGCGCCACGACCGTCTCGCCGATGCCCCGGCCGGTGAGGAATCGTTCCAGCCGACGGCGGCGGCTCGTACCGAGGACCAGTTGGGTGGCGTTCTCCGCCATGGCGAAGTCCACCAGGGCGGTGGGTACTTCGTCGCCGACGACGGAGTGGTAGCTGCCGCCGAGGCCTTCGACGAGGGCCCTCTGTCCGGCCAGCGCCGCATGCGAGACGCCGGCGGCGAGCCCGTCGCTCCGGGCGACGTGTACGGCGAGCAGTTCGCCGCCGGCGGACCGGCTCGCGATGCGTGCCGCGCGGCGGATGAGGGTCTCACCCTCCGGGCCACCGGTGAGAGCCACCACGACCCTCTCCCGGGTCTCCCAGACGTCCCCGATGCCGTGCTCGGTGCGGTACTTGTGGAGGGCTTCGTCCACACGTCCCGCCAGCCACAGGAGCGCCAGCTCCCGCAGTGCGATGAGGTTGCCGGGACGGAAGTAGTTCGCCAGCGAGGCATCGATCCGCTCCGGCGGACAGATGTTGCCGTGCGCCATCCGGCGCCGCAGCCCCTCGGGCGGTATGTCGACCAGCTTGATCTCGTGGGCGCGGCGCACGAACTCGTCGGGTACGGTCTCCCGCTGCGGCACCCCGGTGATCTTCTCGACGACGTCGCTGAGTGATTCCAGGTGCTGGATGTTGAGCGTGGTGACGACGTCGATTCCGACGGCGAGGATGTCCTCGACGTCCTGCCAGCGCTTCGGGTGCCGCCCGCCCCCGGGGACGTTGGTGTGGGCGAGTTCATCGATCAGCACCACCTGCGGCCGCCTGGCCAGCAGCGCCTCCCCGTCCAGTTCGGCGTACCGGCCACCGCAGTACTCGCGGGCGGCCAGGGGCAGGGTCTCGAGCCCGTCGAGTTTCGCTTCGGTGTGCCGGCGCCGGTGGCACTCCACGAAGCCGGCCACCACATCCGCGCCACGGGCAGCCCGGCGGTGGGCCTCGTCGAGCATCCGGTACGTCTTGCCGACTCCGGGGGCCGCGCCCAGAAACACCTTGAGCCTGCCGGGGGGAACGACGGGCCGCCCCGCCTCCGGGGTGGCCTCTCGCGTGATCGTCATCGTCAGAACTTCTCCGGGAAGAACAACGCCAGGACCAGATAGCCGACCAGACAGACCGCGACGATGATGCCTACGACAGTTTCCGTGCTCACCCGTACCCGACTCCTCCGTGCGCCCTCGACCTCACCAGCGAACACCAGTGACGCAATGAGGAGAACGCCCCTGACGCGCTCCTGACGCCCCTCCGCCGGGACTTTGACGGTGCATTGACGGCCAGGAGGCCGATAGGGTGAAGGCGGTGTGCCGGGAAGCCTGGTCGGCGTCACGGGCCGCGTGGCCTGCGTCGACTCGGTGGGGGCGTCATGCGCAGTGTCGGTACGGTCTTGTTCCTCGTGGTGCTGGCCACGGTCGTGGCCACAGGGGCCCGGCGCTGGCGGATTCCCGCGCCCTCACTGCCCGTTGTGGCGGGCCTCGTCGTCGCGCTGACTCCAGGTACTCCGGAGATACGGGTCAGCCCCGAAGTGATCGGTCTGGTCGTCCTCCCGCCCCTGCTGTACGCGAGCGCGGAGGAACTGTCCTGGCGCGAGCTTGACGGCCTTCTGATGTATGTCGGGTGACGGTGCGAATCCGGCTTTCGCGCAGGTCATCAGGGGTGCGTCAAAGATCGGCAGCCGGGTGGAAGGAACGCGTCAAGGAGCGTTGTCACCGAGGTCGGGCGGGAGCAGACTGGCGGAGCGACGGAGCCGGTGACGGTCCGGTGGCACGCGGCTGGAGGCTGGTGACCTGAACACCGACCAAGACGCGCACCGTCCGGCCGTGGGGGTACGGGCCGGTGCGACCGCGTGCTGGTCAACCGTCGCACAACACATGAGCCGTCCAGCTCTCGGTGTGGGGATACCGGAGCTGGGCGGCTCGCGTGTTTCGGTCGTCGACGTGTGCACCGGCCGAAGTGGACTCGCGGCCCTTCCCGCGCCGGTTGTGCGTCTGTCGGTCGTCGTGGCTCTCGTTTTTCGGGCCCGCCCGCGGGCCGATTCAGGTGACCGCCGAGGTCGGGAGATCCGCGGTGACCGGCGGTGTGCCGCCCGCTATGGGGAGGGTGATGACCATGGTGAGGCCGCCGCCGGGGGTGTCCTCGGCCGTGAGGGTGCCGCCGATGGCCTCGGTGAACCCGCGGGCTACGGCGAGGCCGAGGCCGACTCCGGCGCCCCGTGGGGCGTCGCCGTGGCGCTGGAAGGGTTCGAAGATCCGGCTCTTGGCCTCGTCAGGGACGCCAGGGCCACGGTCGACGACGCGCAGTTCCACCCGCTCGTGCAGGGCACTCGCCGTGACCTTGACCGGCTGTCCGTCGGGGCTGTACTTGACGGCGTTCTCGACGATGTTGGCGACCGCCCGCTCCAGCAGGCCCCGGTCGACGGCGACCATCGGGAGCGTTTCCGGGATGTCGAGGTCGACACTGTCCTCCGGTACGCCGCCCAGCGCCATCGGGACGACCTCGTCGAGGTCGGTCTCCCGGATGAGGGGGACGACGGTGCCGGTGTTGAGGCGGGACATGTCGAGGAGGTTGCCGATCAGGGCGGCGAGGCGGTCGGCGCCGTCCTCGATGCCTTCGAGGAGTTCGGCCTTGTCCTCCTCGGACCAGTCGACGTCGTCGGAGCGCAAGGAGGTGACGGAGGCCTTGATCCCGGCGAGCGGGGTGCGCAGGTCGTGGCTGACGGCGGCGAGCAGGGCGGTGCGGATGCGGTTGCCCTCGGCGAGTTCCTTGGCCTTGCCCGCCTCGTCGACCAAGCGCTGGCGATCGAGTACGACTGCGGCCTGGGCGGCGAAGGCGCCGAGCACGCGCCGGTCCTCGGCGGGCAGTACCCGGCCGGTGAGGGCGAGCGCCATGTTGTCGCCTATGGGCAGGTCCACGTCCGCGTCTTCGGGCCGGCTGACAGGGCTCGTGCCGACGGACGAGGCGGTGTTCCAGGGATCGACCTCACTGCTCCGTTCGAGGAGGACGACCGACTGCATGGCGAAGGTCTCGCGGAGCCGTTCGAGGAGGGCGTCGAGGGAGTCCTCGCCGCGCAGGACGCTGCCGGCGAGGAAGGACAGGATCTCGGACTCGGCGCGCAGCCGGGCGGCCTGGTGGGTCCGGCGGGCGGCCAGGTCGACCACGGAGGCCACCGACACGGCGACGCCGACGAAGATCGCGATGGCGACGATGTTCTTCGGGTCGGAGATGGTGAACTCGTGCAGCGGCGGGGTGAAGAAGTAGTTCAGGAGCAGGGATCCGAAGGCCGCCGAGGCCAGGGCGGGCAGCAGGCCTCCCAGGAGGGCCGCCGCCACCGTGAAGGTGAGGAACAGCAGCATGTCGTTGGCGAGCCCGAGGTCGGGAAGGACCTGGTTCAGCAGAACGGTAAGGAGCGCGGGTCCGGCGATACCGGTCAGCCAGCCCCAGATGAGGCGGGACCGGCCGAGACGGGCACCGCGGGCGATCGGCAGGCCGCGGCCCTTGGCGGCCTCGTCGTGCGTGACGATGTGGACGTCGAGGTCGGGTCCGGATTCGCGGGCGACCGTGGCACTCACGCCCGGTCCGAACACGTACTGCCAGGAGCGGCGGCGGCTGACGCCGAGGACGATCTGGGTGGCGTTGCAGCCGCGGGCGAACTCCAGCAGCGCGTCGGGGACGCTCTCGCCTATCACGTGGTGGAACGTGCCGCCCAGATCCTCGACCAGGGTGCGCTGAACGGCCAGCTCCTTGGGCGAGGCCGAGGTCAGTCCGTCGCTGGCTGCGATGTAGACGGCGAGGACCTCGCCACCGGCCCCCTTCTCGGCGAGGCGCGCGGCGCGTCGGATGAGCTGACGCCCCTCGGGGCCGCCGGTCAGACCGACGACGATGCGTTCGCGGGCCTGCCAGGTGGAGCGGATGTTGTGCTCGCCGCGGTATTCCTGGAGGTACTCGTCCACGCGGTCGGCGACCCACAGCAGCGCGAGCTCACGCAGGGCGGTCAGGTTCCCGGGCCGGAAGTAGTTCGAAAGCGCCGCGTCGACCTTGTCGGGCTTGTAGACGTTGCCGTGTGCCATGCGGCGACGCAGCGCTTGCGGGGACATGTCGACGAGCTCGATCTGGTCGGCGCGCCGGGCCACCTCGTCGGGAACGGTCTCGCGCTGCCGTACCCCGGTGATCGTCTCCACCACGTCACCCAGGGATTCGAGGTGCTGGATGTTGACGGTCGAGACGACGTCGATGCCGGCCTGGAGCAGTTCCTCGACGTCCTGCCACCGTTTGGCATTGCGCGAGCCGGGGACGTTGGTGTGGGCGAGCTCGTCGACCAGCGCCACGGTGGGGCGGCGGGCGAGGATCGCGTCCACGTCCATCTCGGTGAAGGTGCTGCCCCGGTACTCGATCTCGCGTCGCTCGATGAGTTCCAGGCCGTGCAGCATCACCTCGGTCCGCGGCCGGCTGTGGTGTTCGACGAAGCCGACGACGCAGTCGGTGCCCCGCTCGATCCGGCGGTGCGCCTCGGAGAGCATCGCGTACGTCTTGCCGACGCCCGGTGCCGCGCCGAGGTAGATGCGGAGCTTGCCGCGTCCCATGTTCCGACTCTTCTTCTCTGCTGACGACGGGGGTTCGTGCCGTGGATCGGGCGGGTGATCAAGGTTCGAAGCGGTAGCCCATGCCGGGTTCGGTGATCAGGTACCGCGGATGGGAAGGATCCGCTTCCAGTTTGCGCCGTAGCTGGGCCATGTAGACGCGCAGGTAATTGGTGTTCTCGCCGTAGGTCGGGCCCCAGACCTCCAGCAGAAGCCGACTTTGGGTGATCAGCCGGCCCGGGTGGGTGATGAGGATTTCCAGCAGGTGCCATTCGGTCGGGGTGAGCCGTACGGTGCGCTCGCCACGGCGAACCTTCTTCGCGACCAGATCGACGGTGAACTCGTCGGTCGTGACCACGGTGACTTCGTCGGCCTCCGAAGCCGTCGGCGCTTCATGTCTCCGCGCCGCCGCCCGCAGCCGCGCCAGGAGCTCGTCCATGCTGAACGGTTTCGTCACGTAGTCGTCGGCTCCGGCGTCCAGGGCCCGGATCTTGTCCTCGGAGGTGTGGCGGGCGGAGAGGACCAGGATGGGGACCTTGCTCCAGCCGCGGACGGCCTTGATGACGTCGATGCCGTCCATGTCCGGGAGGCCGAGGTCCAGCACTATGACGTCCGGCTTGCGTGCGGCCGCGAGCCGCAGGGCCGAGCCGCCGTCGGAGGCCTCTTCGACCTCGAACTTGCGCGCCTGGAGGTTGATCTTCAGCGCGCGGACGAGCTGAGGGTCGTCCTCCACCACCAGCACCCGGGTCATCGGTGTGCAGCCTTTCCTTCGTAACGGGCACGGTGAGAGCCGGCGGGGGCGGGGCCCCGCCCAGCGGCAGCTGGGGGAGGCTCCGCGCCCTGCCGGCTCCCGGTCCGTGCGATGTGGAGCTCAGCTCTTGGAGAGCGCCTTCAGGGCGATGTTCAGCTCCAGGACATTGACGCGGGGCTCACCCATGAAGCCGAGCGTGCGGCCCTCTGTGTGGTCCTCGACCAGCTTCTCGACCTGCTTGACGTCGAGCTTGTTCTGCTCGGCGACGCGGTGGACCTGGAGCTTGGCGTATTCCCGGGAGATGTTCGGGTCGAGGCCGGAGCCGGAGGAGGTGACGGCATCGGCCGGGACGTCCTCGGGCTCGACCTGGTGGCCCGTCGTGGAGTTGTCGGCGATGACGGCTTCCTTGGCGGCGACGACCTGGGCGCAGAGGGTGCCTTCCTCGGCGTCCTTGGTGCAGCGGCCGCCCACGGCACCGTTGTCGGCGGAGCGGTTGGTGGCTCCGGAGAGGATCAGCGAGTACTGGGTGTTGACGCTGTTGGAGCCGAGGCCGTTGGAGGGGCGCGGCTGGAACCACTTGAGGTCCGGCCTGGCGGCTTCCTCGGCGTCGTTCGGGTCGTTCTTCGGCAGGTTGTAGCTCTGCCCGATGAGGGAGGAGCCGACGACCTTGCCGCTCTGGTCCTTGATCTCGGAGCCGTTGGCCTTGTCGTTGAAGAGGGCCTGGGCGACGCCGGTGACGGCGAGCGGGTAGAGGACCCCGCAGATCACGGTCAGGACGAGCAGGGCTCGCAGGCCCGCGCCGATCAGCCGGACGGTGTTGCCTACTGAGTTGTTCATTGTCGTCTCAGCCGATTCCGGGGATGAGGGAGATGAGCAGGTCGATGAGCTTGATGCCGATGAACGGGGCGATCAGACCACCCACGCCGTACAGCCCGATGTTGCGGCGGAGCATCTTGTCGGCGCTGGTCGGCCTGTACTGGACGCCCTTCAGGGCGAGCGGCACCAGCGCGATGATGATCAGCGCGTTGAAGATGACCGCGGAGAGGATCGCCGACTCGGGCGAGGCAAGGCCCATGATGTTGAGCTTGTCGAGGCCCGGGTACACCACCGCGAACATGGCCGGGATGATCGCGAAGTACTTCGCGACGTCGTTGGCGATGGAGAAGGTGGTCAGAGCCCCGCGGGTGATGAGGAGCTGCTTGCCGATCTCGACGATCTCGATGAGCTTGGTGGGGTTGGAGTCCAGGTCCACCATGTTCCCGGCCTCCTTGGCGGCCGAGGTGCCCGTGTTCATCGCCACGCCGACGTCCGCCTGCGCGAGCGCCGGGGCGTCGTTCGTACCGTCACCGGTCATCGCGACCAGCTTGCCGCCCGCCTGCTCCCGCTTGATGAGGGCCATCTTGTCCTCGGGCGTGGCCTCGGCGAGGAAGTCGTCGACACCCGCCTCTTCGGCGATGGCCTTCGCGGTGAGCGGGTTGTCGCCCGTGATCATGACGGTCTTGATGCCCATGCGGCGCAGTTCCTCGAACCGCTCGCGCATGCCCTCCTTGACCACGTCCTTGAGGTGGATGACGCCCAGCACGCGGGCCCCCTTCTCGTCCTTGACGGCGACGAGGAGCGGTGTACCGCCGGCCTCCGAGATTTTGTTGGCGAGGGTGTCTGCGTCGTCGGAGACCTGGCCACCCTGTTCCCGGACCCAGGTGATGACGGATCCGGCCGCGCCCTTGCGGGTCTGCTTGCCGTCCACATCCACGCCCGACATACGGGTCTGCGCGGTGAAGGCGATCCACTCGGCCTGGGACAGTTCGCCCTGGTGGCGTTCCCGCAGCCCGTACTTCTCCTTCGCCAGGACCACGATGGAGCGGCCCTCGGGGGTCTCGTCCGCGAGGGAGGACAGCTGGGCGGCGTCGGCCAGTTCCGCCGCCGTGGTGCCCTTGACGGGCACGAACTCGGAGGCCTGGCGGTTGCCGAGGGTGATGGTGCCCGTCTTGTCGAGCAGCAGCGTGGACACGTCACCGGCGGCTTCGACGGCCCGGCCGGACATCGCCAGGACGTTGCGCTGGACCAGGCGGTCCATGCCGGCGATCCCGATCGCGGAGAGCAGGGCGCCGATGGTCGTCGGGATCAGGCAGACCAGCAGGGCCGTCAGCACGATCATCGACTGCTCGGCGCCCGCGTAGATCGCGAACGGCTGCAGGGTCACCACGGCGAGCAGGAAGACGATGGTCAGCGAGGCGAGCAGAATGTTGAGCGCGATCTCGTTGGGTGTCTTCTGCCGGGCGGCGCCCTCGACGAGGGCGATCATGCGGTCGATGAAGGTCTCGCCGGGCTTCGTCGTGATCTTGATGACGATCCGGTCGGAGAGGACCTTGGTGCCGCCGGTGACCGCACTGCGGTCGCCGCCGGACTCCCGGATAACAGGGGCGGACTCACCCGTGATGGCGGACTCGTCCACCGAGGCGACGCCTTCGACGACGTCACCGTCGCCGGGGATGATGTCGCCGGCCTCGCAGACCACCAGGTCACCGATACGGAGCTCCGCGCCGGGCACCTGCTCCTCGCCCTTGCCGTCCTGGGTCAGACGGCGGGCGACGGAATCGGTCTTGGCCTTGCGCAGCGTGTCTGCCTGGGCCTTGCCACGGCCCTCGGCGACGGCCTCGGCGAGGTTGGCGAAGATCGTGGTCAGCCACAGCCAGGCGGTGATCGCCCACCCGAACCAGTCCGTCGGGTCCATACACACGAGCACGGTGGTGACCACCGAGCCGATCAGGACGACGAACATGACCGGCGACTTGATCATGATGCGGGGGTCGAGCTTGCGGATCGCGTCGGGGAAGGACTTCAGGAGCTGTTTGGGGTCGAAGAGACCGCCGCCGACCCGCCCGGCCGGCTTGTGGCCTGTCGGGATGTCTTCGTGTGGTGCGCGGGTGGGGGTGATGGTGCTCATGAGGCGAGCCCTTCGGCAAGCGGGCCCAGCGCGAGGGCCGGGAAGTAGGTCAGACCGGTGACGATGAGGATGGTGCCGACAAGCAGCCCCGTGTAGAGGGGCTTGTCGGTGCGGAGCGTGCCTGCCGTCTCCGGTACGGGCTTCTGCTCGGCGAGCGAGCCGGCCAGCGCCAGGACGAACACCATCGGGAGGAAGCGGCCGAGCAGCATGGCGATGCCGATGGTGCTGTTGAACCACTGGGTGTCGGCGTTCAGGCCCGCGAAGGCGGAGCCGTTGTTGTTGGCGCCCGAGGTGTAGGCGTAGAGGATCTCGGAGAAGCCGTGCGCTCCGGAGTTCGTCATCGAGTTCGCCGGGGTGTCCAGCGCCATCGCCGCGGCGGTGAAGCCGAGCACCAGGGCGGGCGTGATGAGGATGTAGCAGGCCGCGAACTTGATCTCGCGGGTGCCGATCTTCTTGCCCAGGTATTCGGGGGTGCGGCCGACCATCAGGCCGGCGATGAAGACGGCGATGATCGCCATGATCAGCATGCCGTAGAGGCCGGAGCCGACGCCGCCGGGCGCGATCTCGCCCAGCTGCATGCCCAGCAGCTGGATGCCGCCGCCCAGACCGGTGTAGGAGGAGTGGAAGGAGTTGACCGCGCCGGTCGAGGTCAGCGTGGTCGCGACCGAGAAGATTGCGGACGCGCCCACGCCGAAGCGGGTCTCCTTGCCTTCCATTGCCCCGCCTGAGACGTCGAAGGCCGGGCCGTGGTGGGCGAACTCGGTCCACATCATCAGCGCGGTGAAGCCGATCCAGATGGTGGCCATCGTGGCGAGGATCGCGTAGCCCTGGCGAAGATTGCCCACCATGCGGCCGAAGGTGCGGGTGAGGGCGAAGGGGATGAGCAGGATCAGGAAGATCTCGAAGAGGTTTGAGAAGGGGGTCGGGTTCTCGAAGGGGTGGGCGGAGTTGGCGTTGTAGTAGCCGCCGCCGTTGGTGCCCAGCTCCTTGATGACCTCCTGCGAGGCGACCGCGCCGCCGTTCCACTGCTGCGTGCCGCCCAGGAACTGCCCGACCTCGTGGATGCCGGCGAAGTTCTGGATCGCGCCGCAGGCGACCAGGACGATCGCGCCGATCACCGAGATCGGCAGGAGGATGCGGACGGTGCCGCGCACCAGGTCGGCCCAGAAGTTGCCGAGTTCCCCGGTGCGGGAGCGCGCGAAGCCCCGTACGAGGGCCACTGCGACGGCCATGCCGACGGCGGCGGAGACGAAGTTCTGCACCGCCAGGCCGCCGGTCTGTACGACGTGGCCCATGGCCTGTTCGCCGTAGTAAGACTGCCAGTTCGTGTTGGCCACGAAGGAGGCGGCGGTGTTGAAGGCCTGGTCGGGGTCGATCGCCACGAAGCCGAGCGAGCCGGGCAGGATGCCCTGGGCCCGCTGGAGGCCGTAGAGGAACAGGACCGAGACCGCGGAGAAGGCGAGGACGGCGCGCAGGTAGGCGGGCCAGCGCATCTCGGCGCTCGGATTGGCGCCGATGGCCTTGTAGATCCACTTCTCCGGCTTGTAGTGCTTGTCGGAGGAGTAGACGCGGGCCATGTGGTCGCCCAGCGGGCGGTAGGCCAGCGCGAGCGCGGCGATCAGTGCGAGGAGCTGGAGCACACCAGCGAGAACGGGACTCATCGGTGGCTAGAACCTCTCCGGGTACACAAGGGCGAGGACGAGGTAGCCGAGCAGGGAGACGGCCACGACGAGGCCGATGATGTTTTCGGCGTTCACAGCTTGGTCACCCCCCGGGCGATGAGAGCCACCAGCGCGAAGACCGCGACCGTGGTGACGACGAAGGCCAGATCGGCCACCGTGAGCTCCTGGATGAAGAGGGAAGGAATTGAATCGGCCAGATGGCCGATGTCGAGATAACCGTGTCTTCATCCCGGCGTTAAGACACCTTGATGGTGTCCATACGGGAGCAGGGGAACTCTTAACGCGACGCATACGCGAGTGGTCGCGAACCGCCGGTCAGCCCTGGTGGGAGAGGCCGGCCGTGTCCAGCGCGCCACCGGCCCGAGCGGCCAGCGCGACGGCGACCAGGCGGGCCTCCTCGGGAGGCAGGGGACGGTCCGGGAGCGGATCGAGGAGGAAACGGCCGTAGTAGTGCCCGCCGCCGACGACGCGCAGCTCGGTCTCTCCGTCCGGCCAGTCGGCGTACTCGACGATCCGGCTGCGGCTGCGCAACCACAAGCCACCGTCGTGCTCCAGGCGCGGCCGGTGCCCGAGCAGCCTGCCGTACTCGAAGCGGCAGCCGCGCAGCCCCAGCAGGCCCACGAGCTCCCGGCGCACGTACTCGACCACCGCTTCCGGTGAGGCGCCGTCCTCGACCAGACGGGCGGTTCCCTGGAGGCTCGACAGATGCGAGGCGTCGGTGACCACGACCGTCCGGAGCCGCTGTACCCGTACGGCCGGCTGCGAGACGATCAGGCCGACGACGAGCAGGAGGAAAGCTGTCTGGATCTCGTCACGGTCGGCGATGGCGAACTGCTGGTAGGGCCTGGTGAGGAAGAAGTCGAACCAGGCAGCCGCAGAGAGTGCGGCCAGCGCCCCGGCCGCCCGGGTCCCGAGCGCGGCGACGGCGACCACCGCGACGACCATGATCAGAGCTTCGTTCGTCGCTGAAATGCCCGCGCGGAACGGCACGAGGGCGAGCGCCACGAGGAACGGCACCACGAGGGCGGCGAGCAGAACGGCACGGTCGTGCAGGCGGTGCGAGGATCCGGACATGTGATGTCTCCCGTCCGGACGGGGCGGTCTTGAATCAGAACCTCTCGGGCTTGATCAGGGCGGTCACGAGGTAGCCGAGCAGAGCGACGGCGACGATGAGTCCGACCACGTTTTCCGCGTTCATCAGCGTGTACTCCCTTGACTTCGGCGGACGTGTGTCGCGCCTTTCAAGCGTGCCCGCGGCCGATGAAGGAGCCACGCGTCCCCGGCGAGGTCTTGACGCACCTCATACGACTTTGCGGCCCCGGCGTCAGGAGCACGTGAAGAGTGGCGCGGCGGTCATATGGATTCCGCCAAGAGCACTGGTCATTCGGCCATGGCGTCCCGACGCTGTCCTCACTTTGTCCAAGTGGAGGAACAGCGAAGATGGCCATAGACATGGGAAAGACGACCGCGGCGAGAAAGGCACCGGGCACGGAGGAACCTCCTGATACCGGCCTACGGACGCCTCCCGAGGCGGGGGACCGGCACCGGCTGACCGCCCTCCAGGGCCTGGCCGCCCTGTCGCTCGACGCGATGGCCTCCGTGGCGTACGGGCCCGAGTCGATCGTGCTGGTCCTGGCGGCAGCCGGTGCCTACGGCCTCGGGTTCCCCCTCCCCGTCACCCTCGCGATCGCAGCTCTGCTCGCCGTGCTGGTGGCCTCGTACCGGCAGGTCATCGCCGCGTTCCCGGACGGTGGCGGTTCGTACGCCGTCGCCAAGAAGCATCTCGGCCGGCGCACGAGCCTGGTCGCCGCGGCCTCGCTGATCCTCGACTACGTCCTGAACGTCGCCGTCTCCGTCACCGCCGGCGTCGCGGCGCTGACCTCGGCGTTCCCCGAGCTGTACGGGGAACGGGTGTGGATCTGCCTCGGGGTCCTGGTTCTGGTCACGGCGGTGAACCTGCGCGGGGTCGTGGACTCCGCCAAGGCGTTCCTCGTACCGACCGCGGTGTTCGTCGGGTCGATCCTCACCATGGTGGCGGTCGGTCTCTTCCGCGACGGCCCGGTCAGCACCGCATCGGCCGCCGGCCACGCCTCCGCGCTCGGCGAAGGGGCCACCGGGGTCGGCGCGCTCCTGCTGCTGAAGGCCTTCGCGGCCGGCTGTTCCGCCCTGACCGGCGTCGAGGCCGTCGCCAATGCGGTGCCGGCCTTCCGTGCCCCGGCCGCGCGACGCGCCCAGCGGACCGAGGTGGCCCTCGGCGCCCTGCTCGGCGTGATGCTGATCGGCCTTTCGGTCCTGATCGGCCGCTTCCACCTCCAGCCGGTCGAGGGGGTGACCGTGCTGGCTCAGCTCGCGGACGCCTCCTTCGGCCACAACCTCGCCTTCTACCTGGTCCAGTTCGCGACGATGGTGCTGCTCGCGGTGGCCGCGAACACCTCCTTCGGCGGGCTTCCCGTGCTGATGAGCCTGCTGGCCCGGGACAACTACCTGCCGCACGTCTTCGCCCTCAAGGCGGACCGCCAGGTACACCGCCACGGGGTGGCGTGGCTGGCCCTCGTGTCCGCCGCCCTGCTGGTGTCCTCAGGCGGCGACACCAACACCCTCGTCCCGCTCTTCGCCATCGGCGTCTTCGTCGGCTTCACCATCTGCCAGGTCGGCATGGTCCGACACTGGTACGGCGAACGCCCCGAAGGATGGCAGGCCAAGGCCGCCCTCAACGGCTTCGGCGCACTGCTCACCGGAGTCTCCGCGGTCGTCGTGACCGCCACCAAGTTCACCGAGGGCGCCTGGCTGATCGTGCTCGCCCTGCCGCTGATCGTCCTCGGCTTCGAGAAGGTCAACCGGGCCTACGCCCAGATCGGCGCACGCCTGGAGCTCGGCCGCATCCCGCAGCCGCCCCAGCGCTCCCGCTCTCTGATCGTCGTCCCCGTGTCGGGGCTGTCCCGACTGACCTGTCAGGCGCTGACCGCGGCCCGCTCGCTTGGCGACGAGGTCCTCGCCGTGACCGTCACCCACACCGGTCCTGAGGACCGGCAAGCGGCCGAAGCGCTGCGCCGGGACTGGGAGTTGTGGAAGCCCGGCATCGCGCTGATCGAGGTCGCCTCCGATACCCGCTCGCTCGGCCGGCCGGTGTCGGCGTACGTGCGCGAGCTCATGCAGAAACACCCGGATGCCCAGGTGACCGTCCTCATCCCGGAAGCGGAACCCACTCACCTGTGGCAGCGGATGCTGCAGAACCAGCGTGGCTCCGTGGTCGCCCACGCGGTACGCCGCGACACCGACGCCGTCATCTGCCGACTGCGCTTCCGCATCACGGCCGACGCGCGTTGACGTGCCCTTGACGGCGGCTTGATGCGTCGTGTGCGCCGCCGTCAAGAAGGTGCCAAATCCCCTGCCCACAGGGGGATTTCCGCTGGCACGGGCAGTAGTTTCCTGCCTGTTGCGCCGCCGGGGACCTCGACCACTCACATGACGGCCGAGGGGGTCCATGCGAGACAGTCCCCGGCGGCGACACCTCTCACCCGCACCCGCCGCGTGCCGACCGGCCCGGCAGGGTGCCCGGCCGAACTCACCAGAAGGTCTCCTCCCCATGCCTCCCGCCGCCGCGCAGCACGTGCCCCCGGGTCTAGGGACCCCTCCGCGGACCCCGCTCGACCGGCCGTCCCGGAAACGCTCCGGCCAGGTGAACGTGCTGGAGCCCGAGCTCCTCGCCACCTCCGCCCGGGAGGCCGTCGCCAAGCTCCACCCGCGCGAACTGGTGAAGAAGCCGGTGCTGTTCGTCGTGGCCGTGGGCTCCGTCCTGACGACGCTCTCGGCGCTCATCCACCCGTCCGTCTTCACCTGGGTGATCAGCGTCTGGCTCTGGCTGACGGTTCTGTTCGCCAACCTCGCCGAGGCCGTCGCCGAGGGCCGTGGCCGAGCCCAGGCCGAGTCGCTGCGCAAGGCGCGTACCGACACCGTCGCTCTCCGGCTGAAGCGCTGGACGTACGGGACGAACCTGCGCCACGCCGAGACCGAGGTGGTGACTCCGGCCGAGCTCCAGCCCTTCGACTTCGTCCTGGTCGAAGCGGGGGAGCTGGTATCGGCCGACGGGGACGTGGTCGACGGCGCGGCGATGGTGGACGAATCGGCGGTGACCGGTGAATCAGCCCCCGTGCTCCGGGAGTCGGGCGGCGACAGGTCCGGTGTCACGGGCGGTACGACCGTGCTGTCGGACTCGATCGTCGTACGGGTCACCTCGCGTTCCGGGAACAGCTTCATCGACCGGATGATCGCGCTGGTCGAGGGTGCGTCCAGGCAGAAGACCCCGAACGAGATCGCGCTGAACATCCTGCTGGCCGCCCTGACCGTCATCTTCATCCTGATCGTGGTCAGCATCCAGCCGATGGCCGCGTACGCGGGCGCCGCCCAGTCCACGACCGTACTGGTCGCGCTCCTGGTGACCCTCATCCCCACCACGATCGGCGCCCTGCTCTCCGCGATCGGCATCGCCGGCATGGACCGCCTCGTGCAGCGCAACGTCATCGCGCTGAGCGGCCGCGCCGTCGAGGCCGCGGGTGACATCAACACCCTGCTCCTCGACAAGACCGGCACCATCACCCACGGCAACCGCGAGGCCGCCGCCTTCATCCCGCTCCCGGGCATCGACCACACTGAGCTCGCCGACGCCGCCCAGCTGTCCTCACTCGCCGACGAGACCCCCGAAGGCCGGTCCGTTGTGGCCCTGACCCAGCGGTACGGGCTCCAGCCGGCCGCCGCCGAGGACCTCAGCAACCCCCGCTTCACCGAGTTCAGCGCCCGCACCCGGATGAGCGGCGTCAACCTGAGCTGGGACAACGGCGCGGGATGCGCCATCCGCAAGGGCGCGGTGACGGAGGTCATGGACTGGGTGGCGATGCGCGGCGGGACCGTACAGGCGGAGGCCGCCGCATGGTCCGCCCAGGTCTCGCAATCCGGCGGGACCCCTCTGCTGGTGGCGGTCCACGACTGGGACGGGCCGAGGGTGCTGGGCATCATCCACCTCAAGGACGTGGTCAAGGAAGGCATTCGGGAGCGCTTCGCGGAGCTGCGGAGCATGGGGATCCGTACGGTCATGGTGACCGGCGACAACGAGCTGACGGCCCGCGCCATCGCCGCGGAGGCGGGGGTGGACGAGTACCTCGCCCAGGCGACGCCCGAGGACAAGCTCGCGCTGATCAAGCGGGAGCAGGCGGGCGGCAAGCTGGTTGCGATGACCGGTGACGGTACGAACGACGCCCCGGCGCTCGCGCAGGCGGACGTCGGCGTGGCGATGAACACGGGTACCTCGGCCGCCAAGGAGGCCGGGAACATGGTGGACCTGGACTCCAACCCGACCAAGCTCATCGAGATCGTCGAGATCGGCAAGCAGCTCCTCATCACCCGGGGTGCGCTCACCACCTTCTCCATCACGAACGACGTCGCGAAGTACTTCGCGATCATCCCGGCGATGTTCACCGCGGCCTACCCGGGACTCGAAGCACTCAACGTCATGGGCCTGAGCAGCCCCACCTCTGCGATCACCTCGGCGATCATCTTCAACGCGCTGATCATCGTGGCCCTCATCCCGCTCGCCCTGCGCGGTGTCCGCTACCGGCCTGCCTCCGCCCACGACCTGCTGCGCCGCAACCTCGGTGTCTACGGCCTCGGCGGCCTGATCCTGCCCTTCGTCGGGATCAAGCTCATCGACCTGGTGGTGTCCACCATTCCCGGCCTCGGCTGACCTCGGGAACACGGCGGCTACGCCACAGGTGGCCCTGTTCGCGTTAAGGACGCGTCAGGATTGCCTCAGCCGCAGGCATATGAGATCAATCTGCGTACGCTTGCTCCGCCGTCGGTGTCGATGGCTGATTCTTTGCCGTACGACAGGAGCTCCCCACGATGGCCACCCCGGCCCGCTCCTCGCGCCTGCGCGCGTGGATGCTGGAAGGCTTGACCGCCGAGAACAGTTCGCCCGCCGCCAAGGAGGCGGCGGCCCAGCCCCATGGCCGGCCCTGGTGGCGGGTCATGTGCCTGACGGGTCTGGACTACTTCTCCACCCTCGGCTACCAGCCCGGCATCGCGGCGCTGGCCGCCGGCCTGCTGTCGCCGCTCGCGACCATCGTGCTGGTCCTCCTCACTCTTTTCGGTGCCCTGCCCGTGTACCGGCGGGTGGCCGAGGAGAGTCCCCATGGCGAGGGTTCGATCGCCATGCTGGAGCGGCTGCTGACGTTCTGGAAGGGGAAGCTTTTCGTCCTGACCCTGCTGGGGTTCGCGGCGACCGACTTCCTGATCACCATCACCCTGTCGGCGGCGGACGCGACCGCCCACCTGGTGGAGAACCCGCACCTCACGAGCACTCTGCACGGTCATGAGGTGCTGATCACTCTGATCATGATCGCGCTCCTCGGTGCCGTGTTCCTCAAGGGGTTCAGCGAGGCCATCGGCGTCGCAGTCGTCTTGGTGGCCACGTACCTCAGCCTGAACGTCGTTGTGGTGGCGCGGGGCCTGTGGGAGGTGGCTGCCGAACCGCATGTCGTCACCGACTGGACCGAGGCACTGACCGCCGAGCACGGCAACCCGCTCATGATGGTCGCCATCGCCCTCATCGTGTTCCCGAAGCTCGCGCTCGGCCTGTCCGGCTTCGAGACCGGCGTGGCGGTCATGCCGCACGTCAAGGGCGACCCCGAGGACACCGAGGACAAGCCGGCGGGCCGGATCCGCGGTGCCAAGAAGCTGCTGACGACCGCGGCCATCATCATGAGCGTCTTCCTGATCACCAGCAGCTTCATCACGACGCTGTTGATCCCGCCAGCCCAATTCCAGCCAGGCGGTGAGGCCAACGGGCGAGCCCTGGCTTATCTGGCGCACGAGTACCTGGGATCGGCCTTCGGCACGGTCTACGACATCTCCACGATCCTGATCCTGTGGTTCGCCGGGTCGTCGGCGATGGCCGGTCTGCTGAACCTGATGCCGCGCTACCTGCCCCGGTACGGCATGGCGCCCCACTGGGCGCGAGCGCTGCGACCGATGGTCATCGTCTTCACCCTTGTCGCGTTCCTGGTGACCTGGATCTTCAACGCCGACGTGGACGCGCAGGGCGGCGCGTACGCCACCGGTGTCCTCGTCCTGATCACCTCGGCCGCGGTCGCCGTGACCATCGCCGCCCGCCGGGCGGGGGAGCGCGGCTGGACCATCGGCTTCGGCGTCATCTCGGCCGTCTTCATCTACACGACCGGCGTCAACATCGTCGAACGTCCCGACGGCGTGAAGATCGGTGCCTGCTTCATCGCCGGCATCATGGCGCTCTCCCTCCTCTCCCGTCTGGCCCGGGTCTTCGAGCTGCGCGTCACGCACATCGAGTTCGACGACATGGCCCAGCGGTTCATCCGCGACACCGCCAACCGCACGATCCGGTTCATCGCGAACGAGCCCGACAACCGGGACCTCGCCGAGTACCGGCAGAAGAAGGAACAGATCCGCACGGACAACGACATCCCCGCCGGGGACGACGTCGTGTTCGTCGAGGTCACCGTCCTGGACGCGTCCGAGTTCGAATCGGGCATGCGCGTACGCGGCGAAGTGCTGCACGACCGCTACCGCGTCCTGACCCTGGAGAGCTCCAGCATCCCCAACGCCCTGGCCGCCCTCCTGCTGCACGTCCGGGACGAGACCGGTCAGCGGCCGCACATCTACTTCGAGTGGACCGAGGGCAACCCGTTCGCCAACTTCTTCCGCTTCTTCCTCTTCGGCCAGGGCGAGGTCGCCCCCGTCACCCGCGAGGTCATCCGCGAGGCCGAACCGGACCGCGCCCGGCGCCCCCACGTCCACGCGGGCTGACATCAGCGCCAAGATGCCGACAGGAAACCCTCCGGATCCTCACCCCCACGCGGATCCGGAGGGATGCTCACTGTCGTGACCATCTCCTGGCGCCCCGATCGCGCCGTCCGCCGGACCGTACTCGTCCTCGGGGCGGCAGGTCTGACCGTGATCGCCACCGGCGCGATCCTCGATGCCATGTGGCTGCTCGGCATCGGGGTCTGGGCGATCATCGCAGCGATGGTGATCGAGCTCGTCTACCGGCCCTAGCCGCCGATGTCCCGGTGGCGGTAGCCCTCCGGCGTACGCGCCGTAGAAGGATCCGGGCCGTGTCCTCGTGGACCGCGGGAGGGCCGACGAGCTTCTCAGGGGTCATGTTGTCGACGTCAGCGGGGAACCAGACGTACCCGCCGTGCCGCCGCGGTGCCGGACGGCCAGATGGCATGGGTCGGTGACGTTCGGCAGGAACTGGTCCGCCGGCGGCCCAGACGGTTCGGCTGAGACCCGTCACGCCAGGAGGCGGCGGCATCGGTCGGCCGACTCCAGCATGTCCAGGCTGACCTGTTCAAGGAACGCGCCCACCTTGGCCAGCCGCTGCCCCACAGGGCTCTCGGGCCCGTACGCCTGCGCCGCGGCCGTCGAGGCCTGCGCTGCCTCGAGCGTCTGCCGCGAGCTGATCACGATCGAGTGGTACCAGGCGTCGTCGTCGACCACGTAGATGTCGCGACGCCGCTGCGGATCGCGCTCGCGCCGGACATACCCGTGCTCGACCAGGAAGTTCACGGCTACGGAGACGGAGGCCGGGCTGACCTTCAGTCTGCGGGTCAGCTCGGCTGCTGTGCGCCTGCCGTCCTCGGACAGCAACAGGTCGACGTGCACGCGCGCTGTCATCCTCGGCAGTCCCGACCTGACCGCCAGCTCGATGATCTCCTCTTCCATTGCGCCGCCCGGCGCTCCGGCCGCGCGCGGGGGTGCCGGTGTGCCGCGCTGCGCCCGCTGGACCGTCGCCAGCTGCGCCTGCTGGGGCCGGTAGCCGCCGGGACCGCCGTTGCGTGCGATCTCCCGGCTGATCGTCGAGGTCGGCCGGTCGAGCCGCCTGGCGATCTCGGCGTAGGAGAGCTTGCCGGTGAGTCCGGCCGCGATGCGCTGGCGTTCCTGCTGGGTCAACCGTCCTCCAGGCATGCCGCCAGTATTGCCTTCACCGCCACTCAATGCAACGCACCATTGCATTCGAGCGCAGCGTCATTGCATCAATTTGGCACTCTTCAGCTGCACTTATGCGTTCCAGTGGATTGCAGCAATCCTGAATGCAACGTAGCTTTCGAATTGTATCAAACACGCACTATCGCGAGGTGAGGAATGGTCATGGATGAATCGGTCCACACTGTTACGACGCTGCCGACGGAGCGTCAGTCCGGCTGTCCCTTCGACCCTCCGGCAGAGCTGATCGACGCCCGCCGGCACGGCCCCATCAGCCGCTACACCCACCCCGGCGGGAAACCCGGCTGGATGATCACCGGATACGACCTGGTCAGGTCGGTCCTGGCCGACCCGCGGTTCAGCTCGCGCAAGGACCTCCTGAACGTGGTCGACTTCGAGATCCCTCCGGCGCCGCCCGGCGAGTTCCTCCTCATGGACGACCCCCAGCACAGCCGCTACCGGAAGCCGCTGGTCGGCAAGTTCACCGCACGGCGGATGCGCCTGCTCACCGAGCGCATCGAGCAGATCACCACCGACTGCCTGGACGCCATGGAGAAGGCGGGGCCGTCGGCGGACCTGGTGACCGCGTTCGCCAAGCCCATCCCCACCATCATCATCTGTGAGCTGCTGGGGGTGCCGTACGAGGACCGGGCCTCCTTCCAGGAACAGATCGACAAGTTCATGAACGGGGAGACGGGCGACGAGGAGCTGATGGCGGCCTACACCGCGACCCAGACCTACCTCGCGGAACTGGTGGCTGCCAAGCGTGCGAACCCCACCGATGACGTGCTCAGCGAACTCACCGACAGCGACCTGACCGATGAGGAGCTGCAGGGGATCAGCCTGATCCTGCTGGCGGCCGGCTTCGACACCACCGCCAACATGCTGTCCCTCGGGACCTTCGCGCTGCTGCAGAACCCGGAGCAACTGGCAGCGCTGCGCGCCGATCCCGCGCTCATCGACCAGGCCGTCGAGGAGCTGCTGCGGTATCTGAGCGTCGCCAAGTCGTTCATGCGGACGGCGCTGGAGGACGTCGAGGTGGGCGGCCAGACCATCGAGGCCGGCACGACGGTCGTCCTGTCGTACAACACCGCCAACCGCGACCCCGAGCGGTACCCGGATCCCCACACGCTCGACCTCGGGAGGGACTCCGGCGGGCACCTGGCCTTCGGCCACGGCATCCACCTGTGCCTGGGCGCGCAGCTGGCCCGCATCGAGATGCGGGTCGCGTTCTCCGCGCTGCTGGGGCGTTTCCCCACGCTGCGCCTGGCCGTACCGGCCGAAGACGTCGCCCTGCGCCCGGAGACCGCGGACATCTACGGGGTGAAGAGCCTCCCGGTCACCTGGGAGGTGTGACCTCCGGCCGGTGACGGGTGAGCTCGCGTACGGCCGCCGCGGCCGAGCTGTGGTTGCCGGCCTGCGCGGATCGGGTCCGCGGCGCCGGCTGGACAGTGAGCAGGGCCCTGGCCGCGCTCGACCTGGCAGGGGCTCACGTGCGTGTCGGGAATCGCGACGGGTCCGAGGAGAGACACACCTCGCAGGACGCTCCGGGGGCGCTCACGTCATGCGTCCAGTCGGGCGCGAATGAGGGAGTCGAGCCGTTCCCATGCCGGGGACGAAGCGTTGACTCTGCTCTGGATGAGGGCGGGGATCTCGGAGCCCGTATCCAGCCCGGGCCGTTCGTCGGGCCCGTAGCGCTCCCGATTCGCCTCGGCGATCCCGCGGGCGAGGTCCTCGAGCCGCGGGTCGTCGGCGTCGAGGTCGTGTGCGTGGTCGTAGTCGAGGAAGAGCCACCGTAGAGTCGGGTCGGCCAAGATCTCGGCCTGCTCGTGAAACAGGGTGGTCGCACGGTCCGGGTGGGTGGCGAACACGAGGATCCACAAGTCGCGTTGCAGGTCCACCCATCGAGGCGTGAATCCCCATCGGGCCAGATCCTCCAGATGGGCGAAGACCTCGCCGGGCAGTGGCACCAGACGCCCGGCGGCGAGCCGGCGCAGGCGCCCTTGAGTGTCCTGCAGGCTGCGGATGCGGGCGTCGAGTTCGTCGTCGATCTCGCCCAGCGCCTGCCGGAATTCCTCCTCGCCCGCCGCTCTCAGATACCGGATACGAGCGAGGGGGACACCGGCTTCTGCCAGTGTCCGGACCTTGATCAGATCGACAGCGTCGTTCGCGCCGTACCGCCGGTAGCCGGACGCGTCGCGGTCGGGCTCGGGGAGCAACCCCTTGTCGTGGTAGACGCGGACGGTCTTGATCGACACTCCGATGTAGCCGGCCAGCTGTCCGATGGTGATCACCTCGTCATCGTCCCACTTGACCTTGCCCCAGGGGCAGGGTTGCAGCATGGCGTCATGGAGAACACGAACCCCGATCGGGAGACCCTTCGCGACCTGGCCGACGAGGGCAACGAGACCGCGCTGGACCGGCTGGCCGATCTCGAGGACGCGGCCGGCGACGTCGCGGAGCTGAGCGACCTGTTGGACGAGGGATCCCGGCACGCCGGAATGCTGCTCACGCGACGCGCGGCCGCGGCCGGTGACCTGCGCGAGCTGCAACGGATCTCGGACGCCGGATATGAAGAGGCCGGAACGGAGCTGGAGCGGCTGCTGCGGGCACCGGGCGGTCGTCAGGACTGACGATCCGCCCGGCTGCCGCACCTGCCGCCATCCTGTATCTCACCGTGCCTGTATCTCACCGTGACGATATGGAGAATCCCAAGCGGCGGCGAACGCGCCTTCGTGTGGCCTTAGGCGCCGATGTCCCGGCGCCGGTGGTCCTCCAGGGCTTCCCGCCGGACGAGGAGCCGGGCCGTGTCCTCGTGGACGGCTACGACGGCGGGGCGGCCGACCAGGTTGTATCCGGAGGCCATGGACAGCTGGTAGGCACCGGCCACCGGTACGGCGAGCAGATCGCCGGGGTGGATGTCGCCCGGCAGCTGGACGTCGGAGGCGAGGATGTCGCCCGCCTCGCAGTGCCGCCCGACGACGGTGGCCGTACGGGGCCCGGCCGCCGAGTGGCGGCCGACGAGCCG
Source organism: Streptomyces sp. NBC_01232 (assembly GCF_035989885.1). Taxonomy (GTDB): domain Bacteria; phylum Actinomycetota; class Actinomycetes; order Streptomycetales; family Streptomycetaceae; genus Streptomyces. The sequence continues at coordinate 7,394,054 of NZ_CP108518.1, forward strand.
GGGTGCGTACCGCACCCCGTACAGGGCGGGGCGCGGGTTGTCGATCATGCCGCCGTCGACGGCGACGAACACGTTCTCGCCGGTGTGCTTGACGGTGAGCACCCGGTAGAGGGCGACTCCGGCGGGGCCCACGACGGCCCGTCCGGGTTCGACGGCGAGCCGGGGCACGGGCAGTCCGGCGGCGGCGCAGCCGTCGACGAGTTCGGTACGCATCCGCCGGGCGAGCGCGGTGAGGTCGAGGGCGGGTACGCCCGGCTGGTAGGCGATGCCGTGGCCGCCGCCCATGTCCAGCTCGGGCAGGACCAGGCCGTGGGTGTCACGGATGCGGGCCATGAGCCCGATCATGCGGCGCAGGGCGACCAGGTAGGGCTTCACCTCGGATATCTGGCATCCGATGTGGCAGTGCAAGCCGGTCAGTTCGAGCCGGGGCTGGCCCAGGATCCGGGTGACGGCGTGCTGTGCGCCGCCGTCGGTGAGGGAGAGCCCGAACTTCTGGTCCTCCCTTCCGGTTCGGATCTTGTCGTGGCCGCCGGCCGAGACGCCCGGGACCACCCGCACCATCACCTTCTGGCGGCCGCCTGGGCCGACGGCGGCGGCGATCCTGGCGATCTTGGACGGGCTGTCGATGACGATCCGTCCGACACCGAGGCGCAGGGCGGCCTCCAGGTCGTGCGGGGACTTGGCGTTTCCGTGCAGCACGATGCGCTCGGGCGGGAATCCGGTGGTGACGGCGAGTTCCAGCTCCCCGGCCGAGCATACGTCCAGGCCCAGCCCCTCCTCCTGGACCCATCGGACCATGGCGCGGGAGAGGAACGCCTTGGCGGCGTACAGCACGTCCGCGTCGGGGAAGGCGTCGCGATACGTCCGGCAGCGCCCGCGGACCTCGCCCTCGTCCAGTACGTAGACGGGGGTGGCGAAGCGCTCGGCGATCTGGGTGAGGGAGACTCCGCCGACGGCCAGGTCGCCGTGGGGGAGCGGCCTCGTGGACGCGGGCCATACGGACAGCTCACCGGCAGCGGCGGGCTCTCAGGGAGAACGGCGATGGTCATGTTCCGCTCCCCTTCAGGCCGTGCGGGCCGTGGTCTCGGATACCCATGTGAGCGGTGCTCCGGTGGGTCCGGCATCCGCCGTGGGGACCGGGGGCGCGGTGAGGGCCGGGTCGACGGTCAGCAGGGACGCGCCGAGCGGCCGGGCCATCGCACGGAGTGCGGCCTCGGAGAGCCGGATCCAGGGCTGGGCCGTACCGAGCGTGGCGGCCAGCCGTTCCGGGCTGGTGAAACCGACGGCGGTACGGGTTCCCATCGGGGTGCGGAACAGCCGCACGACGACGTGCGCTTCTCCCGGCCGGGCGGGCACGTACACAGGCCCGGCCGGGCCCTGTTCCTCGGGCTCGGAGTCGGATTCGTCGTACAGGAACAAGCACATGGGGCCCTCCTCGGGGAACCACGAGTGACAGGTCACGCCCCGGCGCGGGGAGGCGGTCCGGGACGTGCAACCGAAGCTATCCCCGCCCCAGCGCCCCGGCGGCCACCCCGTAACGGGACCCATACGGCCACCGACCCACTCCATACGCATCACTGACGGCAGGACCTGGAGTCCATCAGGAGTGCGTCAGGGTTGTGGACCTCTCCGCCAGAAGTCCGTAAAGGACATGGCTCCGCCGTGCCTCGTGGCGTTTCCATCGGGACCGGTGACCGGACGGCGAGGAGAGAGAACAGGTCGTGCGAAGAGTCGTGGTCGGCGTGACCGGCACCCTGGGGAGTCTGGCAGCCCTGCACAGGGCAGCCGCAGAGGCCCGCGCACGGGATGCGGAGCTGCGAGTCGTCCTGGCGTGGCAATCGCCGGGCGGTGAACTCGGCAGCCGGAACGGCCTCAGCCCCTCCGCCCTGGCGGAATGCCGTACGGCTGCCGTCGAAAGACTTCGCGAGGTGCTCGACACGGCGTTCCGTGCGGTGAAGCCCGGAGTCGCCCTCGCGGGCCTCACCGTACGGGGCAAGCCCGGCGCCGTCCTGGTGGACACCGCCCGTGGCGTGGAGGACCTCTTGGTCGTAGGCACCGGCTCACGTACTCCGTTGCGCCGCCTCCCGCACCCGCCCTCGCCTGCGCTCTGCGCTCCGCAGGAGCAAGAGCGGCGGCGTTGCCTTCGCGCCATTCGTTTGAGCGGCAGCGGCTGGAAGCCGGTCGCGAAGTACCCGGAGGACGGAAGCCGTTGGGGGATGGGTGGACCGGATCGAGGCCGGCGATCCACTCCACCAAGCGGTGTCGGCCCGCGCATGGCGGCCGCCGTGGTGAGGTATAGGCCGAGCGTCCTCGATCGTCCGTTTCATTCGGCGATCTCTGTCCGTTCCCACCACTCGTAGACCGCCAGTCGTCCCTCCGGGCTGTCCTGGTGCCGCGACGTGTTCTTGAAATGCTCGTACCCGCCGCGGTGTGGAATCTTCAGGTCTTGTCCGGGGTCGGAGATCGGAACGATCCGCTCGGGCAGATCGTCCGGGCCGCCCTCAAGCACTGCCTTGGTCGCCATGCTTCCAGTCTTCCCAACCGCGGGCCCGCTCGCATCACGAGGTCGGCACTGGCGTGCCTCAGCACCACCGGCAGCGCCCCGCTCCGACGCGGTGACGGGGCAGGGTCGGTTTGTGGACACGGAGTACGCAATGTGGAGGGGGGCCGACCGAACGGCAGGGGGTGGGCAGGGTCAAACGCCCCGGCGCCGAGCATCGGTCTGGGACCTGGTCCTCACCTGGGAGCGGAGGGATCGGGCCGTGTCCAGGTCGAAGGGCTCGGTGCTGGGGGTGAGTATCGCTGCGGCGGCTGCGGCCACCCCCGACGCGGCGGCGCTGACGGGATCCTCTCCGGCGGCCAGCTGTGTGATGAGGGCGGCGACCATGCTGTCTCCCGCCCCGGCGTCGCTCAGGGGCTCGCCGGGCAGCGGCGGCGCGTAGAGCTCGGTGTGGCCGTGGCCGGTCGAGCACAGTGCGCCCAGCTCTCCGAGGGTGGTGACGGCGATCTCGGCGGCCCCTGTGGTGAGTAGGTGCTCGTTGAGAGCCCGGGCGTCGTCGAAGCCACGGACCGGCCGGCCGGTCAGGCTCTCGGCCTCTGTGCGGTTGCACCTGAGCAGGAACACGCCCTCCGCGAGTGCTCCGCGAAGCGCCGGACCGGAGGTGTCCAGGACCAGTCGGGATCCGGCTTCCCTGACGCGGCGGGCGGCGACCGCGTAGAAGTCGTCGGGCAAGCCGCCGGGCAGGCTGCCGCTGGCCACGACGTACGGGCAGTTGCCGACGGCCTGCACCAGCGCATCCAGGGATCGCCGCCCCTCGTGGTCGTGCAGGTGCGGGCCGGGCGGCACGATGTGGTAGCCGCGGCTCGATTCGGCCTCGAACAGCACGAGTGCTTCGCGGGTGCCGTCGTCGATGTCGATGGCGACGTGGTCGACGCCCTCTTCGTCCAGCAGTCGGTTCAGGCGCAGGCCGACCTCGCCTCCGGCGGTGTGGACGGCGGTGGCTCGTCCTCCGAGCCGCACGACATGACGGGCGACGTTGATCCCTCCGCCCCCGGCGGCCACCGACCTGACCCGGGCACGGTTCTTGCCGATGACCTCCAGGTGCCCGACCTCCCAGCAGAGATCGACCGCAGGATTCATCGTCAAGGTGAGGATGGACGGCTTGGCCGCCCTCTCCGATCCCCCTGCGCCGTCGGTACTCCTGGCTGTGGTGGGCTCCGGCGTCGCGGCCGTCCTCATCGCGGTACCCAGGTGGTCGCGCTGACCCCTTCCCGGCGCACCGTCCGCCGGGCACGGCCCCGCTCACTGCAGACTGAGGGAATCGGGGCCTGTTCCCACGCGCTGCGGTCGACCCCGGCCGCTGCCAGGAACAGTTTTGGCTCCTGACCACGGTGCCGACCGTTGGACGCGAGGGGCCTGGCAACGCCCGCTGTCCTCTCGCACAGGTTCACGGAGGCCGCATCCCGCCCCGTGCCGTACCTGCTTGCGCCTCGGGAACGGTGACCGTGAGTGCACCGTCGGCCGGGGCCGTACCGGCGTCCTCGCTCTCCTGCTACCCGCATCGGCCGGAGCGGCGTGTGCCGAGCCCGTGGTGCGCCGAAGAACTGGTGCGTGCGGCCGAAGAAGGCGTCCGGCTCCACCGGGCCACCGGTCCGGCGCCGCGCGGGAAGCGTCATCGCACTCACCTCCGTGGACAACGACACGTCCGACCCGACTTCCATACTGAAACAGCCTGACGTCACCTGCATGCCGGACCACGGCTGGGGCTGTTCCTCGGCATCTGGATCCACAGGAGCATCGGGTAGGCGGTGACAGCTGCGGCACCCCTGGCAAGAACGTGGGGCCTTGGCCATCTCGTCGTCCAGCTCGGACGGGGACAGCGTTGCATCGGCCTTCTTGGAACGCTTTTGCACTGGGGAACGAACGGTCGAGGCTGTAAGCAGGCCGACGCCCGTTGCGGAGGAACGTGGGCTCCGCACTTTGCGGACAGGCCGAGCACCGAGCCGGTCGCTGACTGCCGCAGAGGTACGTCCATGCCTTCAGAGGTCGAGCGGAACATCGCGTGCCGTGGGGCCAGATGGGTGTACGGGCGGAGGGGAGGAGCGTGATTCTCCCGGCTCGCCTCTGGGCGAGGAACTACTGTCGCGATAAGCCCTCGGTGGTCAGGCGTGCTCGTCCGATGGCTGTTGGTCAGGCTGGGCCGACCAGCTTGCCGGCTCGTCGTCGCCTGAGTCCTCGTCGCGCTCCGCGTCTGCGGCTGTCGCGTGGATCTTGCCCGACGCGTGGTGGACCGGCGCGTATACAGCGTAGAGCTGCAGGGGCTCGTCACCGATGTTGGTGACGTTGTGCCAAGTGCCGGCGGGTACGAAGATTGCCCAACCATCCTCGACCTCCTGGTCGAAGTCGAGTCGATCCTTCGCGCGGCCCATCTGGACGCGGCCCCGGCCTGCGTCGAGTCGTAGGAATTGGTCGGTCTCCGGGTGTGCTTCCAAGCCGATGTCCTCACCCACCGGAATCGACATGAGGGTCAACTGAAGATACTTCCCGGACCAGGCGACGGCGCGATAGTCCGTGTTTTCAAGCGTCGCCTTCTCAAGGTCGAAGCTTTGAGGTTCCGGCCCGATGTCCTTGATGGTCATCTTCTCTCCCGGTCAACGAAGGCGGTACGCGGTCGCGGTCTGGCCAGCGCACGTCGGCATTCTCAGAGCCCTGGGCGTTTCTGGCCACAAGTGCGCGAGCTGCTACCGCACGAGCAACCGGTTGTGACCAGTTGCCGCATTCCGCCGTGCGTGCAGTCGATGACGGTCTTGCCGGCCATGCGCCGACGCGGCACCTCCATGATCGAGTGCTTGTCCGCGCACTCGAGTACAATCCGCGACTCCTGAGCCTGCGTCGTTGCGCGACAACGCACCCCCGGCACAGCCTGCTGGACATCGATTATCGGCTCCTGGCGCTACTGCGGAACAGGACTCCTACCCGCCAGGATGACACTTTGCGTGATGTTTCGCGCCATGGGTGTCACCTGGCGTGGTGGGCGAGTGACACCGGGACGCGGGTGGCCGGGTCGGCGTGCGAGCCGTGCGCGCACCACCCACGATGGGCGACGCACCCATCCACTACCGCCCGTCAGGAGCACCCATGCTGGAGCGCACGCTGCGCAAGGACCGCACCGAGGTCACCTTCATCCTTCCCGCCGACAACCCGTCGGGGCCGGTCAGCGTGGTGGGCGACTTCAACGGCTGGCAGCCCGGCGTGCACACGCTCAAGGCCCGCAAGGACGGCAAGCGCGCCGTCACGGTCGAGCGGCCCAGCGAGGGCACCCATTCCTTCCGGTACCTGGCCGCCGGGGACTACTGGTTCAACGACGAGAGCGCCCGGGACCAGGACGGCCCCAACAGCCGCCTCCACACCTGAGCCAGCTTCCGCCGCGACCGGCCCCGGCCGTCGGCCACACCAGCAAATTCAAGGGTGGAGGGCTGGAGATCTGCGATGTCTTGGACCCTGACGGTCAGCTGATCTGCGTCAACAGGGCCACCTCCGGTACCGCCCCCTCAACCACCTCTTCGCCCAAGGCGTGGTCGCAGTGGAGACCTTGCTGAGCGATTCGGAGGTACGGGCCAAGCTCCTCCAGCAGGTGGCTGCCCACATCCCAGACCACCGTCTCATCCAAGACTTCGGCACGCTCCGCGTGGTCTTCGGCATCCTGCTGAAGGACGGCGAGGGCATTGCCGTCGACTCGCTCTTCGCCTTCGCTCAAGTCTCGCTGCTGCAATCGTGACCACCAGGGGCCAGCTGACGCCGGCGAAGTGAGAGCTGACGCTCGGCAGGGGGCCGGCTTCGCACTGTGGGCTGCCCGTGCCGTTTGTGGTCACGCGGTGCCCGCCGGTCAGACGTGGCGGTCGCATCACTTCCTGACGTCACGTCGTTGAGCAGCCGGAATTCGTGGTCCATGGCCGCCCGGCACCGCACCTGATTGCCTTGTGGGAGGTTCTCGAGTCCGTACGGTGCGCAGGAGCACCTCCGCCTTGCGATGTCCGGGACCGGACCCGCCGTGTACGCGAGGTGAGGTTCGATTCCGGCCGATTGGCGGATGTTGTCGGACCGTGAGCCCGCATGCATGGCTAGGGTGAATTCCCTCAACTAGCTTCTTGGAGACGGAACATGCGCATATCAGCTCTGTCTGTCACCGCTGCGGCAATGGCCGCGACGATAGCGGGAGGAGCAGTCCCGGCCGCTGCTGACACGTTGGTCAGTAAGGTCAACCTGGAGGCCGGCGCCGGCCTCCACCGCAATTCCGCGACTGTGACCTATGAGCGCGTCGACGGCGCGGTGAACTCGGTCAAGATCATCTCGCTGCAGGCCTTCTCCGGCGAGCCCGACTGCGTCTGGGTGGAGTGGAACGACCCGAAGGACGTGGGGGACGGCTGGACCGCCCTCAATTCAGAGCCTCCATGTCACGGCGGCAGCCTCGGGGAGACGATCAACCAGATCATCGAGGCGCCCAAGGGATATCAGCTCAAGATCCGCCTGGTTGCCTACCACGACGGAGGGATCGAAGTGATCCACAAGGACATCGCAAAGCTCTAACGACGTGGTGCGCGGCTGAGGTCGGGGCGTGTTGGCCTGGCGGGCTGGCTGGCGGGTGATCACCGCTCTGCGGTGCGGTCGGAGACGAGTCCGGCGATCGCAAGATGGGTCTGGTCGTAGTATGCGCGGCGTCCGATGAACCGCTGGAGGGGCCGCCACTGCTTGTGTTCGGCGTTGGCGTGCTCGACGCAGATCCGCTCCGAGGACTGCCGCTTGCGTGCCTCCTCCCACGCCTTGACGTCCTCGGCGGGGGCGTCCTTCCCGGGCTTCTTCGGCGGTGCCTGGACCTGGTCGGGAAACCGTTTGGCCAGGCCCCGGTATTCGGCGTCGGCCTTGGCCTTGGCCTTGACCTTGGGATATTGCTTGAACAGGTTGCTGATCCCCTCGGTGTTCACCGCCGTCTGATCGTGCATACGGCCCGGCCGGATCGCGCCCGTTCACAGGGTGCGGCCCTTCTCGTCAGTGATGACGGTGGCCTTCTTCGTGTTCTGCCGCATCTTTCCGGAGACGAAGACCCGCCATCCGGGCAGACCTGCCTTCGGGTGTCGTACGCGCACCTCGGTGCCGTCGAGCCGCATCTCAACGCCCTTCGCGTCGGCGTAGGCGAAGACGTCGGCCAGCGTGTGCAGGCGCAGTCCGGCCTCGCCGTGGACCGCGAAGCCGCGGCGGGCGAGCAGGGGACGGATCTCGTGGACGCCCCGGGTGATGGTGGAGCGGTCGACGCCGTAGAAGACGGCCAGAGCTGCATGCGGGAGTTGGAACCGCAGGACCACCAGGGTCGCGATCACCCGATCGGTGAAGACCAGTTGATGGCCAGGCCGCCGCCCTCAGCCCGCAGACGCTCACGACCTCGGCGTTCACGCAGCCGAGAGTCCTCCCGTGCCATCCACGGGTCGGCCAACTCGACGATGAGGGCGCCAAGTCGACGCCGAGAGATGCCAGTACAGATACGATGCGAGAGAGCCGTACGGGCCAGGTATTGCGTCACAACAACACCAACCCGTACGGCTCTCTTCACGTCACGGCCCGGCCGTCCCCGCTCTCGCACACCACGCCGTAAGGACCGTACCGACGAGCGGGACGTATACGGGGCAGACGATCGATGCGGCCCACGCCTTCTTGGTCATTCAGGCATGAGGGCGTCGGTGGCGAGCACGGCTTCCTGGAGGAGGTCGAGGGCCTGGGCCTGCTCCCCGCCGCTGACAGCGATGTCGACCACGTACTGGCCGTAGCGGATTTGGCCGAACCAGCGTTCGCACCCGCCCACCGAGTCGCTGTAGACGAGGCAGGTGTACGACTGGTCGTCCGCCTTCCGGCTGCCGGCCAGCTCGACCGGCGGAAAGGACCAGGGCTTGTCCTGCGCCGGAGACCGGCGGACAGCGAACCAGGCCCAGTTCGGGGAGTCGAACCGCTTGACGCTCTGCGAGAAGCCGTGGCGCAGGATGTTCTTGCCGTGGAGCTCGAAGCCCCGGTACTTCTGTGCGTCTTCGTCGAGCCCCGGCTCGGAGAAGTACAGGTCTTCGCGGGTGGGGGTGCTCTCCCAGGGCCCCTGCCCTGGCGGGGACTGCGGCAGGAGCTGCGTGAGCGGGGGCTCCCCTCGCCACTGCCCAGCCAGCGGGACATTCCACAGCGGGACGGCAGCCAGTACCAGCCCGGCCGTGCCCGCGGTCAGGACCCGTCCGAGCCGTGTCGCGGGTATCCAACGTCTAGTCACGGAGCGGAGGACGCGCGAAAGGTGCACTCAGTTGCACTCCCGACTGCACCCACGACCGCTTTCGCGCACCAACCCGTAACCGGACCGTGCGGAGACACGGGGGACCTTCGGGCCGGTGCCCGGGTCACTCACACGCCGTGCGTATTGCCCGTGACGGTGTCGGTCGGCAAGGCGCACTCAGGCCATCCACACCGCATGGTCAGCCGTTCTTGAGCATCTCGCGCATCTGGGTGATCTCGGCGGTCTGGGAGGTGATGATGTCGTCGGCAAGGGTCTTGGCGGGGCCGTAGAGACCTTGCCGCTGCTCTGTTTCCGCCATGTCGATCGCGCCTTCGTGGTGCTCGATCATATGGATCAGGAACATGGTGTCGAAGGCGTTGCCCCGCGCGCTCCCGATGCGGTTGAGGTCCTCGTCATCCATCATGCCGGGCAGGGTGGAGTCGTCATCGCCGTGTCCCATGCCATCCATGCCGTCCATGCCGGAGGGCACCCTCTCGCCCCATGCCCTCAGCCAGCCGGCCATGGCGTCGATTTCCGGCTGCTGCGCCTTCTTGATCCTCTCGGCGAGGGCCTTGACCGCATCGGAGGCGCCGTGGGACTGGGCCATGTTGGACATGACGATGGCCTGGCGGTGGTGGGGGATCATCCCTTGGGCGAAGGCGACATCCGCCTTGTTGTGCTGTTCGGCCTCGGTCGGAGCCGGGGCGGTTCTGGAAGTACCGGCAGCGGTGCCGGCAGTGTTCGTACTGTCGTCGGTGCCGCAGGCCGTGAGGACCAGGCCGATGGCGGCCGCGGTGGCTGCCAGGGCGGCACGACGCGGTACGGATCGGTTCGTGTTCATTTCGCTGACTCCAGTGATCGAGTGCGGAGGGAACGGGCACTGCGCGGACGCGGAGGCGTGCCGCAGGAGGAGTCCCTATATCCGCAGGAGCTGGAGTTCGGCGAGCGAGGGTGGCGCCCGTCTTCCGGCGGCTTCGCAGGCCGCTGAGAGCAGGTTCGGCACGGGGGCAACGGCATCGGCGTCGGCGTGCTCCGTGCCGGTGATGGGTACGTTGTCCGGTGCGGTGATGTCGGGGGCACTGGGCAGGGACCCGGAGGCGCACATCGTGTCCGCGTGGCTGGTGTGGCGGCCCGTGTCGTGGTCGTCGTGGGGGCATAGGTGGTGCGGACCGGCATCTGTCGTCGCCACGTGGTGGGACGTGTGCTCGACGGTGACCGGCGACGGCAGAGCGGCCGCAGGGCCCAGGGCGTGCATACCGAGCAGCCCGACGGTGAGGGCCAGGACGAGCATCATGGTGAGCCGCATCAGCACCCGTGGTGCCGTGCGGGGCTCGCGGCCGGTCATATCTCCCAGCGTAGGGCGCGCCCGCGAAGGGCGCCCCGGGACAGCCCCTAGCCCCGCTCGCCGCCTCCGCCCGCCGGATCCGTTCGCTGAGGGCGGGGCAGGTGGAGGCGCTTGAGCGCGAGGGCGTTGACCGCGACGATGATGCTGGACCCGGACATGGACAGGGCGGCGATCTCGGGGCGGAGGATCAGGCCCGTAGCGGGTTCGAAGACCCCGGCGGCGATGGGCAGGGCGATGGCGTTGTAGCCGATGGCCCAGCCGAGGTTCTGGCGCATCTTGCGCAGGGTGCCCCGGCCGATACGCAGGGCGGTGGGGACGTCCAGGGGGTCGGAGCGCATCAGAACGAGGTCGGCGGTCTCGATGGCCACGTCGGTGCCGGCGCCGATCGCGATGCCCAGGTCGGCCTGGGCGAGGGCGGGCGCGTCGTTGACACCGTCACCGACCATGGCGACCGTGCGGCCGCCCTGCTGAAGTTCGCCGATCTTGGCGGCCTTGTCGCCGGGGAGGACGTCGGCGATGACGGTGGTGATGCCCAGGCGCTGCGCGATCCGTTCGGCGGTCGCCCGGTTGTCGCCCGTGAGCATGACGACCTCGACGCCGAGGCTGTGGAGGTCGGCCACCGCTGCCGGGGAAGTCTCCCGCAGGGCGTCGGCGATCCCGATGAGGGCCGCCGCCCGGCCGTCGACAGCGGCGATGACGACGGTGCGGCCGGTGGCGACCAGTTCCTCGCGCCGGCCGCTCAGGGGCCCGAGGTCGACGCCTTCACGTTCGATCAGGCGGCGGTTTCCGACCGCGACCCGGTGGCCGTCGACCACGGCCGTCGCGCCGTGGCCCGGTACGTTCTCGAACCGGTGGGCCCTCGCGGCGGCGACGCCGCGCGTGGCGGCGTACCGTACGACCGCAGCGGCCAGCGGATGCTCCGATTCCTGCTCGACGGCCGCGACCAGCCGCAGCACCTCGTCCTCGTCGCCGCCGCGGACGCTGATCACGTCGGTGACTTCGGGTTCGCCTTTGGTGAGGGTGCCGGTCTTGTCCATGACCACGGTGCGGATGCCTGCAGATGCCTCCAGGGCCATGGCGTTCTTGAACAGCACGCCCCGCTGGGCGCCCAGCCCGGTCCCGACCATGATCGCGGTGGGGGTGGCCAGGCCCAGTGCGTCCGGGCAGGTGATGACGACCACGGTGATGGCGAAGAGCATGGCCTCGCCGAAGGGCCGGTCGGTGGCGAGCAGCCATACGGCCAGGGTGAGCGCGCCGCCGACGAGGGCGACGAGCACGAGCCAGAAGGCGGCCCGGTCGGCGAGCCGCTGACCGGGGGCCTTGGAGTTCTGGGCCTCTTGGACGAGCTTGACGATCTGGGCCAGCGCCGTGTCCGCACCGACCTTGGTCGCCCGCACCCGCAGTGTGCCGTTGGCGTTGAGGGTGGCGCCGACAACCGGGGAGCCGGGGCCCTTGTGTACGGGCATGCTCTCCCCGGTCACGGTCGACTCGTCGACCTCGCTCTCACCCTCCTCCACGATCCCGTCCGCGGCGACTTTCGTCCCGGGGCGTACGAGCAGCAGATCCCCGACGACCACCTCGGCGGTGGCGACCTCCACGGGCCCGCCGTCCCGCAGAACCACGGCCTTCGACGGGGCGAGGTCCAGGAGAGTGCGAATGGCGTTGTTGGCACCGCCGCGGGCACGCATCTCGAACCAGTGGCCCAGCAGGACGAAGGAGGCCAGCACGGTGGCTGCCTCGTAGAAGACGTCCCCGCCCCCGGTGAGGGTGACGATCAGCGAGTACAGCCAGCCGGCACCGACGGCGACCGCCACGAGCACCATCATGTCCAATGTCCGGGCACGCAGGGCCCGTACTGCGCCGACGAAGAAGATCGAGCAGGAGTAGAAGATCACCGGCAGGCTCAGCAACAGCGCCCACACGTCCTGGCGCAGGCCGAACGGAACGGGTGCGTGCCAGCCGAAGACCTCCTCGCCGATCGGCGACCAGACAACGATCGGGACGGAGAACGCCACCGCGACCAGGAAGCGGTGGCGCATGTCGGCGACCATCGCCGCCATAGACATCTCGCCGTGGCCGTCGTGCTCCTTCGCCTCGTCGGGCGAGCGCGCGCCTGCTGTAGTCACGGGCGTCGTCTGCGGGCGCTGCGGCGCAGCCGTGAAGCCGGGCGGGTCCGGTTCCTGCATCGGATCGCAGATGTGGGAGGGCACCGACTGGCCTGCGCAGTGGTAGCCGCATTCGGTCACCCATGCGCGCAGCTCGGCGAGCGAGGTCCGCCGAGGGTCGAACACGACCGTGGCCGACTGCGCCACCGGGTTGACCTCGACGTCGAGCACGCCGGGCCGACGGCCCAGTACGGCCGCGACGGTGCTCTGCTGGCTCGCGCGCACCATGCCCCGCACATCCAGCACCGCCGTGCTGCGCTCCTTGCCCGTAGTGCGGTGGTCTGCGGGGTGCGCCATGCTCTCGTTCGCCTCCCGGATGGGTTCAGCTCCGCCTGTACAGAAGCCTGCGCTCCTGGTGAGGGCGCCGCAACGGCTGCTGCCGCGCCAGGAGCCGGTGGCGCTGCCGTGGCCTGCTCTGCACCAGCAGCGGGGAGACGCTGGTCCTGCTCCTGACCGGGCGGCGTGTTGTCATTCGGGTGGGCGGGGTCCTGGGCGCACACTTCTCGCATGCCCGAGGACGAGGCGCTGACCATCCCTCCCGAACCGCTGTTGCAAGTGATCGCCAACCTCGCGCGGTTCCATCGAGAACACGAGCAGTTCTACTCGCAGGCTCCGTTGCGGCAGGCGGACGAGCTTCAGTCGAGGTCCCGGGCACTGAAGTCGCTGGCAGGCCGGTGGAGCGTGACCGACGTCGGTGAGTCGGCAGGGAATCCGTTCGCCGGTGCGGAGGATCTGAACGCCCCCGGGCTCGTCGCGGAGTCGGGGATCCTCTTCATGGAAGGGGAGGACGAGCCCGTCGAGCTCCAGCGGCTGAAGCGGGATGTCAGGGAGCTTGCGGAGGACAGCGACCAGACCGGAATCTGGCTCGCGCACGCCATGGAGCAGTCGTGGGAGGCCGTCGGCCTGCTGGCAGCCTATCCGGCGCTTGCCGATCTGCTCGGGGAGCGCCATCGCATCATCGCCAACGACTGGCAGTCGGCGGGGTTGCTGGCGCTGGTGGCCAGGCTGCTGCGCCGCTCCCTTGACCTGTTGGACCGGGTCACGTTCTCTCCTGCGGCGCTGCGGTCCGACCTCCGGTCCGAGCGGAACGCCCCCGCCTACCTCTACTCGGCGTCCGAGCTGCTCGACCGAGCGGCGGACCTCCTCGCGGAATCGGCAACACTCGTGCGCGACAACGAGCGGCGCTGGCGCGTGTTCGGCACCCGGATTCACCGGCTGCGGTCCGGCTGAGGCGGGTTCCTCATGGGGATGCCGCCGAGAGGGAAGCCAGGGACGATCGCGGTGTGCTTGCGTACCTGCCGCGTCGGATCGGTTGTAGATCCGTTCACCGCGCTGCCCGCGGATGGCCGGATGATGTGCCCGCTGGTACGCGACCAACCATCCGGTTGGCGACCACCGGAGGGAGGCGCGTGGCCGACCCGTTGCGTGGGCTCGCGGAGTACGACCCAGCGCGACCTCCGCTTCCGTGTCCATGGGGCGGGCACGGATGTCACCTCCGGTGCGCCGACCGCGGACCGCGCGAGGCCGGGGGCCATGGCGAAACATCGGCCTCGCGCGGCTTCCGGATGGTTGTCAGGCCAGGGTGAGGAAGAGCTTTTCCAGTTCTTCCTCGGTCATGGGCGCCTGGCTCTCATCGGCGTTGTTCATGCACTGGCGCATGCCGCTGGCGACGATTTTGAATCCGGCGCGGTCGAGTGCCTTGGAGACGGCGGCGAGCTGGGTGACGACGTCCTTGCAGTCCCGCCCGGCTTCGATCATGGCGATGACACCGGCGAGCTGCCCCTGGGCGCGGCGCAGTCGGTTGAGGACTGAGCTGACCGCGTCGTCGTCGACCTTCACCGGGTACCTCCTGATGGTGTGCTGTCCGTGTCCATGGTACCCCAGGGGGTATTTACCTCCGCGGTCGGTGATCGAGGAGGGCTGCCAGTGTGGCATCGATGTCGCCATGCCGCGGACGGTTGTGGGGGAGTCTGGCAAGGACGGCAGCCATGCCGCAGCTGTTGGTGAGCGCGGAGAAGGCCAGTCCGCCGGCGACGGCGGCGGAGACGAGCTGGAAGGCGGGGTGGAGCAGGCCGAGCCCGAGCCCCGCGAGGACGAGAGCGCCGGCGGTCAGGCGGACCTGGCGTTCCATGCCCCACGTAGTGCGCGAGCCTTGCTCGGGGCGGTGGAGGTCATGGCCCGCGGCGGCCCAGGCGCCGGTGCCCCCGGCGAGGGTGGCGGTGTCGATGCCGTGCTCGGCGAGCGTCTTGCATGCGCTGTCGGAGCGGGCTCCGGAGGCGCAGACCACCAGGATGTCGCCGCGGTCGGCGGCGTGGTGGATGGCGGGGAGGACACGTGAGATCTGATCGAGGGGGATGTTCAGGGCACCGGGCAGGTGACCTGTGGCGTATTCGCCGGGTGTGCGGACGTCGAGGACGGTGAGCTCGTGCAGGCGGGTGAGGGCCTGGTCGGAGCTGAGGGCGTGGGGGGTGCTCATGGCGGACTGTCTCTCCTGCTGGATGTTGGCGGTGGTAAGGGTGCGGATACCGGGCGCCTGTGGGGGTGGCGGTGTGGGCGGACCCGCCGTCAGCGGATCGCGTCGGTGAGCATGAAGGCCGCGACGGACAGCAGCACGACAGCGAAGATGCGTTGAAGGGCTGGGCCCTTGATCGCGGCGGACAGGTGCTTTCCGTCCCAGGCGGCGAGGATCGCCGCCCCGGTGAAGGGCGCGACGACTGCCCAGTCCAGAGGACTGGCCCCGCCGGTACGGACGGTGAGTGCGGCGAGCGAGTTGACGGTGATGACGAGCAGGCTCGTCCCGATGGCCGCCCGCATCCTCAGACCCAGCACTCCGACCAGGGCGGGGACGGCGAGGAATCCGCCGCCGACGCCCAGGAATCCGGTGACCGCACCCAGGCTCGCGCCGGCTCCGGCGGCCCGGGCCGGGCGGACCGGGCGGACCTCGTCCTCGGGTACGGGGGACGTGAGCATGCGCAGGGCCGCGAGACCCGCGACGGCTGCGAACGCGGCCGTGAGCAGCTGTCCGGGCAGTCGTGCGGCGAGGGCGGCTGCCGCCATGGCGGGAGGGATGCCGGCGGCCGCGAAGAGGGCGCCGGTTCTCCAGCGGACGTTGCCGGAGGTGGCGTGGGTGTAGAGGGCGGTGGCGGACGTGGCGGTGACGATGATCAGCGACGCGGTGGTGGCGGCTGCAGGGGTGAAGCCGAGCAGGTAGATCAGTGCGGGGACCGCGAGTACGCTGCCGCCGCCCCCCAGGGCGCCGAGTGCCAGGCCGACGACGGCTCCTGCGACCAGGGCGAGGACGAGCGTGCTCACGCTATCGAGCCGCTGCTTCCGCGGCCGTCGACGACCGGGAGCCCCGCCGCGGCCCAGGCGTTCATGCCGCCCTTGACGTCGACGGCCTCGGCTCCGCGTTCGGTCAGGATTCTCGCGGCTCGCTGGGACCGGTGCCCGGAGCGGCAGATCACCACCAGCGGCCGTCCCTGGGCAGCCGGAGGCAGGCCGGCGCCGGCCTGCAGGGCGGAGAGCGGGGCGTGCACGGCGCCGGGTGCGTGCCCGGCTGTCCATTCCGCCCGCTCGCGCACGTCGAGCAGGACGGCACCCTCGTCTCGGGCGCGCTGATGGGCATCGGCTGGAGTCACGCGGGCGGGGCCGCGGCGGAGGGAGAACATCATCGGGTCCTTCTCTTGTGGGGAACGGGGAGGGCGAGCCGTCAACTGTCGGAACGGGGCCCGGTGACCATCGGTAGGCCCGCGCTTCGGGCGCCGTCGAAGGAATCGTCGACGGCCACGACGTCGCGTCCGGCGGCGTCGAGCAGGGAGGCGGCGATCCCCGCGCGCATTCCGCCCGCGCAGTGAACCCACACCACTCCGGCCGGCAAATCGTGCTGGCGTCGGTGGAGCTGGTGGATCGGGATGTGCACCGAGTCCTTGATCCAGCCGTCCGCGCGTTCGGAGTCCCGCCGTACGTCCAGCACGATCCGGTGCTCGTAGGGGTCCAGGGCGGCGAGGTCGGCGAACGTGGCCCGCGGGAAGCTCCGCAGTTCTTCGTTCGCGGAGATCCACTCGGCAGGCTCTCCGGTGGCGGCTGCGGCCGGGCGGTCGATCCCGACCCGGGCCAGTTCCCGCTGCGCCTGCGCCAGCTGCTCGGGGGATTCCGCGAGGAGCGTGACGGGCTTGCCCCAGGGGATCAACCACGCGAGGTAGGTCGCGATCTTCCCGTCGGCCTCGAAGTTGAACGATCCGGCTACGTGTCCCCGGGCGAAGGCGATGCGGTTGCGCAGGTCGACCACCCACTCCCCGGCGGCCAGGCGGGCGGCGATGTCGGCGGCGTCCGCCACGGGAGGTGCGGTGAGGTCGACCGGAGCCGGACCTGCGGCGTTGGCCGGGCCCATGTGGGCGTAGTAGGCGGGCACGTCGTCGAGCCCGGCCAGGAGGGCGGCGACGAAGGCGTCGACGTCCTGGACCAGGGCGTCGTTGCCCGCCTTCTCCTTGCCGATGGTGGTGGCGTCCCCGTCGGCCTGGGCGGAGGAGCAGAAGCTGCCGAACCCGTGGGTGGGCAGGACCTCGGTCTCGTCCGGAAGCTCGGCGGCCAGCCGGTGCGCGGAGGCGTGCTGGGCGCGGGCCAGCTCCTCGGTCAGTCGCGGCTCCACCAGGTCGGGCCGTCCGACCGTCCCGATCAGCAGGGAACCTCCGGTGAACACGGCGACGGCCGCACCCCGCTCCTCCAGGACGTAGGAGGTGTGGTGCGGGGTGTGGCCGGGGGTGGCCAGGGCCCGCAGCGAGATGCCGTCGTCCACGGCGAAGGTGTCGCCGTCATGGACGGGGGTGCGGTCGAAGGACACCCGGGCCGCGGCGGGCACCAGGTAGGCCGCGCCGGTGAGGCGGGCCAGGTCCAGGCCGCCGGAGACGTAGTCGTTGTGGACGTGCGTCTCCACGACGTGGGAGATCCGCACCCCGCGCCGTGCCGCTGCGGCGAGTACCTGGTCGACGTCGCGCGGCGGATCCACCGCCACGGCCGTGTGGGCACCGCCCGCCAGGTAGCTGCGGTTGCCGAGCCCTTCCAGTTCAAGGGTGTCGATGAAGAACACGCTGTCGCTCCTTCTCGTGAGAATTACCCCCGGGGGTATATCTCGAGCGTAGCACTAGTACCCCCGGGGGTATTTTCGGTGGGCGCGGTAGGGCCCGTTCCCGGCTCACTGCGCATCGGTTCGGGCCAGGGCACAGACTGGTGGGGTGGGCGCCATGGACGCGATCGAGCTCATAGGACTGACCAAGCGGTACGGGGCAGTGGTCGGGGTGGAGGAACTCACACTCGGCATCGGTCCGGGCGAGGTGTTCGGCTTCCTCGGGCCGAACGGGGCGGGCAAGACCACCACCCTCAGGTGCCTGACCGGCTTGCTGCGCCCGACGGCCGGGCATGTGCGGGTGCTGGGGATGGACCCGCTCGCCGATCACCGCCGGGTGGCTCGGGAACTCGGCTATCTCCCGGGTGAGCTGCGTCTGTACCCGGAGCTCACCGGGGCGCAGACCCTCGACCTCCTGTGTTCCCTCCAGGGCCGGTCCTGCACACGGCGGGCCGAGCTGTGCGAGCGGCTGGGACTGACGCCGGCGGTGCTGCGCCGCACGGTGGGCGGGTACTCGCGCGGTATGAAGCAGAAGCTCGGCCTGGTGCAGGCGCTGCAGCACGATCCCCGGCTGGTGGTGCTGGACGAGCCGACCGAGGGGCTGGACCCTCTGGTGCAGGAGACGTTCTTCGAGCTGATGGAGCAGGCGGCGGCCGACGGCCGCACCGTGCTGTTGTCCAGCCATGTCCTCCCGGAGGTGCAGCGGGCCTGCGGACGCGTGGCGATCGTCCGGGACGGGCGCCTGGTGACGGTGGAGAGCGTGGCCGCCCTGCGGGAGGCGCGTGCGCGGCGGATCCGCCTGACCTTCGGCGACGGGAAGGGGGCACGCCCTCTGGGGCGCGCGCAGCAGTGGGCGCCCGGCTGGGAAGGCGACCGGGTGGAGCTGCTCGTACCCCCGAGCGAGGTGGTGGGGGCACTGCGCGAGCTGCTGGCCCTGGGGGTGGCCGACGTCATCGTGGAGGAGGCGGGTCTGGACGAGGCGTTCCTGGACCTGTACCGCAACGGCAAGGCGGAGGGGGCGGCGCCGTGAAGACGCGGTGGCCCCTGCTGTGGCTGGCGCTGCACCGGCGCCGGCGGATGCTGATGGCCCTGGTGGTGGGGATGGTCGTCTTCGAGGCGCTGATCGTGGTGGTGGCGAACACGATCGCGCCGGGGCAGCTGTTCTCGGCGGGCGGGAAGGGACCTCCGTCGGCGTACCGGGCGTTCAGCGGGTCGGGCGGGGACGTGTCGATCGCGAGCTATCCGGGGCTGCTCGGGGCCGGGCTCGTGCATCCGTTCTGGATCGCCATGCAGCTGACCGCGATCGGCGCCCTGGCTGCGGCGGCGGTGGCTGCCGACGTGGAATCCGGGACGATCGAGCTGATCATGGTGCGCCCCGTGAGCCGCAACCGGCTGCTCGCCGAGCGGACGGCTGCCGTGGTGATCGCCGCCCTCGCCCTCAACGCCGCGGCGACGCTCACGGTGGCGGCAGGCGTCTGGCTGTCGCCGGACATCCACCGGGACGTGCCGCTCAGCGGTGTCTTCGCCGCCGGGCTGATGGGGTGCGGCTTCGCCCTGTGCCTGGCCGGACCGGCTCTGGCCGTGTCCGCATGGGGGAGCCGGCGCGCCCAGGTGATCGGTGCGACGATCGCGATCGGGGCGGTCGGTTTCGCGCTGAACTTCATCGCGCTGGCCTGGTCCAAGGCGGCGCCCCTGCGGTTCATCAGCCCCTTCCACTACTACACACCGGGTGACGCACTGGCGCAGGGCCACGTGCTGTGGCCGCAGTTGGGCATTCTGGTCGGGGTCGGAGTGGTGGGGCTCATCCTGGGCCACGCGTTGCTGATGAGGCGGGACCTGGCCCCGTAGGCCGGGACAGCGGTCAGGGGGATACGGGGCCTTCGAGTCGGGAGTGCACACCGACCACGCCTTCAACAGCCCGGGCGAGGCGCGTGGCCACGGGGATGAGGTGGGGGTCGCGGGTCCTTCCTCTCAGGGTGACGACGCCGTGCGTCACGTCGACCGTGATGTCACGGCGAGAGAGCGGGAAGAGGCGCTCGACGACCTCGCGGCGGACTTCGGCGGCCAGGTCGTCGTCGGAGCGGAGGAAGACCTTCAGGAGGTCGGCGCGGCTGACGACGCCGAGGAGAGTGCCGTCGGCATCCACGACCGGGAGACGCTTGATGTGGCGGTCGGCCATCAGCCGGGCGGCATGGGGGAGCGTGGCGTCGGGGCGGATGGTGACGGCCGGGCTCGTCATCAGCTGCTCGGCGCGGACCGATCCGGCCTTCGCGGTGTCGCCGAGGCGGCGCATCTGCTCGATGAGGCTCGGTCCGTGTTCGTGGAACTCCTCCTTGGTGAGGAGGTCGGCTTCGGAGACGACGCCGATGACATGGCCTTCGCCTTCGATGACCGGGACCGCGGTGACCTGCCAGCGCTCCATCGCGGTCGCGATCTCCTTGAATTCGGCGGCGGGCGTGACGGTGACGACGGTCTTCGTCATGACGTCGTTGACGGTGTACGGGGTGGAGGTCATGGCTGGTCCTCAGCGGGCGTAGGCGAGGGGCATGTCGCTGTGGTGGGGTGCGAACAGGTCGAGGATCCGGGTGCGGGCCGAGTCGAGCCGACGGGCGATGACTGCGGCAACAGCGGTGGATATGCAACGGCCCACGGCCGGGTTCTCGTCGCAGAGCTTCCGTACGGCCACCGCGTCGAATTCGAGTGCGCGGACAGGGTGGGTGGTGATGGCCCCCAGGTGCCAGGCGTAGGGCGGGACCATCCAGGACCAGCCGAGGAGCTCTCCCGAACCGAGGGTGCCGATGACGGCGGCCTTGTGCCCGGGGACGTGCAGGTCGAGGTCGACGGTGCCGTTCTCGATGATCCAGAAGCGGTCGGCCCGTTGTCGTTCCTTGAAGATGCGGGTTCCGGCGGGGATGTCCACGCGGTGGGCGTGGGCGAGCAGGGCCTCACGCGCTTCGGGTTCCATCTCGTCCAGGAGAGTGTTCATGCTGGTCATGGTGTGCCTCCAGCCCTTCCCCTTCAGGCTCGCGCCGGTCCTCGGGGTGAGGGAGGGCCTCGTGGTGCATACCGCAGGGCCCATCCGGCCCGGGTCAGCGGACCAGGACGGCCTCCCCGGGCTTGGGTACGACGGCCGTCCAGCCCAGCTCGCGGTCGATGCGGTCCCGGAGAGTCCCGGCCGCGGCCTCCTCGCCGTGGACGAGGTAGGTGGTGTGCGGGGCGGGGGCGGCGCGCAGCCAGTCGATGATCTGGTCGCCGTCGGCGTGGGCGGAGAAGTGGGGTACGTCGGCCACCTCGGCACGTACGGGGATGTACTCGCCGAACATCTTCAGGGTGCGGGCGCCGTCGACGAGGTCACGCGCCCGCGTTCCGGCGGCGGCGAAGCCGACGATGACGACGGCGTTGCGGGGGTCGGGCAGGAGTCGGTGGAGGTGGTGCAGGACCCGGCCGCCGGTGGCCATTCCGGCGGAGGAGACGATGACTGCCGGCCCGGTGGTGCTGTTGATGTCGATCGACTCCTGGACGGTACGGGCGGCCAGGAACGGCTCCGGGCTGAACGCCGCCTCGCCCTGGGCCAGGATCTCGGGCCGCAGCTCGGGAGAGTGGGAGCGCAGGGCGTCCCGGTAGACGTCCAGGGCGGCCAGGGCCATGGGACTGTCGACGTACACGGGTACGCTCCGGGGCAAGGTGCCGTCGCGGCGCAGCCCGGCCAGCTCGTGCAGGACCACCTCGGTCCGGTCGATCGCGAACGACGGGATGACCACGGTTCCGCCGCGCGACAGCGTTCTGGTGACCACGGCAGCGAACTCGCGCCGCGCCGTCTCGTGGTCGTGTCGGCGGTCGCCGTAGGTGGACTCCATCAGGAGCACGTCGGCGCCGGAGAACGGCTCCGGGGGCAGCAGCAGGGGGTGCCCGGGGCGGCCCAGGTCGCCGCTGACGGCCAGGGTGTGGCCGTCCTCCAGCGTGAGGTGGGCCCAGGCGGAGCCGAGGATGTGCCCACCGTGGTGCAGCCTCAGCTTCGTTCCCGCCATAATTTCGATCTCGCTGCCGATCTCGACCGGGTCGAAGAACTTCAGCGTGTTCTCGACGTCCGCGTCGTCGTAGAGCGGCTTGGCGGGGCGGTGCTTGGACCAGCCGTGGCTGTTGGCGTGCTCGGATGCCTCCATCTGGAGGCGGGCGCTGTCACGGAGCACGATCTCGGCGAGCCGTGCGGTCGGGGCGGTGCTCAGGATCGGACCACGGAAGCCGTGCCGGACCAGGCGCGGCAGATAGCCGCAGTGGTCCAGGTGGGCATGGGTGACGACCACGGCGTGGAGGTCGGAGGCATCGAAGCCGGGCTTCTCCCAGTTGCGACGGCGCAGGTCCGCGAAACCCTGGAAGAGCCCGCAGTCGACCAGGATGCGGGCGTGGTCGCTCTCGACGAGGAACTTGCTGCCGGTGACCGTGCGTACTGCACCGAGCAACCGCAGGAGTGCGGGTCTGGGCGAGGCGGTGGCGGGGCGTTGGGCTGTCTCGGACACGACCGGCCCTCCCTTCGGTAAGGGGATCCGGTTCTCACCATCGCACCGCGTGCGGGGGCCGGCAGGGGGCCGACAGGCCCCGGCAGGGGACCGATCGGCCCATGCGCGGCCGGTCGAGTCCGGTCCAGCCTGGCGGTGACACCTCAAGCGGTGGGAAATGGAAGAAAGGACGTCATGGAGGCACTGGTCTTCCACGGCGCCGGACAGACCGCATGGCAGGGCCTACCGGACCCGGGCATCAATGACGCCGCCGATGCGGTCGTTCGTGTCGACGACGTCACCATCTGCGGTATCGACCTGCACGTCGTCGAGGGCGACGTGCCCGAGGGGACCCCGGGCAGGATCCTCGGCCATGAGGCGGTCGGCACCGCCGTCGAGACCGGCGGCTACGTCCCTACGGTGCGGTCCGAGGCCCGCGTGCTCGTCTCCTGCATCTCGGCCTGCGGCCGCTGCGGTTTCTGCCGCGAGAGCCACTACGGCCAGTGCTGCGGGAGCGGCGGCCGGGGGCTGGGCCACACGATCGCCGGCACAGCCCGTGCGGGCGACACCGGCGCCCCCAAGGTCGCGCTCGGTGGGCCCGGCACGATGCCGTCACCGTCCCGGCCACCCGGCCGTGACACCGAGAGGACGTGAAGACGATGAGCAGAACCCAGCACAGGCAGGGCGCCGCGGAGGCGCCGACCGGACGCACGGACCTCGGACGGCGGATCGCCATGCGCCGTGAGGAACTCGGCCTCACCCGGGACCAACTGGGTGAGCGCTGCGGGGCTGACGGCGCGTACATCACCTACCTGGAGGAACACGCGGCAGCGCCGGAGATCGGCTCCCTCCTGCGGCTCGCCGACGCGCTGGGGACGACCGCCGCGGAACTCTCCGGCGCGACGACGGAAAACCCACCCGGCAGAGGAACGGCCGTCCGGGACGCCGAGCTGGTCGAGTTGTCCGACGGCGAGTGCCGGCGGCTGCTTTCCACGCACGGCGTCGGCAGGATCGCCGTCTTCACCCCGGACGGTCCGGCGATCTTCCCGGTCAATTACGTAGTGGCGGGCCGCGACATCGCCTTCAGGACCTCGGGTGACGCGGTGCTCGCGCGGGCCGCCGGGACGGAAGTGGCCTTCGAGGTCGACCGCATCGACGACGTCACGCGCCTGGGCTGGAGCGTCATGGCCGTGGGTGAGGCAGAAGGCGTCACCGATGCGGAGGAACTCGGCCGGCTCGATGCCGTCTCGTACTCGCTGCCCTGGGCCGGCGGTCCGCGGACCCACTGGATGAAGGTCACTGCGATCCGGATCACCGGGCGCCGGGTGATCCGGCAGTGAGCCCGCTGCGCGCCGTCGTCCTCGACACCGACGGGGTCCTCCTCGACTCCACCGCGCTCCATGCAGCTGCGTGGAAGTCCGCCTTCGACGGCTGCCTCGACACATGGGCGGCCGTCCCCGGCCACGCAGCTCAGCCGCCCTTCGACACCGAGCGGGAGTACCGGGAACTGGTGGACGGGAAACCCCGTCTCGACGGCGCTCTCGCCTTCCTGACCGCGCGCGGCATCGAGCTCCCGCCGGGCGACGCCGCGGATCCGCCGGGGTGCGGTACGGCGTGGGCGGTCGCCGCCCGGAAGGAGCGCGCGTTCACGGAAGCGCTCCAGGCCGGAGCCGTCGAGGCGTTCTCGGAAGTCCGGCCCGCACTCGAAGCGCTGCGTGCCCAGGGGATGCGGTGCGCCGTGGTCTCCGCATCCAGACATGCCCGCCCGTTGCTGGAGTCCGCCGCGATCACCCCCCTCGTCGACGTGCTCGTGGACGGCACGGATGCCGAGCGGCTGACCCTGGCGGGCAAGCCGGACCCCGCCCTGTTCCTGGAAGCGCTACGCCGGCTGCACCTGGACCCGGCCGACGCGGCGATGGTCGAAGACGCTCTGGCCGGGGTGGAGGCGGGCCGACGCGGTCACTTCGGCCTGGTGATCGGCCTCGACCGGTCCGGCGGCACGTCCGCCGCAGCGAACCTGCGGGATCGCGGCGCGGATGTCGTCCTCCCTGACCTCACGGCCGTCGTCGACACCGTTGCCGGAGCGCGGCCGTGAACACCGCGTGGACCTGGACTTTCGACCGCTACGACCCGAAGACGGAGCGGGTCGTCGAGGCCCTGTGCACGCTGGGAAACGGCCGGTTCGCCACGCGCGGAGCCGCCCCCGAATCACCCGCCGACGCCGTGCACTATCCCGGCACCTATGCGGCGGGCTGCTACAACTGGCTCCCCTCGCAGGTCGCCGGCAAACAGGTCGGCAACGAAGACATGGTCAACCTCCCCGACTGGACCCGGGTGCGCTACCGCTGCCTGCCGGAGGACGGGCCGGCGGGGGAGTGGCTCACTCCCGACGACCCGAGCCTGCGCCATCACCGCGCCGTGCTGGACCTGCACGCGGGGACCCTCACCCGCCGCATGCTGTTCCAGGACGGCCACGGCCGTCGGCTCGGCGTCACCCACACCCGGCTCGTTCACATGGCGGACCCCTACCTCGCCGCTCAGCAGAGCACCTTCCGCGCGTCCGGATGGCGCGGAACCATCGAGATCCAGTCCGTACTGGACGGTGACGTCACCAATGCCGGCGTCGCGCGGTACCGGGCCCTCGATGGGCGCCACCTCACGGGCCACCGCACCGGCGTCGGCGCGGACGGCATCGCCTGGCTCTCCTGCGAGACCACATCGCTCCGCACCCGGATCGGCATCGCGGTACGCACATCCTCCTGCCCCCTGGCCGCCGTGACCCTGAGCTGCACGGAGGCAGCGACCGTGCAGACCTTCCGGTTGCCGATCTCCCGCGGACATCCCGTCGTCGTCCTCAAGGCAGCCGCCCTTCACAGCTCGCTGGACCGACCCGCAGGCGATCCGCTCACGTCTGCGGTCGAACACGTCACGCACGCACCGGACTTCGCGACCGCGCTCGCCGGCCACAAGGCCGCCTGGGAAGACCTGTGGAGCCGAGGCGAGGTAAAGATGCCCGGTGAGGCCGGCCGGATCCTCCGCCTCCACGCCTTCCACGTCCTGCAGACCCTCTCCCCGCACACGGCGGAGCTCGACGTCGGCGTACCCGCCAGAGGCCTGCACGGAGAGGCATACCGGGGTCACGTCTTCTGGGACGAGCTGTTCGTCACCCCCTACCTCACCCTGCACCTCCCCGAGGTGGCACGCGCCGTGCTCATGTACCGCCACCGGCGCCTGCCCGCGGCCCGTGCCGCAGCGCGGCGGGCCGGGCGGCCGGGCGCGATGTTCCCCTGGCAGAGCGCCAGTTCGGGGCACGAGGAAACGCAGACGCTGCACCTCAATCCGCGCTCCGGCCGCTGGCTGCCGGACCACTCCCGCCTCCAGCGCCATGTGGGCTCCGCGATCGCCTGGAACGTCTGGCGCTATGCGCAGACCACCGGTGACACCGGCTTCCTGTACGGCCCCGGCGCCGAACTGCTCATGGGTATCGCCCGCTACTGGGGAGCGGCCGCCGACTACGACACCGACCTGGAGCGCTACCGGATCCGCGGGGTCGTGGGCCCGGACGAATATCACGACGCCTACCCCGGGGCCGCGACTCCGGGGATCGACGACAACGCCTATACGAACGTGACCGCCGCATGGGTGCTGGCCCGCGCACTCGAGCTGGCCGCAGAGCTGCCGAGGACGCGCATGCGTCAACTTGAGCAACAACTGGACGTCAATGCAGAGGTGTTGAACCGCTGGGAGGACGTGTCACGCCGTCTCCACGTCCCCTTGCACGGCGATGTCATCAGCCAGTTCGAGGGCTACGGTGATCTGGCCGAGCTGGATTGGGACGCCTATCGCGCTCGGTACACGGACATCCGCCGCCTCGACCGGATCCTGGAGTCCGAGGACGACACGGTGAACCGCTACCAGGTGTCGAAGCAGGCCGACACCCTCATGCTCGGCTACCTCTTCCGCCCCGACGAGCTGCACGACATCTTCGCCCGGCTCGGCCACCGGCTCGACGACGACCTCTGGCGGGCGACCGTCGCGTACTACTTGCAGCGCACGAGCCACGGTTCGACGCTCAGCAGCCTCGTCCACGGCTGGGTCCTGGCCCGCCACAAGGGACCCGACGCCTGGCGGTACTGCGAGGAAGCACTGCTCGGCGACGTGATGGACATCCAGGGCGGCACCACCGGCGAAGGCATCCACCTCGGAGCCATGGCCGGCACCCTCGACCTCATCGAACGGGGCATCGTGGGGGTCGGGGTCGGCCCGGACGGACTGCGCATCGACCCCGTCCCGCTCCGGGAGGTGCCGCGCTGCTCCTTCACCGTCGACTGCCTGGGGCACCGCGCCATTCATATCCGGTTCCTCCCAGGAAAACTGGGCATCGAGGTCCCCTCGTCCCGAACGGCGCCTCCCCTTCCCCTGTGCCTGCCCGGTGGCGTGACTGCGGACCTGCCCGCGGGTCGGCAGAGGTGGTTCCGCATGGAAGCCGGCTGACCAGTGAACACCGTTCAGGAGCGCACACACCCTCTCGCGGGCACGGCACCGCCATCGTCGCCTCGTAGACGTCCGCGATGGTCGTCTCGGACTTGCCCGCCGCCTGCATGGCCTGCGCCTGCACGGCCTGCGCCTGTCGGGCATGAGCCCTGCGGTTCCCTGCCCGGCCCGCCATGGGCAGGTCGGCCCCTCCGAGGTACGGACCGGTCGGCCCCTCGCTCCTGTCCCACTCGGCACTGCGGCGCAGCCACCTCCAGGCGTGACCGTGGAAGCCGGATGCCGATTCAGGCTCCGGTTCCGGAAGAGGTGGCCACGATGCAGCGCATCCGTATCCAGCCCCACCAGAAGCAGCCCCACAAGCCCGCGCCGCTGGACCTCCGCACGCCGTCCGGCCGCCCGCTCCCGTACTGAGTCCGGAGGTCGTCATGGCAAGCACACGGCACGTCATTCCGTTCGCGGAACTCGGCCGACAGGACGTCGGGAGTGTCGGGGGCAAGAACGCCTCCCTGGGGGAGATGACCGCCCACCTGGCCGGTGCCGGTGTGCGCGTCCCCCCGGGGTTCGCCACGACGGCCGACGCGTACGGAGAGCTGCTCGACGGACACGGACTGCGCGGGCGGATCGAGGAACAGATCGTGCGCCTGCGCGAAGGCGCCGCGCTCGACGAGGTCGGGGCCGCGATCCGGTCGATGACCCTCGCCGAGCCGCTGCCCCCAGGGCTGCGGGCCGAGATCGTCTCCGCGTACGAGCAGCTGGGGCGCGACGAAGGACGCACGGACCCGGAGGTCGCCGTGCGCAGCAGTGCCACCGCCGAGGACCTGCCGGAGGCGAGCTTCGCCGGCCAGCAGGAGACGTACCTGAACGTGCGCGGGACCGCCCGGCTGCTGGAGTCGGTGCACCGCTGCTACGCGTCCCTCTACACCGACCGCGCCATCGACTACCGGGAGCGGATGGGCTTCGACCACCTCCAGGTCGCCCTGTCCGTCGGCGTCCAGACCATGGTCCGCTCGGACCTGGCCGGCGCCGGCGTGATCTTCACCCTCGACCCCGAGAGCGGATTCCCCGAGGTCATCGTCATCAGCGCGGCGTTCGGGCTCGGTGAGACAGTCGTCAGCGGGCAGGTCGACCCCGACGAGTACACCGTCTTCAAGCCCAGCCTGGAGGACCCGGAGCTGGACCCGCTGATCGACGTACGCGTCGGAGCGAAGCGGCGGAAGGCGGTCTACGCGGAGCACGGACTGACCCGGACCGTCGACACCACCCCCGAGGAGCGCTCGCAACGGGTCCTGACCGACACCGAGGTCCGGCTCCTCGCCGACTGGGCACTGACCGTCGAAGGGCACTACGGCTGCCCCATGGACCTGGAATGGGCCAAGGACGGCCTCACCGGAGACCTGTGGATCGTCCAGGCCCGGCCCGAGACCGTACAGTCCCGCCGCGCCGCCTCCACCCTGCGCCGCTGCCGCCTGACGGCCACGCCCGGTACGCCTCTCGTGGACGGCACCGCCGTGGGCGAAGCCATCGGCAGCGGACCGGTCGTCGTTCTGGACACTCCCGTCGACCTCGACCGCTTCCCGGCCGGCGGGGTGCTCGTCACCGGCATCACCGACCCGGACTGGGAACCGATCATGAAGCGTGCCTCCGCCATCGTCACCGACCACGGCGGCCGCACCTCGCACGCAGCGATCGTCAGCCGCGAACTCGGCGTCCCCGCCGTCGTCGGCACCGGGCGGGCGACCCACGTCCTGCCCGACGGACAGAAGGTGACCGTCTCCTGCGCCGAAGGCGGACGCGGCAAGGTCTACGACGGGCTGCTCGCCTACGAGGAGACCGAGACCGACCTCGCCGGCATTCCCGCAACCCGGACGCACGTCATGCTCAACCTCGCCGACCCCTCCGCCGCCTTCCGGTGGTGGCGCCTGCCGGCCGACGGTGTCGGCCTGGCCCGGCTGGAGTTCATCGTGGCGCACCAGGTCAAGGTCCACCCCATGGCCCTGCTGCACCCCGAACGCCTGGACCACGCGCCGACCGCTGCGCCGTCGATCAACTCACCGAGGGCTACCTCGACCGCACCCGCTACTTCACGGACCGCCTGGCGTACGGCATCGCCCGGATCGCCGCCTCCCGCTGGCCCGCCCCCGTCGTCGTACGGACCAGCGACTTCAAGACCAACGAGTACGCACGCCTCCTCGGCGGCCGTCCGTTCGAGCCGGTCGAGGCCAACCCGATGATCGGCTGGCGGGGTGCGAGCCGCTACTACAGCGACGGATACCGGGAAGGATTCGCTCTCGAATGCCGGGCGCTGCGCCGGGTCCGCGACGAGATGGGCCTGACGAACGTGATCGTCATGATCCCCTTCTGCCGCACCCTCGAAGAGGCCGACCGGGTCCTGGAGGTCATGGGCGAGGAAGGCCTCAGACGAGGGGAGAACGGGCTGAAGGCGTACGTCATGGCGGAGATCCCCGCCAACGTCATCCTGGCCGAGGACTTCGCCGAACGCTTCGACGGCTTCTCCATCGGCAGCAACGACCTCACCCAGCTCACCCTGGGCGTCGACCGCGACTCCGAAGCCCTCGCCCGCGTCTTCGACGAGACCAACCCGGCCGTCACCCGCAGCATCGAGACCCTCGTCCCGCGCGCCCAGTCCGCCGGCCGCACGGTCGGTCTGTGCGGCCAGCGGCCCAGCGACGACCCCGCCTTCACCGAGTTCCTGGTCAAGACTGGCATCGACTCCATCTCCGTCGCCCCGGACAGCTTCGCCGCGGTCAAGCAGCACGTGGCCGCCGCCGAACTGGCCCGGTACGGGGAGGGCCGAACGGCCCCATCCGGGACCCGATGGCCCCAAGCGGAGCAGCCGTCCCCCTCGCGACAGTGAAAGAAAGCAGCGCAGGAAGGCGCTGACCAGGCGCCGGAACGGAGCACACCATGCCAGGAACGCACCCGGAGCGCAGGCGCAGCCCGTTCCCCGACGTGAGGGACTGGTTCGGCACCGACTTCCCCCGGTTCCCGCTGTGGCGGACGCCGTTCGACACCCACCCGATCGCGATCGAGGTGACCAACAAGGACGGGCAGTACACGCTGCGTGCCGAACTTCCCGGGATGGACCCCGACAAGGACATCCAGATCACGGTCGAGGGGGACACCCTCACCGTCAGTGCCGAACACACCGAGAGCAAGGAGGAGAAGGATCACTCGGAGTTCCGCTACGGCTCCTTCCAGAGGACCGTGCGCCTGCCCGGGCCGATCCCCTCCGACGGAGTCGAGGCAGCATATGAGGACGGCGTTCTCACCGTGTGCGTGCCGATGCCGGCCGCGCCCGAGGAGTCCAGGCGCAGCATCCCCGTCAAGCGCACCACAGCAGATGGCAAGGGAGAGTCGTCATGACTTCCAAGCGCGTCCTGGTCGCCTACGGCACCAAGCACGGTGCGACCGCCGGAATCGCTTCCGAGATCGGCAGGACCCTGCGTGAGGACGGCCTCGACGCCGTCGTGGTCCCCGCCGACGACGTGGACGACGTACGCGGCTATGACGCCGTGGTGCTCGGAGGCGCCCTGTACGCCGGGCACTGGAGCGGCAAGGCCAAGCGCTGCGCCGAACGCAACGAGGACCTCCTCAAGCATCGTCCGGTCTACCTGTTCAGCAGCGGCCCCGTCGACAGTTCCGCCGAGCAGCACGACATCGCGCCGGTCCCGGCGGTGGCCCGGGAGATGGAGCGCCTCGGCGCACGCGAGCACGTCACTTTCGGCGGCAGCATTACCTCCAATACGCCCGGGTTCATCGCCCGAGCCATGGTCCGTGCGGGCAAGGGCGGGGACTTCCGCAATCCCGAGCGGATCCGGACATGGGCCCACCACATCAGCGCCGAACTCGCCGCTCCCCGCTGAGCGGCCGGGCAGGATCGAGCGCGCGGAGGTGCACGATGTCCGAGACCGGCACGCCCGGAGACGGGCCCACGCGATCGCGTCCGGCGAGGGTCGGCCGGGTGCGTCGGCTGTTCGGCGGACGTCCGAACGAGCTGCGTCGGCCGGTCGACCGGACCCGGCGCCGCTGGAAAGTCGTCTTCGTACTGTCCTTCCTGATCGCCTTGCTCTGCGGCGTCGTCGTCACGACGGCCGTCTGGGACTCCGAAAGCCGGACCGCCAGCGAGACGGCCCGTCACCGGCACCGGATCGAGGCGACGACGGTCGGCTCCGCGGAGCGCGCGGTCTCCAGCCGTGGCAGCGGCAGCTTGCGGGTGGTCGCTCCAGCCGTCTGGGAGTACCCGGCCGCTCACCAGCACTCTGACACGATCTCCGTCCCGTTCGGCACTCCGGCAGACCGGACGGTCGCGATCTGGGTCGATGACGCGGGCAGGGAAGCGCAGGCGCCTTCGTCCGAAGCTCACCGCGCGCTCACGGCCGCAGCGGCGGGAGCCGGAGCTTTCGGACTGCTCGCCCTTGCCTCGGGAGCAGTGATCCGTCTTCGCCTTCACCTCGTCGAGACCCGCAGCCTGGCCCAGTGGGAGCACGAGTGGGAGGCCGTGGAGCCGCGCTGGTCCGGCAGGTTGAGGCGCGAACAGGGGCCCGGCGATGACTGAGGCAGGCACCCGGCCCCCGTCCCCCGCCAACGGGCTGCCCCCGAGCCCTGACCCGCTGGAGCCTCTGCCGCTGCTGCGCCGTGAACTCCATACCGGCTCGAGTGGACTCTCCGCACGCGAGGCGGCCCGCCGCCTTGCCGTCTACGGCCCCAACGAGGTCCGCCGCAAGGCCCGTACCTCCCTGGGGCGTGAACTCGTACGGCAGTTGGTCCATCCCCTGGCCCTGCTGCTGTGGGCGGCTGCGGCGCTGGCGTTCGTCGCCGGCATTCCCGTGCTCGGATGGGCGATCATCGCCGTGGTTCTCGTCAATGCGGCGTTCGCGCTCGTCCAGGAGCGGCAGGCCGAGCAGGCGGTGGAGACTCTCGCGAAGTACCTGCCCGAGCACGCCCTGGTGATCCGCGATGGCCGGCCCTCGGCGGTGGAGGCAAGAGAACTGGTGCCGGGTGATCTGGTCGTTCTCGAAGAGGGCGCCAAGGTTCCTGCCGACGCACGGCTGACCGAGGGAGGCATCGAGGTCGACCTTTCGATGCTGACGGGGGAGTCCACCCCCGCCGAACGTATCGCCGGCCCCGGACTCGTCGGAGCACCGCTGCTACAGGAACCCAACCTCGTGTTCAGCGGCACCGTCTGTACCGGGGGCCAGGCCCAGGCGATCGTTTTCGCCACCGGAGACCACACGGAACTCGGCCGTATCGCCGCACTGAGTCAGCGCACCCGGCGTGACCCCAGCCCCTTGGAACAGCAGGTCAAGAAGGTTGCCTGGCTCATCGCTGCGGTAGCGGTCGCCATGGGCGGCGTGTTCCTGGCGGCCGGTGTCGCCGTGGGCCTGCCGCTGAGGGACACCCTCATGTTCGCGATCGGCCTGCTGGTCGCCAACGTCCCGGAGGGGCTGCTGCCGACCATCACCCTCGCCCTGGCCGTCGGGGTACGCGTCCTCGCCCGCCAAGGGGCGGTGATCAAACGCCTGAGCGCCGTGGAAACGCTCGGCTCCACCAACGTCATCTGCACCGACAAGACCGGAACGCTCACCCAGAACCGCATGCGACTCCAAGCCGTGTGGACGCCGGAGCACGGAAGGGAGCCCGGCCCCTGGGGCGGAGAGCTGCTGCGGACCAGCGCGCTGTGCACGACGGTCACCCGGGACGAGGAAGGCGTACTTCGCGGCGACCCGACGGAGACGGCTCTGGTGGAAGGTGCCGCTGCCCGCGCCGCTCCCGTCGACCTCGACGGCCGTGACACCGGGCGCCGGGCCCTCTTCCGCTTCGACCCCAGGCTGCGTCTGATGTCCGTCGTCCAAGCCGATGGCTTGCAGGGTCTGCGCGTCATCGTCAAGGGCGCGCCGGAGACAGTGCTGCAAACCCTGGAAGGCAGTTCGCAGTCCGCGGCCGCTGCGGCGGAGGAACTCGCCCACGAAGGCATGCGCGTCTTGGCGGTCGCCGTCCGAACACTGCCGGCCGGTGCCGAGGTGCCGAGTCGTCGCCAGGACGCGGAGACCGGGCTCCGCCTGCTCGGGCTCGTCGGCCTGTACGACCCACCGCGTCCCGAAGTCGCCGCTGCCGTCCGGCGCTGCCACGAGGCAGGGCTCCGCGTGCACATCGTGACCGGTGACAACGGCGCCACCGCCGCGGCCGTCGCACGCGAAGTCGGCATAGGCCTACCTCGTCTGCAGGTGGTGGCGCAGTCCGAGTCGATCGGCGACCACGAACTCGACGCACTCCTCGCACCGTCGGACGCCGAAGTCGTCTTCGCCCGCTCCTCACCCGAGACCAAGCTGAAGGTGGCCGACGCCCTGCGCGCCCACGGGCAGATCGTCGCCATGACCGGTGACGGGGTCAATGACGCCCCCGCCCTGCACCGGGCCCACATCGGAGTGGCGATGGGACTCTCCGGCACGGACGTGGCCCGTGAGGCGTCCACCATGGTGCTGACCGACGACAACTTCGCCACCATCGTCACCGCGATCGAATCCGGCCGCCGCGTCTACGACAACGTCCGCAAGTTCATCGTCTACATCTTCGCCCACCTCACCCCCGAGGTCGTCCCCTTCCTGGTCTTCGCGCTGTCGGCCGGCACGGTCCCGCTCCCGCTGACCGTCCTGCAGATCCTCGCCATCGACCTCGGTACCGAGACCCTCCCCGCCCTCGCTCTCGGCCGCGAACGAGCCGAGCCGGGCACCATGAGCCGCCCGCCCCGCCCGAGCTCGCAAGGAGTCATCTCCCGCGACATGCTCATCCGCAGCTGGGGCTACCTCGGTACCGTCTCCGCAGTCCTGGTCATGGGCGCCTTCTTCTACGTACTGTGGCGCGCGGGCTGGCACCCGGGCGACCCCACCGGCACGGGCAGCCCCCTGCACCACGCGTACGTCACCGCGACCACGGCCACGTTCGCAGGCATCGTCACCTGCCAGGTCGGCACCGCCTTCGCCGCCCGCACCGACCATGCGGCCCTGCGCGACATCGGTCTGTTCACCAACCCCCTGCTCCTGGCGGGCATCGCCTTCGAGCTCGTCTTCACGGCAGCCCTCGTGTACGCGCCGCCCCTGCAAGGCCTGTTCGGTACCGCCGCCCTGCCGCTGGACGTCGTCGCCCTCATCGCGACCTTCCCCGTCATCGTCTGGGGCACCGACGAACTGCGGCGCTGGGTCCGGCGCACTCACCGGCACACGACGCCCTGACATCCATGACCGGAGGCACGCCATGACTCACACCGCAGAATGGAAGGTCCGTCTCTACCTCTTCGAGGAGGACCACACGACCAAGGCCCGCCTGGAGCTCGACACGGGCACGAACAGGCTCACAGGTCACGGCACCGCCCGCTGCGCACCCCAGGACGCCGACGTCCCGGAGATCGGCGACGAACTCGCGGTCGCTCGCGCCATGGAGGATCTCGCCCTCCAGATGAAGCGAGCCGCCTACGGTGACATGCAGGCCGCCGGCGTCCCGTCCCTTCAGGAGTCCCTCAAACCGTACTCAGGGTGGCTGGACACCGAAGTCTGAACACGAAGGGTCGGCGCCGGCCGGGCCGGCGCGTTCGCAAGGGATCCCGCGGGCCGTCTTCGGCAGGGACCTTTGGCCCCCATGAAGGTCCTGAGCGGCCCTCTTGCAGACCGGGTCCGCGGTGTCAGCGTGAGAACAGACCCCACTGGCCCCGGGCGAGGAGGAATCATGAAGAACAGTGTCAGCGGTTCGGAACTCGGCTCCGTCATCGTCGGCGTCGACGGCTCCGAGCCCGCCCGTCAGGCCGCGCTCTGGGCAGCGGCAGAGGCCGAGCGTCGCGGGCGTCCGCTGCACATCGTGTACGGCGCCGACACGGACGGCCGGGCCCTCTACGTGTCCGCAGAGACCATCGAGCGCGTCCGCGTCGCCGGCCGTGAACTGCTCGACGAAACTGCCGCCGCGGTCAATGAACAGCACCCCGGCCTGGGCGCCACCACAGAATTCAGTCGTGGCGACCCCGTGGCCAGCCTGCACCGGGCTGCCGGACTTCGCGGCACCATCGTGGTCGGCAACCGGGGTCTGGGCGGATTCAACTCGCTCATGCTCGGATCCGTGGGCCTGAAGGTCGCGGCCGGCGCGAAGACGCCGGTCATCATCGTCAGAGAAACCGGCGGCGGCGCCGAGAGCGGGACGGTGCTCGCCGGGGTCCGTGACGAGCACGACCTGGACTGCGTCCGTCACGCGGCGCGGGAGGCCGAGCTCCGCAAGGCCGAGCTGCGGCTGCTCCACGTGTGGAACGTGCTCGAGTCCGTCGGCAGCGTGGTGACCATGATGGACGACGTCACGGAGATCGCCGACGAGTACGTCCGGCACCTGACCGCGGTGACCGAGCAGATCCGCCAGGAGTTCCCGGACCTCACCGTGCGGGCGGACGCCGAGAAGAGCGTGTCCGTCGCCGGTGTCCTGGTCGAGGCCTCCCGACACGCCGACCTGCTGGTCATGGGCGGACGGCGGGCGTCCGCGTACCTGGGACCCACCCTCGGTCGGCACACCCACAGCCTCGTGCACCACTCCCACTGCCCTGTGCTGCTCATCCCGCGCCACACGGACAAGCACGGAGACGAATCGTGATGGCCGCCGCCGAACGCCGCGAGATCGTTGTCGGCATCGACCCGGCCAGGGACTGGCACCTGCCCCTTGCCTGGGCGTCGGACGAGGCCCACCGCCGTGGGACCGGGCTCCGACTCGTCGTGACCGTGCCTCCGCCGCACCAGAAGCGGCAGGTCAACGGCACCCCTCGCACGACGGCCCTGCACCAGGCGGGCTCGGAAGCCCTGGCAGCCGGTACCGACTGGGCGCGGGAACGGCACCCGGGGGCCGACGTGGCCACCGATCTGATCGAAGGATTCCCCGTCCCCGCCATCGGCCGCATGTCCCAGCAGGCCCGCATGCTCGTACTCGGATCCCGCCACCTGAGCCGGACCGCGGAGCACTTCAGCGCCGGCTCCACGGTGGTCCCGGTCACGGCCCAGGCGCACTGCCCGGTCGTCGTGGTCGGAAACCCCGAACACATCACCCAGCAGCCGCCCTACCTGGTCGTGGGCATCGACGGCAGCGAGTCCTCGAAGGCGGCACTCGCGCTCGCGTTCGAGGAAGCCGACCTGCGCGGTGCCGCACTGCGCGCCATCGCGGTATGGCAGCCCCCGGTCTTCCTCCTCCACGACGAGGAGGTCGCACTGCAGGCCCAGCGGCGGATGCTGTCCGAGGCCACGGCCGGCTGGTCGCAGAAATACCCGGATGTGAAGCTCTCCCACGAGATCCCGATCGGGCACCCGGTGGAGGAGCTCGCGGGGGCCGCCGAGCACGCCCTGGCCGTGGTGGTGGGCCGCCGCGGACGCGGAGGCTACTCCGGCATGCGCCTGGGTTCCGTCGTCCACGGACTGCTGCACCGGGCGTTCTGCCCGGTGATCACGGTTCCGGCCGAATAGGACCGCCATGGCTATGACCCCGGCCACCGCAGAGGCACCGGTACGCACGCTTGGCGGGCTCACCGACCTCGAGGCAGAACGTCGGCTGGCCGAGCACGGCCGCAACGAGATCCCGCCCGCCCCGGCGACACCCTGGCACGCCAGGGTGCTGGCCCAGCTGCGCGATCCGCTGATCATGGTGTTGCTGGGCGCGGTGGTCCTGACGATCGCGATCGGCGACCACGCCGACGCGGTGGTCATCGCCGTGGTGATCGTCGTCAACACGAGCGTGGGCGTCGTGCAGGAGACCCGTGCCGACCACGCCGTGGCCGCTCTCTCCGCGATGTCGGCACCGAAGGCGCGGGTCCTGCGGGACGGTGCTCCGCGCGAGGTCCCCGCCGCCGCCGTGGTGCCCGGCGATGTCCTGCTCCTCGCCGAGGGTGACATCGTGGCGGCCGACGCCGATGTCACCGAGGCGTCCGCCCTGATGATCGACGAATCCATGCTCACCGGGGAATCCGTCCCCGTGGACAAGGAGGACGATTCGACGGTGGGCGCGGGGACCGTGGTCGTGCGAGGCCGGGGTGTGGCGACGGTGAGGGCCACCGGCCCCGACAGCGCGCTCGGCCGGATCGCCGCCCTCCTCGACACCAAGCGGGAGCCGACACCCCTGCAACACCGTCTCGCCTCGCTGGGGCGCATCCTGGCCATCGTGACCCTGGCCCTCTGCCTGGTGGTCTTCGGCCTCGGGCTCGTCCAGGGCCTGCCGCTCGGGATCATGGCGGTGACTGCGATCAGCCTCGCCGTCGCAGCGGTCCCGGAATCCCTGCCGGCCGTCGTGACCCTGGCCCTGGCCCTGGGAGCCCGGCGCATGGCGGCCCGGCACGCTCTCATCCGCCGGCTCCCCGCCGTGGAGACCCTCGGCTCTGTCACCGTCCTCGCCACCGACAAGACCGGCACCCTCACCGAAGGCCGCATGGTCGTCCAGCACGTGTGGACGCCACGGGCCGCGGTCGACTTCTTCGGAGTGGGGTACGAACCGCAGGGAGACGTCCTGGTCGAGGGGAGGCCGCCGACGGCGGCCGAGCTCGGCCCCGTACAGGAGCTGCTGACGGCCGCGTCGCTCTGCAACGACGCCTCCCTGCGGCCGCCCCAGGGAGAGCCCCCGGACGAGGACCGGTGGTCCGCGGTCGGCGACCCCATGGAGGCCGCCCTCCTGTCGGCCGCCGTCAAGGCCGGGTGCGGCGAGCCGGAGCTTCTCAGGCACATCCACCCCAGGACGTGGGAGATCCCGTTCGACAGTGGACGCAAGCGCATGACGACAGTCCACCGCCTGTCGTCCGGCGGCGCCCTGGTGTGTCTGAAGGGCGCCCCGGAGGTGGTCCTGGACGCAGCTGTTCTCGCCGACCGCAGGGACCTCGTGGCCGGCGCCCGGCAGCAGGCGGCGATCCTGGCCTCCCGCGGATACCGGGTGCTCGCCGTGGCGTCCGCCGAACACGCCGAGCAACCGGCCACCGCGGAGACGGCCGAGGCAGGACTGAGGCTCTTGGGCCTGGTCGCCATCAGCGATCCGCCGAAGCCCGCGGCAGCGGCCACTCTCGCCGCTTGCCACGCGGCCGGCATCACCCCGGTCCTGATCACCGGAGACCACCCGGCCACGGCACGCGCGATCGCCGTCCGCGTGGGCCTGGCCGGCGCGGACAGCGATGACGAGACCGTGGTCAACGGCCCCGATCTGGCGGCAGGCCGGGTGGCCGACCTCACCGCCGCACGCGTCTTCGCCCGGACCGATCCACAGCAGAAGCTCGACATCGTCGACGCCTGGCGGGCCAAGGGAGCCGTCACCGCCATGACCGGCGACGGGGTCAACGACGGCCCCGCTCTGCGCCGCGCCGACATCGGGGTGGCCATGGGACAGCGGGGCACAGAGGTCGCCCGCCAGGCTGCCGATCTCGTGCTGACCGACGACGACCTGTCGACCGTGGTCGCGGCCGTCGAGGAGGGCCGGCGGGTCTACGACAACATCCGCCGCTTCCTCGTCTACGGTCTGGCCGGCGGCGCCGCCGAGATCCTCGTCATGCTGATCGGCCCCCTCCTCGGCCTTCCGCTCCCGCTCCGGGCAGGCCAGATCCTGTGGATCAACCTCCTGACCCACGGTCTGACCGGGGTGGCCATGGGTGCCGAACCGGTGGACCCGGAGGCGATGCACAGGCCCCCGAGGCCGCCCGGCCAGCACATCCTCGGCGCGGGCGCCTGGCAGCGCCTCGTGGTGCTCGCCGCAGTCGTCACAGCCGCCTGCCTCACCGCCGGGACGGTCGCACGGGCCTGGGGCCTGCCCTGGCAGAGCGTCCTCTTCCTGTCCCTGCTCGCTGCGCAGCTCGGCGTCGTGCTGGGCCTGCGAACCCGCTTGCTGACCCGGGAGAACCTCTTCCTGCCCCTGTCCGTCCTTGCTTCCGCCCTGCTCGGGGCGGCAGCGCTCTACCTTCCGCCGCTGCAGTCGGTTCTGGAGACCGCACCTCTTGGATGGCCGGGCCTTGCCCTGGCATCAGCCGCCCTCGTGAGCGGCTTCACGGCAGCCCGACTCGCACGACACGCATTCCGAAGGAGCTGATGATCATGAAGGCGCACACCTCCGAGCACGGTGCCCACGCCCGCGTCGGCGACGAGATCGTGGTGGGCGGGCCCTCGGTGGGCCAAGCGGGTCGCGACGGCGAAGTCGTCGGTCTGCACCACGACGACGGCACCCCGCCCTACGACGTCCGCTGGTCGGACACGGGCAAGACGACCCTCTTCTTCCCCGGACCGGACGCACACGTCCGGCATCTCGGCGCGGACGACTCCGGCTGACGCCTTCAGCCTGCGCGGGAAGGCGGTAGCGGGGATACGGTGAAGAGGCAGGCCGGACTTCCCCTGGGCGCCGCTTGGAGGTACCGCATGGGCGCGGTCGAGCAGGGTGCCGAGCGTTCGGGGCTGCCGAGGCTCCGGCTGGACGAACTCCTCGAAGAGCTCCAGGTCCGCATCGACGAAGTGCGCGGCACCAGGGACCGGCTCAACGGCCTCCTCGAAGCCGTGATGTCCGTCGGCCGGGAGCTCGACCTTCCGCAGGTCCTGAGGGGCATCGTCGAAGCCGCCGTCGTCCTGGTGGACGCGGAGTACGGCGCCCTCGGCGTCATCGGCGACGACCAGAAGCTCGCCCAGTTCCTCCCCGTCGGCATCAGCGACGACCTCCGGGCCGAGATCGGCGACCTGCCCTCCGGCCACGGCATCCTCGGCGAACTCATCCGCCACCCCGAGACCCTACGGCTGTCGGAGTTGTCCGATCACCCCGCCTCCTACGGATTCCCGGCCCACCACCCCCCGATGCACTCCTTCCTCGGCGTCCCCATCCGGGTCCGCGAGGACGTGTTCGGCAACCTCTACATGACCGAGAAGCGCGGCGGCATCGACTTCGACGAGGAGGACGAGGCGGTCCTGTCCACGCTGGCGGTGGCAGCCGGCATCGCCATCGAGAACGCCCGCCTCTACGAGGAAGTACGTCTCCGGGAGCGCTGGCTGACCGCCAGCTCCGACTTCACCAGCGCTCTGCTCTCCGGCTTGGCCGAAACGGAGGTACTGGAGGGCATGCTGGAGCGGGCCCGCGACATCACGGGCGCTGACATCGGTGTCTTCTACCTCGTGGGCCAGGGCGGGGAGCTGCGCGGCTCGCTTGCCCTGGGTGAGGGCGCTGAGGCGCATCGCGGCATCGTGCTGCCCAGCAGCGCGGGAACCCTGGCAGCAGCCGCCCTCGGCGAGGAGGACGGACTGATCACCGTTGCCGACGTCGGAACCGAGGTCCGGATCACCGTGCAGCCGGAACGGTGGAAGGGCTTCGGCCCCGCCGTCGCCGTCACGGTCGGCACCAAGGAGAAGCTGAGCGGCGTCCTCATCCTGGCCCGCAGATGCGGCCGCCCGGCGTTCGCCCGCGCCGAGTTCGCAGCCCTGCCCGGTTTTGCGGGCCAGGCCGCCCTGGCCCTGGAGCTCGCCGACCGGCGCCGGGACGCCGAGCAGATGAGCATGCTGGAGGACCACGACCGCATCGCCCGCGACCTGCACGATCTCGCCATCCAGCGCCTTTTCGCCACCGGCATGACCCTGCAGAGCGCCCGACGCTTCGTCGAGCATCCCGAGGCTTCGGAACGGCTCGCCCGAGCCATCGACGACCTGGATGCCACCATCAAGATCATTCGCTCGACGATCTTCGGACTCCGCGAACACGAGGCGCCCGGGGTCACGCCGAAGCTGCGGCTGCGTGCTGTCCAAGCCGTGGAGGAGGCCGCCCGGACACTCGGCTTCGCCCCGGCCCTGCGGATGGAGGGCCTGATCGACACCGACGTACCCTCCGAGACCGCGGACGAGGCACTCGCGGTGATCGGGGAGGCACTCACCAACGTGGCCCGCCATGCACGGGCAGGCCGCGCAGAAGTGTCCCTCTCGGCCGTCGAGGGCGTACTGACCGTACGGGTCACCGACGACGGAGTGGGAATGGCACGGGGAGGCCGTCGCAGCGGGCTCCGCAATCTCGCCGAGAGAGCCGAACGCCTGGGCGGCGAGCTCTCCGTATCGGCGCACGGGTCGACCGGGCGGGGGACGAAACTGGAATGGCGGGTACCGCTGGATGGAGGCGACTTCCCACCCCCCGGGTGACCCCCGTCGACACTCAGCTCCGGCCCATGCCGTGCTCCGGCTCGTGCCCGTGTTCGTGTTCGTGGACCTGCGCGGCGATGACGGCGGCCTGCACCCGCCGCTCCACCCCGAGCTTGCCCAGCAGCCGCGAGATGTGGTTCTTGACCGTCTTCTCGGACAGGTACAGCCGCTTGGCGATCTGCGCGTTCGTGAGGCCCTCGCCGATCAGTTCGAGCACGGAACGCTCCCGCTCGGAGAGAGCGGCCAGGCGATCGTCGTCCGGAGCCTTGACGGTCTCCGGGTCCCTCAGCGAGTGCATCAGCCGAGCGGTCGTCGCAGGGTCCAGCATGGACTGTCCGGTCGCCACGGTCCGTACGGCCGAAACCAGGTCCGACCCCTTGATCTGCTTGAGGACGTAGCCGGCCGCCCCGGCCATGATCGCGTCGAGCAGCGCGTCCTCGTCATCGAACGAGGTCAGCATCAAACAGGCGAGGTCCGGCATCCGCGAGCGCAACTCGCGGCACACGGTGATCCCGTCGCCGTCGGGCAGCCGGACGTCGAGCACGGCGACGTCCGGGCGCAGCGCCGGCCCGCGGGTCAATGCCTGCTCGGCGGTCGACGCCTCGCCGATGACGTCGATGTCGGGCTCCGCGTCCAGCAGATCGTGCAAGCCGCGGCGTACTACCTCGTGGTCGTCCAGAAGGAAGACCCTGATGGGCGCCCCGGACGAGGCAGAGGGTGCTGATGCGTCGGACATGTACGCCCCTGTGATCGATCGGCTGTGCGTACGTCTTGTCGTACGCATTGTCTCAGGGGAGCGGGCGGACGCACCTTGTGGTGCGTACCGGAGCCGGCGCGGCGGTGAAGGGTTTCAGGCAGCTCCGGCGGGCCGCCCTTCCAGCTCCATGCGCACGTCCACCACGCCTTCCACGGCACGGATGGCGCGGGCCACCAGCGGCACCAGGGCGCGACTACGGAGAGATCCCCGCAGGGTGACGACGCCGTCCTTCACCGATGCCTGTAGATCTACCGGGGGAGCGAGCTCGGCGAGAACCGCGTCGCGGATCTCCTCCTCGATCTCCTCGTCGGTGCGCAGGAAGACCTTGAGCAGGTCGCTCCGGCTCACGACCCCCTCCAGCATCCCCCCGCCGTTCACCACGGGGAGGCGCTTCACGCGCTTGCGGGCCATGATCTGGGCAGCCTCGGCGAGGGTGGCGTCTGGGTGCACGGTCACGGCCGGACTCGACATCAGCTCCTCGGCCAGCACACCCCCCGCCTTGGAAGCCTCTTCCAGCTGATCGGGAAGCCGGGGGTCGTCCCGCCGGAACTCCTCCTTCGGCAGGAGATCCGCCTCGGAGACCACCCCGACCACACGCCCCTCGCCCTCCAGGACGGGAACGGCGCTGACCTTCCACTGGTCCATCAGCTCGACGATCTCCTTGTACGAAGCCTCACGGCCGATGGCCACGGCCGTATGGGTCATGACGTCGCTGACGGTGTACCGGGACGCGGGCATGACGCCCTCCTCACTGCTGGGGGTTCAGGTGCGGGACACCGGCCGTCAGAGATAGCTGCCACTGCCGTGCGGGGCGTAGAGATCGAGCAGCCGGACACGGGCGGCGTGCAGCCGGTGCGCGAGCACCTGCGCGACCCAGTGGCCCATCGCGGAGCCGAAAGCAGGGTCGGCATCCATCAGCGTGCGCACCGCGGCGGCGTCGAATTCGTACGTGCGCACCGGCGTCGCGGCCACCGCGCCCAGTCTCCAGGAACTGGGCTGCAGCATCCACGAGCACCCCACGAGCTCGCCCGGTCCGAGCCTTTCGATCACTGCCGGCTGCCTGCCGGGCACATGCACGTCCAGGGCGACGATGCCGGTTCGGACGATCCAGAACCTGTCCGCCCGGCCGCCCTCGTTGAAGAGGCGTGCGCTCTCGGGGAAGTTGACCTCCCGCGCGATGTCCATCAGCCGGGAACGGTGCTCAGCCGGCAACGCGCCGGCGATCTTCGTAGGGGGAGTGGTCCTCATGGCGGCCTCCGGTCGATTCCTCTTCAATTCTGTGCGGCTCCACAGGCAGTGGGCATGGGCCGACCGGCCCCCGATTCCGCAGGACAGGGGACCGTTCGGCCCTGGCACGGCACGCGAGGAGGCAAGGACGCTGGGTGAAGCCGACACCGACACGACGCGGTCGGAGCGGAGGGCCGTGTGATGGATCACGAAACCGCCTGGAGGCCGGACCACGGCCCCGTCCCGGACCCGATGCGGTCCACGGAGCAGCTGGACCGCTCCGAAGCGCTGCGGCTCCTGGGCACCGTGCCGCTGGGCCGCATCGTCTTCACCCACCAGGCACTGCCGGCCATCCGACCGGTGAACCACGTGGTCGAGGGGGAGGACGTGATCGTCCGGCTCGACGAAGGCGCTTCACGCGCGTCGCTGGTGGCGATCCCCGGCACACCCGGCATCGTCCTCGCCTACGAAGCCGATGCCATAGACCCCGGCACGCATCTCGGCTGGAGTGTCGTGGTGATCGGCTACGCCGAGCTCGTCGAGAACCGCAACGACGCCGAACGGCTTGAGGCGCTGCTCGAACCGTGGACGAACCAGCCGATGGCAGGCGTGCTGCGCATCCGGGCCGAACTCGTCACAGGGTTCCGCCTGGGGCCGGAACCTCGGCCGATTTCCGCCGCCGGGTGAGTCCCGGCCCTGCTTCTGCCACCTGGCGACGGCGTGGGCTGCGATCAGCGGCTACGGAGGTGCGCGAACCTGGGCGAAACGGGTGGAAAAGGGGTGCCGGATGGATTGGCTTGTGACGGTCACGGGCGCGGCCCTGGTCCTGCTGATCCTGCGGGACGTGTTCCACACACTGTGGCACCCGACGCGTCACGGCGGGCTGAGCCGCCTGGTCATGACCACACTGTGGCGGCTTTCGTCCGTCCTGGGCACCCGTCGAACGACAGCCGGCCTGGCCGGCCCGCTCGCCATGGTGTCCGTCGTCGCCCTGTGGGCCCTGACCGTGGCGGCGGGCTGGGCGCTGATCTACTGGCCTCACATGCCCGAGGCGTTCGTGTACGCGGGAGGGTTGCACCCCGACGATCATGCGAGCCTGCTGGACGCGACCTACGTCTCGCTGGTCACGCTCTCCACGCTCGGCCTCGGTGACGTCGCACCCGCCGAGGGGTGGTTGCGCCTCCTCGCACCCCTGGAGGCGCTGGTCGGGTTCGCCCTCCTGACCGCGACGGTCTCCTGGATCCTCGGCATCTATCCGGCGTTGGCGCGCCGCAGGGCACTGGCATTGCGGCTCTCCCACCTCTCCCGTACCCATCCCAGGAAGGAACAGATCGACTCCCCGGCCGGGGCCGCCATGCTGGACAGCCTGGCCACAGCGCTGTCCGTGGCGGCGGTCGACTTCCTCCAGTACGCGGAGTCCTACTACTTCCACGACGGCGACGACCGGACCTCCCTCGCTCGCCAGATCGGCTACGCCCTCGACATCGCCGATGAGGCTTCGGAAGCCGGACACCGGGATGTCCGGCTCGCCTCCACGGTGTTGCGTTCCGCCCTGGAAGAACTCGCGAGCATCCTGGACGAGCGCTTCCTGCACACCCGGGGATCACCCAGGCAAGCTCTCGACGCGTTCGCCCAC
The DNA here is from genome assembly GCF_035989885.1 of Streptomyces sp. NBC_01232. Lineage (GTDB taxonomy): Bacteria > Actinomycetota > Actinomycetes > Streptomycetales > Streptomycetaceae > Streptomyces. Next base: position 7,438,259 of record NZ_CP108518.1, read on the forward strand.
GACCACGGGCACCGGTGACCACGCCCTGCCCTGAGTCTCCCGGCGCGGACGACGACCTCGACCGTCGGGCCTTGGTCGACGACAGGGAGGCGGTTGAGACGGGACATACATGCCGGCCAGGCCGCCTCCGCCACGGTCGCGCCTGGTCGCACGATGATGGCCGGAGCGGTCAGGAGCAACTCCTCCGTCTCCTTGCGGGCCTCGTCGCCCAGCGGTACTTCGCGGTCCCGGGCGAGGACCGCGGGCAGGGGGATGCGCCGTGCGCCGTTTGCCCCATCGCGCAGGACCCCGCCCAGTGAGTAGGGCAGGCTGTGCCGGGAGACGCCCGAAGAAGGAAGCGGGTACGTATGAAGCCGCTCGCCGGTACGGCGGTCATCGGGATCGGTAACGAGTTCCGGCGCGATGACGGGGTGGGGTGGGCCGCCATCGCGTTGTTGTGTGAACGGGAAGCACGGCGACCTCTCCCCTCCGGTACTGAGCTCGTACGGTGCGACGGAGACCCCGGCCGCCTGATGACCCTCTGGGAGGACAAGGCCCTCACGCTCGTCATCGACGCCTGCTTCCCACCTGCGGCGCAGCCCGGGCGGACACACCGGTGGTGTGTGGCCCCGGGCGAGATGCCGCACCCGGCTGCCGCAGGCAGGCAGAGCACCCACGGGCTGGGGCTCGCCGAGGCCCTGTGCCTCGCCGACAGTCTCGGGCGCGGCCCCGGCCGTCTCATCGTGTACGCGGTCGAGGGAGCGGACCGCTCGCTGGGCACGGGGCTCACCCCAGCGGTGTCGGCCGCCCTGCCGCATCTGGCCCGGCGCATCGAGGAAGACGTCCGCAAACACGGCGAGCGGACTCGCCGGACCAGCTTCGAACCAGGGAGCCCGCTGGTCTGACATGCTGCCGGATCTAGGCACGTGGAGACCGAGAGGTGCACCATGACCGACGCTTCGGATGCCGGAGCCGCCCTCGACCACCAGGACGAGGCGGTTCTCGACCGCGACGGTCTGGCCGCGCTCGTGCGCGTCCTGAAGGCGCGCGGCCGCACGGTGATCGGTCCGACCGTGCGCGACGGCGCGATCGTCCTCGACGAGCTGGAATCCGCCGATGCGCTTCCCTACGGATGGGGGGTCGAGCTGGAGGCGGGGCGGTACCGGCTCCGCCGCCGCGAGGACGGGGCCGTGTTCGCGCACAGCGCGGGACCCCAGTCGTGGAAGTCGTTCCTGCATCCGGAGCGCGTCCGCCAGTGGTCCGCGGACCGCGGCCCGGACGGTGCGCCGGTCGTCCGGGAGGAGGAGCAGGAGAGCATTTCATACGCGTTCCTCGGCGTGCGGCCCTGCGATCTGCGTGCCATTCAGATCCTGGACCGGGTGATGAGCGGGGGCAGGTACCGGGACCCCACCTACCTCTCCCGGCGGACGGGCGCCTTCCTGATCGCGGCCGAGTGCACCGAGCCGGGTGCCACCTGCTTCTGCGTCTCGATGGGGAGCGGGCCGGCCGCCGACGCCGGCTACGACCTCGCCCTCACCGAGGTCGTGGACGATGACGGCCACCGCTTCCTGTGCCGGAGCGGGAGCGAGGAGGGAGCCGCGGTCCTCGCGGAACTGCCGGGCCGGAGCGCCGATGACCTCACCAGAACAGCGGCGGCCCAAGCCGTGAGCGCCGCCGCCGAACGCATGGGCCGCTCCATGCCGCCGGTGGACCTGCGCACGCTGATGCGGGACAACCTGGAAGCGGATCGCTGGGACGACGTCACCGCCCGGTGCCTCAGCTGCGGAAACTGCACCATGGTCTGCCCCACCTGCTTCTGCACCACCACGGAGGACGTCACCGACCTGACCGGCGATCACGCCGAGCGCTGGCGCCTCTGGGACTCCTGCTACGACCTGGACTTCTCGCTCCTCCACGGCGGCCCGGTCCGGTCCACCCCGCGCAGCCGCTACCGCCAGTGGCTCACGCACAAGCTGGGTACCTGGCACGACCAGTTCGACAGTTCCGGTTGTGTCGGATGCGGCCGGTGCATCGTCTGGTGTCCCACGGGAATCGACCTCACCGAGGAAGCCCACGCCCTGCACCAAGAGGCCACGCAGCGGGAGAGCACGCCGTGACCTCGCATCCGGTTGGGTCTCCCGGTGAGGGGGTGTTCGCCGCTCTGACGGCGGAGCACCGCGGGAAGCTGATGGCCCTCGCCCGTGAAGTCGCCCTTCCGGGCGGCACGCGGATCTTCGAGGAGGGGGAGAAGGCCGACCGTTTCTGGGTCATCCGCTCGGGCACGGTCGCGCTCGATGTCCACATGCCCGGCCGGGGGCGAGCGGTCGTCGAGACCATCGGTGCGGGCAGTCTGCTCGGCTGGTCCTGGCTGTGCCCGCCTCGGCAATGGCACCTCGCGGCCGAGACCCGGGACCCCGTCCGCGCCTGGGAATTCGATGCCGCGGCCGTCCATGACCTGTGCGCCGAGGACACGGCGCTGGGCCTGTCGCTGGTCACCGCCGTCGCCGAGACCATCGGCGACCGGCTTCGAGCCACCCGCACCCGGCTGCTCGACCTGTACGGACCGCCGGGACCGCAGGGGAGCTGGCCGGTGCCATGACGCTCACTCCCCGTTCCTATCGCGTGGTGGACCGCCGCGACGAGACGCACGACACGGTCACGCTCGTACTGGAGCCTGCCGCGAATGCTGTGAAGCCCTTCGCACCCGGCCAGTTCGCGATGCTGTACGCGTTCGGTGTCGGCGAGATCCCGGTGTCCGTGTCCCGGCTCGCGGACGGGCACCGGCTGACGCACACGGTCCGGGCCGTCGGGGCCGTCTCCCGCGCGCTGTGCGGCCTGCGGACCGGCGGGTGGGTCGGCGTGCGCGGCCCCTTCGGCACTGCCTGGGACTCGGCCGCCGCTCACGGCAACGACCTGCTCGTCATCGCCGGAGGCATCGGGCTCGCCCCGCTCCGTCCCCTCGTCGACGCCGTTCTGGCCGAGCCGCACGCGTTCGGGCGGCTGAACGTCCTTGCCGGTTCCCGAACACCTGCCGATCTGCTCTACCAGGACGAGTTTCCCGCCTGGGAAAAGCCGTTCGCCGCCGTCACGGTCGACCGGCCTGCCAACGGCTGGACCGGCCGAGTCGGAGTCGTCACCACGCTGCTCCGCGAGGCCCGGTTCACACCCTCGGACACGGTGGCCTTCGTCTGCGGGCCCGAGGTGATGATGCGCGCGACCGCACGCGCGCTGATCCACCAAGGGGTACGTCCCGACCGCATCCGGGTCTCCCTCGAACGCAACATGCGCTGCGCCACCGGCCACTGCGGACACTGCCAGCTCGGCCCCCTCCTTCTCTGCCGCGACGGCCCGGTCGTCGGCTACGACCAGGCCGAGCCCCTGCTCACCGTCCGGGAACTGTGAGATGAGCACCCCCACCCCACCCCAGCCCCCTGCCCGCCCCCGCCTCGGCGTGTTCAAATTCGCCTCCTGCGACGGCTGCCAGCTCACCCTCCTCGACTGCGAGGACGAACTGCTCGGCATCGCCGCCGAACTGGAGATCGCCCATTTCCTGGAGGCGTCCAGCGAAGCCGCGCCCGGACCGTACGACCTCGTGCTCGTCGAAGGCTCGGTCAGCACACCCGAGCACGTGGAGCGCATCCGGCGCATCCGCGCCGATGCCCGCCACCTCGTCACCATCGGGGCCTGCGCCACGGCCGGCGGCGTGCAGGCGCTGCGCAACTACGCAGATGTCGAGGGGTACCTGGCGACCGTCTACGCCCGCCCCGACTACATCGAGACCCTCGCGACCTCCACACCGGTCTCGGCCCACGTACCCGTCGACTTCGAACTGCGCGGCTGTCCCATCGACCGCGGTCAGCTCGTGGAGGTCATCACCGCGTTCCTCGCCGGACGCAAGCCCGCCATCCCGAACCACAGCGTCTGCTTCGCCTGCAAACGGCGCGGCAACGTCTGCGTCACCGTCGCCCACGGCACTCCATGCCTCGGCCCCGTCACCCACGCGGGCTGCGGGGCCCTGTGCCCGACCTACGGGCGTGGCTGCTACGGCTGCTTCGGGCCGGCCGGAACCACGAACCTTCCCGCGCTGGTCCCGCTCATGCAGCGTGACGGGATGAGCGAGGAGGACATCGGCAGGTTCCTGCACACCTTCAACGTGACCGCCTTCACCGCCGTGGAGGAGCAAGGACAGCCCGGCGTGACCGACGTTGAAGGACCCGGATGAGCGATCCCACGCCCCGATACCAGGAGCTGCGCATCCCCTCACTCGCCCGTGTCGAGGGTGAGACCGCGCTGCACCTGAGGATCCACGACGGCACGGTCACCGAAGCGCGGCTCGAGATCTACGAGCCGCCGCGGTTCTTCGAAGCCTTCCTCCGGGGCAGAGCCCACACGGAGCCACCCGACCTCACCTCCCGCATCTGCGGGATCTGCCCCGTCGCCTACCAGATGAGTGCCTGCCGTGCCATCGAGGACGCGTGCGGCGTTGTCGTCGACGGACAACTGGCCGCCCTGCGCCGCCTGCTGTACTGCGGCGAATGGATCGAGAGCCAGACGCTGCACATCCACATGCTGCACGCACCGGACTTCCTCGGCGAGGACGACGTGATCGGTCTGTCCCGCTCCCATCCGGAGCACGTCAGGCGCGGACTGCGCTTGAAGCAGACCGGTAACGCCGTGGTCGAACTGCTCGGAGGCCGGGCCATCCACCCCGTCAACGTCCGGATCGGCGGCTTCCACCGCGCTCCGACCCGTGCCGAACTCCGCCACCTGGAAGAACGGCTGCGCACCGCCCTCGACGATGCCTGGGACACGGTGCGCTGGGTCGCCGGCTTCGAATTCCCGGATGCCGCGTGCGAGGCCGACCTACTAGCCCTCGCCGAGACGGGCACCTACGCCATCGAGTCCGGAATCCCCACCGTGCTCCCCTGCGACGCGACGCTCCCGCCGTACAGTTTTCCCCTGCGGGACTTCACCGAGCACGTGGCCGAGGAGCAGGTCTCCCACTCCACCGCCCTCCACTCCCGGCTGGACAGCCGCAGGCACCTCACCGGCTCCCTCGCCCGCTGGGCCGTCAGCGGCCACCTGCTGTCCCCGCTGGCCCTGCAAGCGGCACGGGAGGCCGGACTGGGTGACCCCCCGTCGCGAGCGGGTGCCGGGCGGGGAGAGGTCTGCCGGAACCCGTACCGAAGCATCCTCGTCCGGGCGGTGGAAGTTCTGTACGCGGTGGAGGAGGCCCTGAGGATCATCGCGGAGTACGAACGTCCGGCCCGCCCGTGCGTGGAGGTGCCGGCCCGGGCCGGCACCGGCCACGGTGCCACGGAGGCGCCTCGCGGCCTGCTCTACCACCGCTACGCGTTCGACGACGGGGGGCGTGTCACGGACGCCCGCATCGTGCCACCGACCGCCCAGAACCAGGGCGCCATCGAGGAGGACCTGCGTCGGCTGGTCCAAGCCGGCCTCGATCGGGGCGAGGGCTCCGAGGCCGAGCTCACCCGGCTGTGCGAGCGAGCCGTCCGCAACCACGACCCGTGCATCTCGTGTTCGGCCCACTTCCTGGAACTGGACATCGAACGCACCCACTGATCACGCCCTGGAAGGACGGCCTCCTGCGCGCTGCGGGGAGGCTTAAGGTGCTCCTCGGATGACATGAGGCCGTAGCTCGGCGCGTTGGCACAGGCGCTTCATCGAGTACCGCTTACGGTCACTTGCACGGCTACCGGCGAAACAGGAGACGACAGGGCTCCGGCCGACCGGACACCGGACACCGGACACCTCACCGCCCTTCCAGTCACCTACCTGACGGAGCAGCCGGCATGGAGCCAGTCGTCACTGTGGGCCTCGACGGCTCACCCGAGAGCCTCGCCGCCGCCCGTTGGGCCGCTGACGAAGCCGACCGCCGCAAACTCACCCTGCGACTGCTGCACGCGTGGCCCCTGCTGGCTCCGGAACCGACCCACCTCCCCTCCGAGATGGATCAGAACTACTGGGCGAAGCGGATCGTGCACCACGCGAAGGCGGAGCTCCAGGCGCGCCACCCCGGCCTGACCATCGTCGGAAACCTGGTCGCCGAGGATGCGCAGGAGGCGCTGCTGAAAGCGTCGGCGGAGTCCGAGATGACCGTGCTCGGCTCGCGGGGGATGGAGCCCGTCGAGAGCTATTTCCTGGGTGACATCAGCATGCCCGTCGTGGCACGGGCCGAGCGGCCGGTGGTCCTGGTGCGCGCCGGGGCGCGCGAAGAGGGTCCGCCGTCCACTCCAGGTGCCTCGGGCGGCGTAGTGGTGGCGCTGAAACTGCACGGTCCGTGCGATGACCTGCTCGCGTTCGCCTTCGCCGCCGCCGCGGCACGAGGTGTTTCCCTGCAAGCCGTCCACGGCCGAAGCATGCCCCTCCACGCTCACGCTCCCTGGGGCACGGACCACGACGTGACCGAAAAGATCAGACAGGACGCGCAGAAGCTCCTGAGTGACGCTCTCCGCCCCTGGCGCGAGAAGTTCCCGAGCGTGGGGGTAACTCCCGGTATCGGTCTTGAAAGCCCTACCAAGGTCGTGGTCCGGACTGCCAAGGGCGCAGGGCTCCTGGTCGTCGGCCGACGCAGGCATCGTCCCGTCCTGGCGCCCCCACTGGGGTCCGTGGCCACCGCCGCGATCCATCACGCGCGCTGCCCCGTCGCCGTCATTCCCCATGACTGAGCCGAGCCACAGCGAGGAGCCGTCGGTGCCTGCGCACCGCACCGACACGTCCGCGCTCCGGACCGGCACCGGCCTCGATGTTCCGTCACTCCCGCGCGCAGAGGTGTGCGAGACGCACACCGCGGTCCTGTTCTTCGTCGGCGACCGCGCCTACAAGCTGAAGAAGCCGGTCGACCTGGGGTTCCTCGACTACACGACCACGGCGGCCCGGCGGATCGTCTGCGAACGGGAAATCGCCCTCAACAGTCGCTTCGCCCCTGATGTCTACCTGGGCCTGGGTGAGTTCCGCGGACCGGACGCCGACGCGCCCGAGCCGCTCGTGGTGATGCGCCGCATGCCGGCGGAACGCCGCCTGTCCCTGCTCGTGAGCCAAGGCGCCGATGTCGACGACGCCCTGCGGTCGGTCGCACGCCTCCTCGCCTCCCGCCACGCGGACGCGCCCCGCGGCCCGGACATCGACGAGCAGGGCAGGCGGGACGCACTGTCCGCACGCTGGGAAGCGAGCTTCACGCAAGTCAGGGGACTGACCGAAGACGGCGGTCTGCTCGACGGGGTGGAGGAGGTGCAGCGCCTGGTGCGTCGCTATCTTGCAGGCCGCGAGACACTGTTCGACGCCCGTATCGAGCAGGGGCGGGTGGTCGACGGCCACGGCGACCTGCTAGCCCAGGACATCTTCTGCCTCGACGACGGCCCCCGCGTCCTGGACTGCCTGGAATTCGACGACCGCCTCCGCTACGTCGACGGACTCGACGACGCGGCCTTCCTCGCCATGGACCTGGAGCAGACGGGTGCCCCGGAGGCCGCGGCCTTCTTCCTCGCCCAGTACGGCGAGTACTCCGGCGACCCCGCACCGCCATCCCTGTGGCATCACTACGTCGCCTACCGCGCGTTCGTCCGGGCCAAGGTGTCCCTGATCCAGGCAGCTCAAGGCACTCCCGGCGCCGAGGCGGCAGCACGGCGCCTGGTCACCACGACGCTGCGCCACCTGCGCACCTCCGCCGTCGGCATGACCCTCGTCGGCGGTCTCCCGGGCAGCGGGAAGTCCACGCTCTCCGGCGCACTGGCCGATCGTCTGGGCGTCACGCTGCTCAGCAGCGACCGCCTGCGCAAGGAGCTGGCAGGCATCCCGGCGGAGGAATCCGCGGCCGCCGGGTACGGCGAAGGGCTGTACACGCCCGAGTGGACCGCGAGGACGTACACGGCCCTGCTCGACCGGGCGTCCACCCTGCTGTCCCGTGGCGAGTCAGTCGTCCTCGACGCCACCTGGTCCGACGCGGGACAACGCGAGGCTGCCCTGCGCATGGCCGAACGCACCAGTGCCGACCTGGTGGCCCTGCGCTGCCAGGTTCCGGGTGGGGTGTCGGCCGCACGCCTGACCACGCGCGCCCCCGGAGCATCCGACGCCACCCCTGAGGTGGCCGAGGCCATGGCAGCCGCGGAGCCTCCGTGGGAGGAGGCCGTCCCCATCGACACCGGCGGCCTTCTGGAGGCGGCGGTCATCCAGGCGATGGCGGCCGTACGCCCGTACGGCCCCGGCCAGGCCCCGGTCTTCCGCCGCCCTTACATGGAGCCGGATTAAGGAGAAGGGCGACGCCGCGTCCACAGGCGCGCTCCCCGCTACGAATGTCCTGGCGACAGCTCGATCTCCGGTTTTATCGGATGTCCAGTACCTCAGCCACGGGGCGCCGGGGCGTCGCGGGACCTTGCGGTCCGTAGCCGAGCCGGATCACCATTTGGACGTGGGTCATCGCCGAGCCCGGATCGCGCACCGTCCAGCGGAGCGCGGGCCATTCGAGCGGCTGCGAGGTCATCGACGTGACCAGTCCGTCGGCGGTGGCCTGAAGGAGAACCCGCTGGAGGGCCTGTCCTGCTCGTAGCCAGTCCTCGGGCCTGTCACCCGAAGTACCCAGCAGCACGATGTGCGGGTTCTGTTCGAAGGTGGCCCACCCGCGCCCCGGAACGCGTTGGGAGCGACCGAAGTCGCGCACGACCCCACCGCGGCCGGAGTGCTTCGGACCGAAGGCGTCCACAGGAATTCCGTCAGGACGGGTCTGGCCTTCCGGCATGCCTGCATGTGTCCATGCCAGCGTCTCCGCCGTCATCGCGGGATCCATCTCCTCGCGATGCTCTGAGTCGTGAACCAGTCCCAGCACGGTGTCGGTGTGCCAAGCGTCCGGCACGGCCAGGCGACACCCTTCGAGAAGGGCGGCGGCGCGCAGACCGTCCAACAGCGCTGGAGGGATCTCCTCCTCCGCGAAAGGAAACCGGCTGGTGTGACGTCGCCGTACGGCTGGGTGGAGAGTTCCGAGATCCTTGTCCGTGGGCCCGGGTTCCCGGAGGTCGGCAGCGGCCAGCAGCCAGGGATCGTCCGGGTCGGGCAGCAACCGCACGTCTGCGCCCCACCCTGCCGAGGCTGCGGACACCCGTAGGTTGAACAGGGCGGCGGCGCAGCCCAGGTGGAGGGCACGGTGGTCCGGGTCGGCACGGGGCATGGCACGGCCCGGGTCGCCGAACAGCTCGATGAGCCCGGAGGCCGGTCGGTAGAGGAACTTCCACGGCTGGGCGTTGTGCATGGACGGAGCCGTGACGGCATCCTCGATGAGCGGAACAATCTCTGCCGGGTTCGGAAGCGGTGCGGTCATGAGACTTTCCTGCCTGTGCGGTGGGCCTCACTCGTGTGCGATGACGGCGACCGGTGAGACCGCGTGGTGCATCACGGCGTGTGTGATGGGGCCGATGTGAGCGCCGAATGCGGCTTGGCGGATACGGCGGCCGACGACGACGAGGGCGGCGGTGGAGGCCGCGTCGAGGATCTGAATAGCCGGCTGGCCGATGGTGGCCCGGGAGTCGACCTGCAGCGAAGGGTACTTCTCGTGCCAGGGGCTGATCATCTCGTCCATCGTGGCGGTGATGCCGTTGGCCATTTCCTGCTGGACCCCCGGGTCGAGAGCCGGTGCGTAGCTGAGGATGGGCGGTGGAGACCAGCCGTGGATGATCACGAGCGGGCAGTGGCGGTGGGACGCCTCCTCGAAGGCGAAGGCGAGCAGCTTGTCACAGGGCTGGTGGATGTCCACGCCGACCACGATGGGCCCGCGGTCGCGGGCACCGTCGGGCGGATTGCCCGCGCGGTCCACTGACCGAACCAATACGACGGGGCGCGGGGCCTCGGCGACGGTGGCGAAACCGGTGGATCCGACGAGGAACCCGGCGACGCTGCCGAGCGCGCGCGAGCCGAGTACGAGCATGTCGGAGTCCTCGGCGGCGTGCGTGAGCGCCAGGGCGGGCAGCCCGCTCACTCGGCGCGTGTCGACCTTCAACGACGGATGCACGCGGCGCACGTCTTCGGCGGTGTCGCGGAGGACGGCCTCGGCCCACCGCCGACGGTCCTCGGTGGTCGTGACGGGAAGGGGAGGATTCTCCAGCCATTCCTCTGCGTGGACCAGGTCCAGGGAGGCACCGCGGAGCTCGGCTTCATGGGCTGCCCAGCGGGCCGCCGCTGCACTTTCCGGGGACCCGTCGAGGCCGACGGTCACTCGGTTCGCCATGGTCTCCATCTCCTTCTTCTTCTCCCGCACACTCAAGCCTGACTGCCCGACGGTCTCCTGTTGAGGGGCCGGTCGGCCCCTCGTGGGACCGACCGGCCCTGTCTGCGGTGGGGTGGACGAGAGGTCTGGGGCCTTGATCAACCAGTGCGGTCACGTCAGGCGGTGTGCCGGCCGGCCCGGTGTCCGGCAAGGGCTCGGAAGGCCGGGCTGCTGCCTACGGCGCAGAGAAGCCACGTCCCCATGATCTCGCGTCGACGAGCGCGGTGCTGGGCCCGAGCCCAGACTGGAGAGGGACAGGGATACACATGTGAGCAGGCAGCCGTGACCACCGCACGGGACATCATGCACAGCGGTGCCACCTGCGTACAGGAGACCGAGACGCTCATGGACGCGGCCCGGCGGATGAGCGAACTGGACGTCGGCGCCCTGCCGATCTGCGGGCCCGACGACCGTCTGCACGGCATCATCACCGACCGTGACATCGTGCTGAAGTGCCTGGCCATGGGCAAGGACCCGCACCACATGACAGCCGGACAGCTCGCGCAGGGCAAGCCGATCACGGTCGACGCGGGCGCTGACACGAGCCAAGTGCTGCAGACGATGCAGGACCACCGGATCAGGCGTGTCCCGGTGATCGCCGACCACCGCCTCGTCGGGATGATCAGCGAGGCCGATCTCGCCAGGCACCTGTCCGAGGAACAGGTGGGTCACTTGGTCGAGACGATCTGCGCGGAGCGGTGAAGTCTCTCGGTCTCTTCACCCTGATGTCCGTTCGTCGCTGTCAGCCGTTGGCTGTCAGGAGAGCCTGGGCGTGGCGGATGAGTGCCTGCCGTACCTCGTCCGGGGACAGCACTGTGAGCGGTGTGGCCAGGCTGAGGAGGTAGGCGGCGAGGCAATCAGTGCTGTTGCCGCCGATCTCGACAACGGTGGCTTCGGGGCCGTCAGGGCTGTGTGTGCCGATGGTGGGTGGGATCTTTTGCAGGGCGCGGTCCAGCGGGAGCGGAAGACGGATCGTCGTGTAGACGGGGTAGACGACGCTTGCGATCCCCCGGGAGACGAGCGCTGCGGCGTCGGGCGGATCGGTCAGGTCGGCTGGTTCGGTGGTGGGGCGTACGCTCACCACCCGGTCGGCGCGGAATGTGCGCCATTCCTGTTTGGTGACGTCCATGGCGACCAGGTACCAGCGCAGGCCGGTGTGGACCAGGCGGTACGGGTCTACGGCTCGCACGGATGCCCGGCCGGTGTGGTCCCGGTAGGAGAGGGTGGTGCGCAGTGTGCTGTGGCAGGCTCGCGCCAGTTCCAGCAGCAGAGGTGTGTCGATCTGCGGTTCGCCGGAGCGGGCGGTGTGTTCGAGCGTGCCGTCCAGTGTGTTCAGCTGGTCCGCGAGGTGTGTGGGCAGGCTCTGGCGGAGCTTGAGCAGCGCGGAGAGGGCGGCTTGCCCGGTGCCGAGGACTCCGCTGAGCGCGGCCTCGCGCAGGGCGACGGCGACGGCCAGGGCCTCCTCGTCGTCCAGTACCAGCGGCGGCATGCGGGCACCGGGGCTGAGCCGGTAGCCGCCCCAGGGGCCGGGCGCGGATTCGACTCCGTAGCCCAGGTCCCGCAGCCGGGCGATGTCCCGGCGGACTGTGCGGTCGGTGACCGCCATGCGCTCGGCCAGTTCACGGCAGGTCCATTCGGGGCGCACGGACAGCAGCGACACCAAGCGCAGCAGGCGGGAGGAGGTCCTGATCACAATCCCCCAGTGTTCCGTATGACCAGGACGCGTCCTGTCAGGGTCATGGCCTACGGTCCGGGCCCATGAGCAACCCAGAGATCCGTCTGCTTTCCTTCGACTTCGACTGTCCCGACCCGGCTGAGCTGGCCCGTTTCTACGGCGATGCCCTGGACCTGCCCGTGCTGCACCAGAACGACGACTTCGTCCTGCTGGGGCGGGAGGGAGCCCCGGGGCTCGGCTTCGTCCGCCAGGCCGACTTCCGGCCTCCGACCTGGCCTGACCCCGCGCACAGTAAGCAGGCCCACCTCGAACTGGGCGTCGACGACCTGGACGCCGCGCAGGAGCGGATGCTCGAACTGGGCGCCGTCCTACCTTCCTTCCAGCCGCGGCCCGACGTGTGGCGGGTGCTCCTGGACCCGGCGGGTCATCCCTTCTGCCTGTCGACACACGGAATCTGAGCCCGTCCCGCACAGCCTTCGGCTCTCAGCGTGCTGGTGGCGGAAGGCCGAGGGAGACTCCGGTTTCGGTTAGCAACCCGTCAAGGATGTCGGGGCGGTACTGAAGCCATTCGAGTCGGGTGCGGACGAGCATGACGGGTCTGTCCGGTGCGGCGTTGGCGAGGTTCGCAAGGCTGCACTTGACGTGGGCCCACAGGGACTCGACTGCGTTGAGCTCCGGGGCGTACACGGGCAGGCTGAACACCGTCAGCCACACCTGAGTGCTGATCAAGGCGCGCATGCATGGGACACGTGGGTGTTGAGCCGGCCCCATGTGCGCCCCCTCGGTGGCCTGCGATTGAATCCCGCTTCGTCCTCGAAGCAGATCCACCCATCGCAGGCCACCCGGCACTTCTACCTCCGCCCAGGTCACCTCCTCCACCCAGTCACGGCCTGCTCGTCGAGCTCCGCGGCTCTCCGGGCCGGGACTGAGGGGCACAACCGAGACGGCGCTTCAGCCGGGTGGCCCCGGAGTCGTTGTAGGGCGCATGAAGGTTCCTGCCGATCGGCGTGGCCACCCGCGAACCGGTCCACACCTGGTCCTCCACCCAGCCGCGCGCGGCCGGCCCCTGCTCCAGGAACTCCGCCGGCTTGGCCAGGCACAGGCCCGCCAACTTGCACCGCCGCCCGCCAGCGCCTCGTGACGCCAGAGCTGCCGCACCACCCCGCGTCCAGACCTGGTGCCACTGGTAGGTCGACTTCGAGGTCACCTGCAGCCTGCGGGCAACCTCCGGCGGCTTGACCCCCTCGGCGAACAACCCGGCGGCCTGCAACCGCACCGCTTCGCGGCGTTGACTGCCTCCGCTGTCAATCCGCCCGTCGTTTTGCGCCGCTATTCGTGCGCGATGACGGCGACGGGCGCCTTGGCGTGGTGGAGGACCGCGTGGGTGACCGGTCCGATGTGTGCGCCGATCGAGGACCGTCGGATGCGGCGGCCGACGACGATGAGGCCTGCTTCGGAGGACCTCGCGACGAGCTCGTTAGCGGCATGCCCGGCGCTCGCGCGCGAAATGACCGCGACATCCGGGTACTTGTCCTGCCAGGTCCCCAGGACGTCGCCCAGAGAGGCATTCGCGCTCATTTCGAGCTGGGCGTGAACTCTCGGATCGTACGCCGCGCCGTACCCCACCAGCGGAGGCAGCGACCAGCTGTGCAGGGCGTGGAGGGCGCAGGCCCGCCGCGCCGCCTCCTCGAAGGCGAAGGCGAGCAGCGCGTCGCACGGCCGGTTGATGTCAACGCCCACCAGAACCTCGCGGGCTGCGTGCCGGCCGTCGGGGTGCGGCAACGCGTCCTCGCCCGCCCGCACCATGACCACCGGCCGTACCGTCGCCTGGATGACTGCCATGCCGACGGAACCGAGGACGAAGCCGGTGAGGGTGCCCAGTCCCCGGGAGCCCAGGACGATCATATTCGCGCCGGCCGCGACGCCGGCGAGCTCGGCGGCCGGTCTGCCGTCGAGTGATCGGACCTCGACATCCAGTTCTGGGTGGCTCGAGCGCAGTTCGTCGGCGGTCTCGTTCAGCAGCGCCTGGGCCCAGTGGCGGCGTACTTCGCTCGTCGGCACCGGGAGGTCGCGGGGCGACGACCTTTCCTCGGCGTGGATGAGGTGGAGCGGCAAGCCGCGCAGGACGGCCTCTCGCGCCGCCCAGTGGGCCGCCGCGAGGCTTTCCGCGGATCCGTCGAGGCCGACGACGATTCGATCGTTCATGATGGCTTCCCTCGGCAGGGCAGGGGTCCGCATGGGTCCGGGAGTTGGTCTCCGCCCTTGTCGAGGCGGAGCGACGGCCTGTTCAGGCTGAGTTCGTGTCGTCGATGGCGTACCCGAGATGCTGGGCTACGGAGACCACGCCGTCCACGGTCCGGCAGAGGCGTTCGATGAGCGGGATGAGGCTCCTGAAGTCGACGGTTCCGTGCAGTTCGACCCGGCCGTCGGTGACGGCCACGGTGATGGCCGAGGGGCTCTGACGCACGCCGAGTTCGAGCACGTCAGCCATGATTTCGTGACGGATGTCCTCGTCGTCCCGGAGGAAGATCCGCAGCAGGTCCCGTCGGCTGACGATTCCGATCAGTAGGTCCGAGTCGTCCACGACCAGGAGCCGCTTGACTCCTTGGGCTTCCATCAACCTGGCGGCTTCGGCGACGGTCCAGTCCGGCCTGGCGCACACGGGGGGCGAGGACATCAGCTCCTCGGCGCGCGTACCCGCGGCCTTGTCCTCCTGCCATGCCTCCCGTTCGGGAAGTGACCGGAAGTAGTCGCTTTGGCCTGCGGATTTCGGCAGCAGGTCCCGCTCCGAGATCACGCCGAGCGGGTGGCCGGAACGGTCGACGACAGGGACGGCCGACACCTTGTGTTCCGTCAGGGTGCGGGCGATCTCCTTGAACGGGGCGTTGTTGGGGACGGTGACGACCTCGCGGGTCATCAGCTCGCGGATTTCCCGATGTTTCATGCTCTTCTCCTACCGCTCCATGGCCGGCCCAGCGCCGACCGACACGTCGTCCTGCTCGTAGTCGAGCCGGTTGACCACGTCCACGACGCCGTCGACGCTCTGACACAGGCGAAGCACGATGGGGACCAGACTGCGTCGGCCGACGGTCCCGCTCAGGGTCACCAGCCCGTCCGTGACCTCGACGGTCAACGATGACGGGCTGAGCCCGAGGGTGCGGGTCAATACGTCTTCGAGGATTTCCTCCTGGATCGCGTGATCCCTGCGCAGGAAGAGCTGAAGCAGGTCGCTGCGGCTCAGGATGCCGATCAGCCGGCCGGCGGCGTCCACCACAGGCAGTCTCTTGACCTGCCGCCCCCGCATGACGCGCGCCAGCGCGAACGACGCTCCAATCGGTCCGGGCGGTGACGGCGGGGCTGGTCATGAGATCGGCGGCCGTGTTCGTGCCGCTGCCGGAGCTGCGCTTGCGGAGCAGGTCGGCTTCGGAGACGACGCCCACGGGACGCTCGGCCTCATCCACCACGGGCACGGCGGATATGTCGAACTCCTTGAGCAGCCTGGCGATTTCCTTGAACGGGGTGCCCCGCTGGACGCTGACAGCAGTCGGAGTCATCAGGTCGGCGACGCTGCGATGCCTCATCGTCGGCCTCCTTCACGCGCGGACTTCGGCATCGAGTCGCACGGCCGTGACGTCCACGACTCCGGGTACGGTGCGTGCGACTCGGACCAGCACGTCTTTGAGGGCCGGGTCCGGGATGGAGCCGTCCAAGTGGACGATGCCATCGGCCACGTGGACGTGCACCATGGCCGAGCCGCCGGGGATGAGCTCGGCCATGATCAGCCGGCGGAGCTCCTCGGCGATGTCGGCATCCGGGCGGAGGTAGATCTTGAGGAGGTCGCCCCGGCTGACCACGCCGATGAGGCGGCCGTCGCCGTCGACGACGGGGAGCCGCTTGAGGTGGCCGCGGGCCATCAGACGTGCGGCGCCGGGGATGGTGGCGTCCTTGGTCACCGTGACCGCCGGTACGGTCATCAGCTGCCCGGCGGTGACCGCGCGCGACTCGTCCGCGCCCTGGGCCTTGAGCAGCAGATCCGCTTCGGACACCACGCCGGCGACCCGTCCTTCCTCCGACATGACGGGCAGGGCGCTGATCCGCCACTGCCGCATGGTCTCCACGATGTCCTTGAACGGTGTTCTGCGGTCGACGGAGATGACGGCATGCGTCATCACGTCCTCGACGGTGCGAAGCTGCTTCATGATGCCTCCAGAAGCGGAGTCCTGATACGTCCGAGCGTGGACACCTGTGCCCGTCGGCGGTAGGGCCGTCAGGGGGTCACTTCGGGCTGGTCAGCCCTGTTGTCGATCATGTCGGGCGTGCTTTCATGACATTGACGGAAAGAGTCCCTGAGAGGATGCGGAGAAGCGGCTGGCGGCCGTGCACCGCACGATCGGGATCCGCGAGAAGCGGGCGGACTCTTTCCGCCCTTTTGCTGTGAGGGGTCAATGGGCGGCGCGGTCCGGGTTAGCAGCCGGCGACAGGTCGTCGATCGCGTAGCCGAGTGCTTGGTCCACGCTGACGACCCCGTCGACCGACTGGCACAGTCGTTCCACGACCGGAATGGTGGACCGGTCCTCGACCCGGCCACTCAGGGAGACGACCCCATCGCGCACGGTCACGACAACACCGCCGGGTGTCATCCTGAGCGTCCGGCCCAGCACGTCGTCGACGATTTCATCGCGGATGGCCTCGTCGCGACGAAGCATGGGGCGCAACAGGTCTGTGCGGCTGACGATGCCCACCAGGATTCCGGTTTGGTCGACCACCGGCAGACGCTTGACACCCCGCTCGTGCAGGAAGCGGGCCGTCTCGACGATGCCCCACTCCGGCCGGGCGGTCAGGACGGGGGTGGACATCAGATCGCCGGCGGTTCGGGCGTCCATGGAGGCACGGGCCATGGACGCCGTACTGTGCAGAGGATCACGACCTTCGGTGTCGGGCAGCCCGGCTTGCCTGCGGAGGAGGTCGGCTTCGGAGACGATGCCGATCGGGTGGTGACGGGTGTCCACGACGGGCAGGGCTGAGACACCGTTGTGGTCGAGGTTCAGGGCGACCGTTTTGAGTGACGCTTCGGGGCCGGTCGTGGCCACGTTCCTGGTCATGACGTCTGCGACAGTGCGGTGAGACATGGTCCGGTCTCCCTTGTGAGTAGGGCTGTCAGTCGTGAGCGATGACCGCGACGGGGGCGGCGGCGTGGTGCAGGACCGCATGGGCCACGGAGCCCAGATGCGCCCCCAGAGGAGAGCGGCGCAGACGGCGGCCCACCACCACGAGGTCTGCGCTCGCTGCGGCTTGGACCAGCTGGTCGCCGGCGGCCCCCATGAACGCCTCGTGGGTGACGCTCAAGGACGGGAACTTGTGCCGCCACGGCATCAGCATGTCGTCGAGCATCACGGTGACACTCCGGCCGACCTCCCGCTCGTTCTCCGGGTCGAAGAAGGGCGCGTACTGGTACATGGAGGGCATCTTCCAGCCGTGGATCACACGCAGGGCACAGCCGCGACGGTCGGCTTCCTCGAAGGCGAAGGTCAAAACCTTGTCCGCCGCCTCATGGATGTCGACACCCAGGACGATCCCCCCGTCCCGTACGGGCTCGGCCTCCTCCGGCGCGTCCGACACGCGTACGAGCACCACCGGCGTCTCGGTGGCCACCAGTGTCGACAAGCCCACCGAGCCGATGAGGAATCCGACCAAGCCTCCCACCCCACGCGAGCCGAGTACGAGCAACCCTGCGTCCACCGCCTCCGCGGCCAGGGCTGCCGCCGGCCTGCCGGAGAGGCACCTCGTCGAGACCTCCAGGCCGGGATGCCGGCGTCGCACGTCCTCCGATGCCGCAGTGAGCGCCTCGTCGGCCCAACGGTCGGCCACTTCGCGGCCCGGCACCGGCACCGCAGGGCTGATCAGCCAGTCGACGGCGTGGACGAGCCTCAGCGGAACTTTCCGCAAGGCCGCCTCCCGGGCGCCCCAACGGGCCGCGGCCCGGCTCTCCGGAGAGCCGTCCACGCCGACGGTCACATGGTGCTTCATGGCCAGAACCTCCTCGGGCGGCGCGGGGCCGCGGTCCTCTTCCAGCGTCGCCTGCGGCGCGACGACCGAGGAGGGGCCGAATGGCCCCCTGTGGGGCCGACCAGCCCCCCGCTACTTCACGGAGGTGCGCGAGGTGACGTAGTCCGCGCAGCCGTCCAGGGTGTTCAATGCCGGATAGTCGGACTCGGGCAGGGGGAGCCCGGTGCGCTCGCTCAGTGCCTCGATGAAGTTGAGGAAGTCCAGCGAGTCCATCTCCAGGTCGTCGCGGAAGTTCTCGTCCGGCGCGAGCGCCGCCGCGTCGGCGCCGGGAACCACGTCAGTCAGAACGTCCTTGATCAGTACGAGGGCCTCGTCGCGGTTCACAGTTCCTCCGGTCGTTGGAGCAGGCGGTCGATGGCCGTCAGCAATCGCGCCCCGGTCGCACCGTCGCTCGCGCGGTGGTCGGCGGCGAGCGTGGCCGTCACGGTCGGGTGCACCGTGAGCATCCCGTCCACGGCCACCGGCCGCTCGGTGACACGCCCCAGGCCGACGAGGGCGACCTGAGGTGGGTAGATCACCCCGAAGACGGCCTCGACCCCCTGATCTCCGAGGTTGGTCACCGTCAGTGTCGGATCTGCCGTCTCCGAAGCCCGCAGACGGCCGCTCCGCGCCCGCGAGACCATACCCTTCAGCGTCGCCATCAGCTCCGGCAGTGGCATGGTGTCGGCGTCCGCCAGTGATGGTGCGACCAGCCCGCCGCCGCGCAGGGACACCGCGACGCCGAGTCGCACGGCGGGTGAGGGGACGAACGCCTCCTCCTTCCAGTAGCCGTTCAGTTCCGGCACTTGGCGTGCTGCCAGGGCAACCGATTTGAGCAGCAGGGCCGCCGGCACGAGCCGTTCCGCCACGGGCCGGCTCGCATTTCGGTCGCGCATCCACGCCATCGCGACGGCCAGGTCGATCGTCGTCGACAAGTAGTAGTGGGGGATCTCGCGGTTCGCGCGGCTCATCAGAGCCGCGATCGCCGCGCGCGCCGGATACGTGGGCTCGGCCGTTGCCGAGGACGGGCGCGCCGGTTCGCGGCTTTCGACCGTACGGGACGCAGGGCCCGCCGTGGCGGCCCGTACGTCCTCGGCCCGGATCGTGCCGCCCCGCCCGGTTCCCCTCAGTGCACTCAGGTCGACGCCCGACGACAGGGCCAGCCGACGGGCGAGCGGCGAGGCCTTCACCCGGTGCGGCCGCTCAGCCGGTGTGTGCTCCACGTCGGAACGTATGATCCGACCGCCCTTGCCGGAACCGTGCACGGACGACAGGTCGATGCCCTTCTGCTCGGCCAAGTGCCTCACCAAAGGCGTGGACACGGCGTCCCTGGTCGGGGTGGTGGCGTGTCCGGGAGCGGTTTGCAGTGCGGAGGTCGGGGCCGTCGCCTTCGCAGGGGCAGGGGCAGGGGCAGGGGCAGGGGCAGGAGACTCGGCCCCCGAGTCGATGACAGCCATCCGTGTGCCGACCGGCACGGTGGTACCCGGTTCGACGAGGAGTGCACCGACCGTGCCCGAGTCGAAGCACTCGACCTCGATCGTCGACTTGGCCGTCTCCACGACAGCGACGACATCGCCCTTGGTGACGGTGTCACCGGGCCCTACCAGCCATTCCACGAGGGTGCCCTCGTCCATGTCCGCGCCGAGGGAAGGCATGGTGAAATCGGCCATGTCAGCTCACCGTCCGGCGAACGGCGTCCACGATGGTCGCGGGCTGGGGAAGCGCCGCCTCTTCGAGCTGCCTGGCGTAGGGAATGGGGACCTCCGCGCTGCATACGCGCTGAACGGGGGCGTCGAGCTCGTAGAACGCCTGCTCGGTGATGCGGGACGAGATCTCCGCGGCCAGGCTGCCGCTGCGCCATGCCTCGTCGACGATCACGGCCCGGTGAGTTCGGGCGATGGATGCCATGACGGTGGCGTCGTCGAGGGGGCGCAGGGCACGTAGGTCCACGACCTCCGCGCTGACGCCCTCCCCGGCAAGGGTTTCCGCGGCTGCCAGGGCCTTCGGCAGGGAGCCGCCGTACGTGATCACTGAGACGTCCGTGCCCGACCGGCGTACGGCCGCCGTGTCGAGATCGACGGCATCGACGGTCTCGTCCAGAGAGCCCTCCGCGTTGTAGAGGCCACCGTGCTCGAAGATCAGCACCGGATCAGGGTCGGCGAGCGCGGCCGCGAGCATGTGGCGCGCGTCGTCGACCGTGGCCGGGGCCAGCACCCGGATGCCGGGGATGTGGGCGTACCAGCCTTCCAGGCTGTGAGAGTGCTGGGCGCCGAGCTGCCGGCCTGCTCCGGTCGTCATGCGGATCACGACGGGGACGCTCAGCTGTCCGCCCGACATGTGGAGCAGCGTGGCCGCGTTGTTCAGGATCTGGTCCAGAGCCAGGAGGCTGAAGTTGACGGTCATGATCTCGACCACGGGCCGCATCCCGCCGAGCGCGGCGCCGATGCCCGCGCCCACGAATCCGGATTCGGACAGAGGTGTGTCGCGGATCCGGTCGGGTCCGAACTCTTCGAGCAGTCCCAGGCTGACGCCGAAGCATCCGCCGTACCGGCCCACGTCCTCGCCCATGAGGAAGACGCGCTCGTCCTGCAGCAGGGCTTCGCGCAACCCCTCACGGAGCGCCTCCCGGTAGGTGGTCGGCCGGGAAGTCCCGGTCGGTGCCTTCCGCGTGCTCATGCCGTGCTCCCGGGTTCGCTCGTGACGAAGCGGAGCAGGTCCGCGACCGGTTCCAGCGGGGCTTCCTCGGCCCCTCGCACGGCCTCGTCGATCTCGGCGAGAACTTCCTTGTCGAGTTCTTCCATCACCCGGTCGTCGAGCTGCCCTTCGGAACGCATCAGTTCGGCCAGCCCTTTGAGGGGGTCGCGTCCCTTCCATTCCTCGATCTCGGACTTGGCCCGGTACCTGTCCGGGTCGTACATGGAATGGGCACGGAACCGGTACGTCTGTGCCTCGAGGAAGTGCGGTCCGTTGCCCGCGCGCACGGACTCCGTCGCCCGGAGTGCGGCGGCTTCGACGGCGAGAACGTCCATGCCGTCGACGGTCCAGGCAGGCATCCCGTACGAAGCGGCACGCATGGCGAGGTTGGTCTGGGCATGTTCCCGGGCCAGGCTCGTCCCCATGGCGTACAGGTTGTTCTCGCAGACCATCAGCAGGGGCAGCTGCCACAGGGCCGCGAGGTTGGCCGTCTCGTGGAACTCGCCTTCGGCGAAAGCTCCGTCCCCGAAGAAGCAGCAGGTGACGCGGGTGCTGCCGCGCATCCGGTCGGCGAGTGCGAGCCCGGCCGCCAGGGGCAGGCCGCCGGCCACGATCGCGTTGCCCCCGTAGAAGCGGCGGGCGGCGTCGAACAGGTGCATGGAGCCGCCGCGTCCGCGGCTGCAGCCGGTGGCCCTGCCGTACATCTCGGCCATCACGGCGTCGGCGGGAACCCCGCGGGCCAGGGCGTGCCCGTGTTCGCGGTAGGTGGACACCACCGCGTCCTCCTCGCGCAGGGCCTGGTTGACGCCCACAGCGACGGCTTCCTCACCGATGCAGAGGTGGACGAAGCCACGGATCTTCGCGCCGCTGTAGAGCTCCACGCACCTTTCCTCGAACCGCCTGATGGCGAGCATCCGGCGGAGCAGGGACAGGTGGTGGCCGGGCACGGGAAGCCCGTCGGGAGTGCCGCGGGCGGCGGTGGTCGGCCCCTTCTTGCGCCCGCTCTTCCGTGCGGTGGCACGGGCCTTGCCTTCGTGGTGGGAGGTGGTGCTGCTCATGGTCTGCCTTCTCTCACGAGCGGGTCATCCGGGGTTCTCCAGCGTGGACAGATCCCCTGCGGGCAATCCCAGTTCCCGGGCCCGCAACAGACGGCGCATCACCTTGCCGCTGCGCGTCTTGGGGAGGTTCTGCTCGAACTCGATCTCTCTTGGGGCCACCGCGGGGCCCAGCCGCTTGCGTGCGAACGCCAGAATTTCCCGCTTGAGGGAAGCGTCGGGGGCGAGCCCCGGACGGAGGGAGACGAAGGCCTTGACGACAGCTCCCACGACCGGATCCGGGCGGCCGATGACGCCGGCCTCCGCGACGGCGGGATGCTCCATCAGAGCGCTCTCCACTTCGAACGGGCCGATGAGGTGTCCTGCCGACTTGATGACGTCGTCGGCGCGGCCGACGAACCAGAACCACCCGTCCTCGTCGCGTTTCGCGAGGTCGCCGGTGAGGTACCAGCCGTCTGCGAAGCAGGCCCGGTAACGGGCCTCCTCGTTCAGATAGCCCCGGAACATGGAAGGCCAGCCCGGGCGCAGCGCCAGCTCACCCTCCACGCCCGCCGTAGTGATCACGCGCACGCGTCCCGCGGTGACGTCGGCGCGTCCGTCCTCACCGCGTTCGAGCAGAGCGGCCTCCACACCGGGCAGGGGCCGTCCCATGGAGCCGGGCCGGATGTCGCTGGCCGCGAAGTTGGCGATCATGATCGCACCGGTTTCGGTCTGCCACCAGTTGTCGTGGATCGGCAGGCCGAGCACCTCCTGTCCCCACAGAACGGCTTCCGGGTTGAGCGGCTCGCCCACGCTCGCGATGAACCGCAGGGCCGAAAGGTCGTACGGTCCGGGGAGCTCGCGGGAGCCGTCCCTGGGTGTGGCGCGCATCAGCATGCGGATCGCCGTCGGGGCCGTGTACCAGACCGTGACCCGCTGGTTGTCGAGGATGCGGTACCAGCGGTGGACATCGAAGTCCCCCTCGTCCACCACGACGGTCGCACCGTGGGTGAGCGGGGCGATGATCCCGTACGAGGTGCCGGTCACCCACCCGGGGTCCGCCGTGCACCAGTAGACGTCCTCCTGGCGGAGGTCGAGTGCGAAGGCCGCCGTCGCGTGGTGGGCCACGACCGCTTCGTGCACATGGACCGCACCCTTGGGGGTACCGGTCGTGCCGCTGGTGAAGTGCAGCAGCGCCATGTCCTCCGGATCCGTCGGCGGGACGGCGTACTCCTCGGGTGCCCGCTCCATGAGGTCGGCGAAGGAGACGGTGCCCGGCGGCGGGTCGTGGACCGGGCCAACGAGCAGGACGTGATCCAGACGCGGCAGGCGCTGCCTGTTCTCCTCGACCTTGCGCCGGTACAGGGCCTCGGTGGTGACAAGAACCCGGGCGTCGCCCAGCTCCAGCCGCTGCCGTACGGGCTCGGGCCCGAAGGCCGAGAAGAGCGGGCACAGCACGCGTGCGCTGCGCAGCGTGCCCAGGACCGTCGTGTACAGCTCGGGGCAGCGGCCCAGGAGCGTGAACACCCTTTCCTGCCGCCCCACGCCCAGGGCCGTGAGTACGTTGGCGAAGCGGCCCGTGAGGCCGCCCAGCTCGGCGTACGTGAGGCGGGTGACGGTGTCGTCGGCTGCGATGCAGCGGAGCGCTTCCCGCCCGCCATGGCCTGCCACCAGGTGCCGGTCGACGGCCTCGTATCCGATGTTCAGCCCGCCTCCTGGGAGCCCGGACAGCCGGGATCGAGCCCGGTCCCAAGTGAAATCCGTGCGGGCCTGCTCGTAGTCCTGGAGCATGAAGACGGCATCGGGTCCGGAATCTTTGTGGATGATCGAGTGATCCATGGCCGGGTGTCTCTCCTCGCCTTGGAATCTTCAAGGAGACAGCGTCACGTTGGGTGACGGCCGTAAGCGCGGCGAGCGGTCTTCCGGGCGTCCCCCGGACGGTCCACACCGGACGTCGCGGTTACAGAGACATCCCCAGGGCGCTTCGGTGTGGTGGGGTGAGCAGGGAGTCATCGATGCGGGCCGTCAGGCGGGGGGCTACCGCGACCACACCGTCCAGCTGGTTGGTGAGGCGGATCAGGACCGGAATCTGGCTCTGTCGCTCCAGCCGGCCCTCCAGGGTCACGATGCCGTCGACCACGTGGACAGTGACCGCCTCCGCGCCCAGCCCCATGGTGTCCACGAGTATGTCCGCGACCACGCGGTGTCGTATCTCCGAGTCCGGTCGCAGGAAGAGCCAGAGCAGGTCACGGCGGGTGACGATGCCGACGAGGCGGTCCTCGTCGTCCACGACCGGCAGCCGCTCGACGCCCCGGCGGGCCATCAGCCGGGCGGCTCCCGCCGCGGTCTCGTCCCCATGAACGGTGACCGCCGGCGCGGACATGGCCTCACCGGCGGTAAAGGTCACCTCGGACGGGAACGCGGCCCCGCCTGCGTCGGCATCGGGTTCTTCGCCCACCGGTGGGTGATCGGCGGCTGCCCGGCCGATCAGGTCGCTCTCGGAGACGACACCGAGCACCCGGTCGTCGTCGTCGAGGACGGGCAGTCCGCTGATGTCGTGCTGAGCGAGCAGCTTGGCGACATCCTTGAAAGGGGTGGACGTCAGGACCGAGACGACCTCGTCGGTCATCAGGTCTCCGACCTTGATGTGCTTCATGAGGCACCTCCTGCCGTCACAGCGATCCACCCGGAAGGGAAGGCCGGAGGACGCCGATAACCACGATCCGCCGAATGCCACGAGAGGAGGAGGGCCGAATGGTCCGCAGCCGGGCCCGATCGGACCCGTGCCGCAGCCTCCTGGCGGAGGAGCCCGAAGAACCGACCTGAGAGCCGGACCCCTGGCGGCTCTCTGAGGAGGAACCCATGGAAGGCACCACGAGCAGCTCGGAACTCGGCGCCGTCATCGTCGGCGTCGACGGCTCCGACCCGGCCCGCCAGGCAGCGATGTGGGCAGCGGCGGAGGCCGCACGCCGCGGGCGTCCGTTGCACATCGTGCACGGGTCCGACACAGACGGCCGGGTCCTCTACATCTCGGCGGAGAGCATCGAACATGTCCGGCGGGCCGGCCGTGAACTGCTGGACGCCACGGCGGCCGCGGTCACGGAGCGGTTTCCCGGCCTGCAGGTCAACCCCGAATTCAGCCGCAGCGCACCTGTCCGAAGCCTTCACCAAGCCGCGGGCCCCGATGGCACCATCGTGGTCGGCAGCCGGGGGCTGGGCGGTTTCGGCTCCCTCATGCTCGGATCGGTCGGACTCAAGGTCGCAGCCGGAGCGAAGACGCCCGTCATCATCGTCAGAGGCACCGAGAACGGAGCCGAGACGGGCGCGGTGCTCGCCGCCGTCCGCGACGAACACGACCTCGACTGCGCACGATATGCCGCACGCGAGGCACAGATCCGCGAGGGCTCGCTGCGGCTGCTGCACGTGTGGAACATCCTGCAGTCCGTCGGCGAGGTCGTGACCCTGCTCGACGACGTGGAGGAAATCGCCAACGAGGAGGTCCATCACCTGAACGCCGTGGCGGACCGGATCCGCGAGGAGTTCCCGGACCTGACCGTGCAGGTGGACGCGGACAAGAGCACGTCAGTGGCTTCTGTCCTGGTTGAGGCCTCGCGCCGGGCGGACCTGCTGGTGATGGGCGGCCGACGGTCACCCAGCTATCTCGGGCCCACCCTCGGGCGGGTCACGCACAGCCTGGTCCACCATGCCCACTGCCCCGTACAGCTCATTCCGCGCCACACGGACAAGGACGGGAGCGAATCGTGACCGACGCGGGGGAACACGAGGAGGTCGTCGTCGGCATCGACCCGGCCAGGGACTGGCGCCTGCCCCTGGCCTGGGCGGTGGACGAGGCTGGGAGACGCCGCCTAGGTCTGCGACTCGTCGTAGCCGTGCCTCCCCAGCACGACACGCAACACGTCGACGACACGCCGCGCAGCATCGCCCTGCACCAAGCGGCCTCGGAGGTCCTCGGCGCGGCTGCGGCCTGGAGCAGGGACCGACACCCGGAGGTCGAACCGGTGGTGGATCTTGTCGAGGGGTTCCCCGCTCCGGAGATCGGCCGACTGTCGAGGCATGCCCGCATGATCGTGCTCGGCTCCCGTCACCTGAGCCGGACCTCGGAGGTCCTCAGCGCCGGCTCCTTGGTCGTCCCCGTCAGTGCCCAGGCGCAGTGTCCTGTCGTCGTCGTGGGGGATGCCGAGCACGTCACCCAACAGCCGCCCTACCTGGTGGTCGGCATCGACGGAAGCGAGTCCTCGAAGGCGGCACTCGCGGTGGCATTCGAGGAGGCCGACCTCAGGGGGGCCAAGCTGCGTGCCGTGTCGGTCTGGCAGCCACCGCTCTTCCTGCTCCACGACGAGGAGGCCGCGCGCCAGGGGCAGCGACGCATGCTGTCCGAGACGACGGCAGGCTGGTCGCAGGAGTACCCGGACGTGGTGTTGACGCACGAGGTGCTGACTGGACACCCGGTGGAGGCGCTCGCCGGTGCCGCCGAGCACGCCCTCGCCGTGGTCGTGGGCCGTCGAGGCAAGGGCGGTTACACGGGCATGCGACTCGGATCGGTCGTCCACGGGCTGCTGCACCGGGCGCACTGCCCGGTGATCACGGTTCCCGTGCGGTGAGGACTGCGTGACGACGCCCGTCGTCCGGTGCACCGAGCATCGGGACAGCACGACGGAAGTTGAACCAGAACCCGAAGTCGGACAGCACTGAGCCTCCAGGGGCTACTCACCGGGGAACGGTCTGGGTGACGCGCCACAACCGCCGCGGAAGGCCGCCTTCCTCGAATGCTGCAACCTCGTCCAGAGTCCAGCCCTCGGCGAGGGCGTCGACCAGCTCGCGGGGGAAGAAATGGACGGCGAAGCCGCCGTGTTCCCAGATGTCGTCCCCGTGCCCGGTACCGGCCTGGAAATGGGCGTCCCCGGTGTGGCGGACGGTGTAGACGAAGACTCCGCCCGGCCGTAGTACCCGTCGCACCTCGGCGACCAGGGCGTGGATCTCCTGGGTGGACAGCGCCATGCAGAGCAGCATGTGCGCGAACACGGCATCCACCGAGGCGTCCCGGAGCGGCAGGGGCTCGCGAACGTCGTGAACCTCCGTGGCGACCCGCACGGCTACGCCGTGGGCAGCTGCGGCTTCACTCAGCTGTTCCAGACCCACCGGACTGAAGTCGGTGGCCAACACGGAGAAGCCCTGGCGGGCGAAGTACAGCGCGTCCCGGCCATGGCCGGCACCCAGCTCCAGCACTTCGCGGGCACCGGCGGCCCCGAAGACAGCCGCGGCACGGACCGCCGGCTCGGACGGCTCCTCGCCGTACATACCGGGGTGGTCGCCGTAGGTCTGCTGCCAGTGCGCACGCTGAACCTCGGCCAGCTCGTCGTCGGACTTCGACATGCTGACGACTTCCTCCCCAGGCCGGATCGACAACCGGCCCCGCCAGGCCAGCCTAGAACGGACACCATGTCGTCACGGCGCCCACCCGTTGTGCCACGGCCGTCAGTGCTGTTCCGGTACTCGGCTCCTCGCACAACTTCTGCGGTGACGAGCCGACGCTTGCCGTGGTGCCCCGGGGCGGGAGCCGTACCGAGAGGCAGACACGGCCAAGGGGATGGGCCCATCGGTCCCGATCGCGACCCCGACCGGCCCATGGCCGGACGACACGGGCCGACAGACAGTGATGACATGCGGGGCATGCCCTGCCGTCCATGTCCCAGAGCATCGCAAGAGGAGCGCGAACCATGTTCTGGTACGACCACGGAATGGGAGGATGGGGCTGGGTTGCCGTGTCCCTCAGCATCCTCCTCATGGCCCTGGCCGTCGCGGCAGTCGTTGTGCTCCTCCGCAGCGTCGACCGGTTCCCCTCAGGCCCGTCGCAGCCGCCGGCCGCGCCTTCCGCCGAGCAGGTCCTCGCCGAGCGGTTCGCCCGAGGCGAGATCGACGAAGAAGAGTACGAACAACGTCTGACCGCACTGCGTGCGCACGGGCCAGGTCAAGGCCGGCCGGGACCGGGAGACAGCTGAACCCATTCCTCCGGGAGGGCGGCAGCCGCGACAGGGGACTGCGGATATCGCGATCAGCTGGCTGCGGGCGGGCCCACTCGCAGGTGTAGCCGTCGCGAAGCTCAACTCCTCATCCCGCTTGTGTTCACCCCCATCAGGTGGGGCAATGGTTGTTCCCGGCGCGCATCGGCAGTCAACCTGGTAGGAATGCCTGGCTTTTGCTCCTCCCAGCAATCGGGTAGACCATGCGCGGCGCGAAGACAGTAGCGGTACCAGCGTTCCTCCTCTTGCTCGTCATGGGTTGCGCACGGACCTCAGCAGGGCCGGAGGAAGAGACCCTCTGCCCACCTGAGGTGCGTACGGCCACGGCCACACCCTCAGGAGATGTCGGACTGACGAGTCAGATCTGGCTTGGTTCCCTGAAGTGCGCCGACCCAGAGACGGGCATGTCCCTCATCGAAGTCAGCGTTCTCAATCCGCACGCCACCCGAGCGGCCTGGTACGAGGTGACGCTGCAGTTCACGACATCGGAAGGGGCCGTGTTCGCCACCGAGACGGCTTATCTCGGGAGGGCCGAACCCGGCAAGCGAGCGGAGAGGGAAATGGCTGTCGCCAGGCCGGTGACGGGAGACGGAATCGGCGTGCGGGTTCTCCGCTTGGAGCAGGGGTTGTTCGACGCACCGTCCGTCGCGCCTCAGCCGTCGCCACCGGCGACGGCTATGGATGTCCTGGTGAGAGCCCTCGTACAGGCTGGAGCGATTCCGCCCACCACCCCGTACGGAGCCTGTCCCAGTGGATCTCCTCAGGGATATTGGCTCGACGAGCCCGGGAACTGCCGGGTGACGCCGGGGCGTGGGCCCTCCGTGTCGGCTGTGACTCCCGCGCCCATGTATCCGGGCACGCTCTGCGGGGATGGCTGGGCTTCCCGGTCCAACGGGAGAGGCACGTGCTCCCACCACGGTGGGATCGCGCGATGACGGTCGTGGTGCCGCTCCGGAGGCGGACGGTCTGGAAGAGAGCTGTAGACGCCGGCACCCAATTTGGATGCCGGCGCCTCAGAACGTGTGGCATTGGTCCCCGTGCTGATCAGTACGGCCAAGCCCAGTTGGCGATCTCCGGTAGGTCGGTGCCGTGCTCGCGGATCCAGTCGTGGTGGCGGATGCGCTGGTCGGCCATCGCCTGGCGCAGTCCCTCGGCACGGCCCGCGAGACCGGGGACGCGGTCGATGACGTCCATGACGAGCCGGTAGCGATCCATGTCGTTGCGCACGACCATGTCGAACGGGGTGGTCGTGGTGCCGGATTCCTTGTAGCCGCGGACGTGCAGGTTCGGGTGGCCGGTGCGGCGGTAGGCGAGGCGGTGGATGAGCCATGGGTAGCCGTGGTAGGCGAAGATCACTGGCTTGTCGGTGGTGAAGAGTGCGTCGTACTCGGTGTCCGTCATGCCGTGGGGGTGTTCCTCGTGGGGCATGAGCCGGGCGATGTCGACGACGTTGACGACGCGGACGGCCAGCAAGGGGAGGTGCTCGCGGAGCAGGGCCGCGGCGGCCAGCACCTCCATGGTGGGTACGTCGCCGGCGCAGGCGAGTACGACGTCCGGTTCGCGGGAGCCGTGTTCGGTGCCCGCCCACTCCCAGATGCCGGCGCCGCGGGTCACGTGGGTGCGGGCCTCGTCGATGGGCAGCCAGTCGAAGCAGGGCTGTTTGCCGGCGACGATCACGTTGACCTGGTCGCGGCTGCGCAGGGCGTGATCAGCCACCGCGAGCAGGGTGTTGGCGTCCGGCGGGAGGTAGACCCGTACGACTTCGGGGCTCTTGTTGAGGACGTGGTCGACGAAGCCGGGGTCCTGGTGGGAGAAGCCGTTGTTGTCCTGGCGCCAGACGTGTGAGGTGAGCAGGTAGTTGAGGGAGGCGATCGGCGCGCGCCAGGACAGTTCGCGGGAGGTCTTCAGCCACTTGATGTGCTGGCCGACCATGGAGTCGACGATGTGCGCGAAGGCCTCGTAGGTGGAGAAGAGACCGTGGCGGCCGGTGAGGAGGTAGCCCTCCAGCCAGCCCTGGCAGACGTGTTCGGACAGGATCTCCATGACCCGGCCGTCGCGGGCCAGGTTCCGGTCCGTGGCCTCCGTGATGGCCTGCCAGGCCTTGCCGGTGGCCTCGTACAGGTCGTCGAGGCGGTTGGAGGCGGTCTCGTCCGGTCCGACGACCCTGAAGTCCCGCCGCTCGGCGGTGTCGTGCATGATCCGGGTGAGGAAGTGCCCCAGGACGCGTGTCGGTTCGTGGAGGGTGCTGCCCGGCTTGTCGACGGGGACGGCGTGGGCGTCGAGCGGCGGCATCGGCAGCGGCCGCAGCAGCCGGCCACCGTTCGCGTACGGGACGGCGCCCAGACGGCGATCGCCCTCGGGGACACAGGCCAGGACCTGCGCGGTGGGGCGTCCGCCGGCGTCGAAGAGCTCCTCCGGCCGGTACGAGCGCAGCCAGTCCTCCAGCTGCTTCAGGTGTGCGGGGTTCTCGCGCACCCCGGCGAGAGGGACCTGGTGCGCCCGCCAGGTGCCTTCGACCGGGTCGCCGTCGACGGTCGCTGGGCCGGTCCACCCCTTGGGGGTGCGCAGGACGATCATCGGCCAGTGTGCGTACTCCCGCCCCGGATCGGTAGCCGCTTCGCGCGCCTCCCGCTGGATGAGGGCAATGCGGTCCAGGGCGTGGTCCATCGCGCGGGCCATGGCCTGATGCACCAGGATGGGGTCGCTGCCGGTGACGTACAGCGGGTCGTGGCCGTAGCCGCGCAGCAGAGCGTCGAGCTCGTCCTCCGGAATCCGGGACAGGACCGTCGGGTTGGCGATCTTGTAGCCGTTCAGGTGCAGGATCGGCAGGACCGCGCCGTCGTGGACCGGGTCGAGGAACTTGTTCGAGTGCCAGGACGCGGCCAGCGGGCCCGTCTCGGCCTCGCCGTCGCCGATGACACAGGCGACCAGCAGGCCGGGGTGGTCGAAGGCGGCTCCGTAGGCGTGGGAGAGGGCGTATCCGAGCTCGCCGCCCTCGTGGATGGAGCCCGGCGTCTCCGGTGCCACATGGCTCGGCACCCCGCCGGGGAAGGAGAACTGCCCGAACAGCTTGGCCATGCCGTCGGCATCGCGGCTCACGTCCGGATACGTCTCGCTGTATGTCCCTTCCAGCCAGGAGTTGGCCAGGACGGCTGGACCTCCGTGCCCCGGACCCCAGACGCACAGGGCCTCCAGCGCACGCTCCTTGATCACGCGGTTGAGGTGCGTGTGCACCAGGTTGAGGCCGGGGGAGGTGCCCCAGTGGCCGAGCAGCCGTGGCTTGATGTGCTCCGGCCGCAGCGGTTGGGTCAGCAGGGGGTTGCCCATGAGGTAGATCTGGCCGACGGCCAGGTAGTTCGCGGCGCGCCAGTGGGCGTCCAGCTGCGAGATCGAATGCGCGCTCAACGCGGTCATGTCCGCTCCTGCGTGTGAGGGTCAGGGACGTTCGTCGACTGGGCCGATACCGACACCCTGCCCCTGCCGTGGTGCGGCCGCGAGAGGAGGACCGGCCCTCAAGGAGGGACCGTTGGCCCTTCTGCGCCCCTGCCCGGCACGAGCAAGGTGTATCCCGATGGCGCCGGTCCCTTCCCCCGGCCGGCGCCGCCCAT
Organism: Streptomyces sp. NBC_01232; assembly: GCF_035989885.1. Classification (GTDB taxonomy): domain Bacteria; phylum Actinomycetota; class Actinomycetes; order Streptomycetales; family Streptomycetaceae; genus Streptomyces. Next base: position 7,469,608 of record NZ_CP108518.1, read on the forward strand.
CCCCGACGGCCGACCCCGATGCCTCTCGCATCAGTACGGAGGACAGACCTGTGAAGCGCACCCTCGTCGTCGGAGTGGACGGATCCCCGGAAAGCCGGGCCGCCGCGGACTGGGCCGCACGCGAAGCCGTACGTCGTGACCTGCCCCTGCATGTCGTCCACGCCTGGCTGTGGCAGCCGCTCGCCGTCCCGATCGTCCAGGACCGCGATACCGAGTCCCGCCGGGCCGATGACATCCTGAAGGAGGTCGAGCAGGAGCTCACCCACCGGTACCCGTCGCTCGCGCTCACCGCGGAAGTCCTGTCCGACACTCCCGTACCGGCCTTGCTGCACACCGCCAAGGAAGCCGAGATGCTGATCCTCGGCACTCGCGGGCACGGAGCCCTGCTCGGCTTCCTGCTCGGCTCCTACGGTCAGCAGGTGATCGCGGCCGCCGAGTGCCCCGTCGTCTCCGTACGCTCCGCCCACGGCAGGCCGGTCGCCGTGCCGGAGGAGGGCGAGGTCGTCGTGGGACAGCAGGGCGGTGTGGAGGAATCCGCCGAGGTACTGCGCGTCGCCTTCGAGGCGGCCGCAGCGCGCAAGGTCCCGCTCCGCGCGGTCCGGGCCTGGAGCCTTCCCCCGGTCTACGGCTACAGCCCCGGCTCGATGTGGATCGCCCAGCAGTTCGGTGGACTGGAGCCGTTCGAGAAGGCCGCGCTGGACCAGGCGCTGGAGCCGTGGCGGCTGAGGTTCCCCGAGGTCGAGGTCGCTACGCACGTGGAGCGGGGCAGCGCCGGCCACGTGCTGCTGTCCGAAGCGTCGGACGCCCAACTGGTCGTCGTCGGCCGCCGGGTACGCGAGTCGGCGGTGGGTACGCGCATCGGGTCGGTGGCCCACGCCGTGCTCCACCACGCGGCCTGCCCTGTTGCCGTCGTCCCGCACCACTGACGCCGAATCGACGGTTGAAGCCGGGCCCGCCGTCGTAGGGCGTGCCCGGCCCTTCCCGTGGGCGGTTCCTACTCCGCGGCCGGCACCGGGTGCCGACCGGGCGGGGTCAGCGCGTGACTGGCAATCACCGCGGCCTGGACGCGCCTCTCCACGCCCAGCTTGACGAAGAGCCGCGAGATGACGTTTCTTCACGGTCTTCTCCGCGAGGAACAGCCGCTTGCCGATCTCCCGGTTGGTGAGACCCTCACTGACCATGAGGAGGATCTCCTTCTCCCGGTCCGTGAAGCCGGGAAGCCCCGGGACCTGCTCCCCCTTCGGCACGTCGCCGCGCATGCGTGCCATCAGCCGCGTCGTGGCGCCGGGATCGAGCATCGACTGGCAGGAGGCCACCGTCCGGACCGCCGTCACGAGGTCGGTTCCGGTGATCTGCTTCAGGACGTGGCCGGCGGCCCCGGCCATCACGGCGTCCAGGAGTGCCTCCTCGTCGTCGAACGACGTGAGCATCAGACAGGCCAGCTCGGGCATCCGCGAGCGCAGCTCACGGCACACGCTCACCCCGTCGCCGTCCTGGAGCCGTACGTCCAGGATCGCGACCCGTGGGCGCAGCGCGGGGATGCGGACCAGCGCCTGCTCCGCCGTGCCCGCCTCATCGACCACGGTCAGGTCGGGCTCGGCGTCCAACAGATCGTGCACCCCTCTGCGCACGACCTCGTGGTCGTCGAGCAAGAAGATGCTGATGGGATCGGTCGCGCCGCTCGCGCTCGTGGCGTGGGAGTGGGAACCGCTGCCAGTCATGACGCAACTCCTTCGCCTGGTTCGTCCTGAACGCACGAACACCGGCATCCTGCCTTCCGTACGGGCCGAACGGACAGGGCCGATCGGCCTTCATCGGCCTGCCGCTGCGCGCGGCAGGGCCGGTGGGGGTAGAGGAGGAGGGACCTTCGGCCCTGTCCGAGGGCCCGCCGGGCCTTCCCGGGGGCACCCGACACAGGATGAACTGCAGGTGCACGGGGAACGGCGCGACTCGACGGAGCCGCACGCAGCGCGGAGGACACCATGACGACCGCCTTGATCGACCTGAGGACCGTGGCACGCGACCACCGCGGCCTGAGGATCGCCCTGGCCGGAGAGCTCGACTTCCATACGGCGGGACGAGTGGAACCACGCCTCGCCGAACTCGCCGGATTCGGCCACCGCAACATGCTCCTGGACCTGTCCGAGATCTCCTTCTGCGACAGCTCGGGCATCGAACTCTTTCTCCGGCTCCACCAGCGCTGCCGTGGCGCGGGCACGCAGCTCCTGCTCTGCGGCGTACGACCCCTGCTGCTCAAGTCCATGCGGGTGCTCGGTGTCGACCGCGGCCTGCCGCTCGCCGTGACGTGATCGAGAGGATGTCCGATTCCCGCCCCCGGACGGGGACTGTTCAGCCCTGGTTCTCCCGTGGATCGCGGTGAAGGCTGGGACGCGGAAGCCGCAAGGGCCCATCGGGGCCGGACGAAGGTAAGCAGCATGGATCACGAAGGCAACCCGTTACGGACCCGGGAGGCCGGTGACACGGCGGCCGGCCGCCGCATGCGGGAGCTGGACAGGGCCGAGGCCCTGCGGCTGCTCTCGACGGTGTCGCTGGGGCGCATCGTCTTCACGCAGCACGCGCTGCCCGCCGTTCGTCCGGTGAACCATCTCGTCGAGGGTGAGGACATCATCGTCCGGATCCACGGGGGTGGGGCACTGGCCTCCCTGGCCGCACCTGCCGAGGTCTCCGGTGTGGTGGTGGCCTACGAAGCGGACGTGATCGATCCCGTTACGCACCTCGGCTGGAGCGTCGTCGTCACCGGTTACGCGAGGGCGGTGTCCGATGCCGACGAGGTGGACCGGTACGCGCACTTGCTGCGTCCCTGGGTGGCGCACCGGATGACCGGCGCCCTGCGGATCCGTCCGGATCTTGTCACCGGGTTCCGGCTGGAGGCGGACCCGATGCTGCCCGTGCCTGCGGTCCGGGGCTGACGCCGTGCCCCGGTCCTCAGCCCCCGGTGGGGAGGGGTGCCCGCCAGACGAGCTTTGTACCCCCCTCATCCGGAGTTTCGTGGGTGAAGGACCCGCCCAGGCTCTGTGCCCGCTCGTCGAGGTTGAGCAGGCCGCTTCTGCGGCCTTGGGCCGGAATGCCCGTTCCGTTGTCCGAGACGGTCAGCACGATCTCGCCCTGGCCGGCCTTGAGGGTCACACCGACCCGGGTCGCCTGTGCGTGGCGGGCGGCGTTGCTGAGCAGCTCGCCCAGAACAGCCATGATGTGGTCGGCGATCTGTGCAGGTACGTCGGTGTCGAGGAGGCCCTCCATGCTCAGGCGTGGCGGATGGCCGAGGGTGGTGGCCGCGTCGCCGACGGCGCGGGCGGCGCGTGCCCGCAGGCCGGGGCCGCTCTCGCGGTCCTTGGTGCGCAGCCCGAAGATCGTCGACCGGATGATCTTGATGGTTTCGTCCAGGTCGTCGACCGCCCGGCCGACCCGTTCGGCGGCCCCGTCGTGCTCGACCAGCCGGGCAGCGCTCTGCAAGGTCATACCGGTGGCGAAGAGCCGCTGGATCGCCAGGTCGTGCAGGTCACGGGCGATCCGGTCGCGCTCCTCCAGCAGTGCTATCTGCTCGGCGTCCCGGCGCCGCTCCGCCAGCTCCAAAGCGAGTGCGGCCTGACCTGCGAAGGCGACGAGCGGCTCCAGCTCTCCCTCGCCGAACGCCGGCTCTCCCGCCGCGCGCGCAAGCAGCAGGACGCCCCTGCTCTCGCCGCCCGCGGTGCCCAACGGGACCGCCACTGCGGGCCCCAGCCCCTCCTGCACCTGGGCCTCGGCGGGATAGCGTTCGTCGGCCCAGGCCTGCACCGCCGTGACGGGCTTGCCGGCCAGGTGCGCCGCTCCTGCGAGCGTGCCCGCGAAGGGGACGACGAGACCTTGTCGCTCGGCTCCGTCCGCATCGGCCGCGAACTCCACGACGAGGCCGTCGATACCGGCCACGGGCATGGCGATGTCAGCGAGGTGTGCCGCGGTGATCTCTTGTGCGCGGCGGGCGATGAGCTCCAGTACCGCCGGGCGGGAGCTGCCGGACAGCAGGCTCTCGGTGATCTCCGCATTGGCCCTGAGCCACCGCTGCTGGCGCTGAGAGCCCTCGTAGAGCCGCGCGTTGTCGATGGCGACACCCGCCGCCACCGAGAGGGTGGAGATCACCGTCTCGTCCTCGGTGTCGAAGTCGATCCCGCCGCGCTTGTCGGTCAGGTAGAGATTCCCGAACACCTCGTCGCGGACCCGGATCGGCACACCGAGGAAGGTGCGCATGGGTGGGTGATGAGCCGGAAAGCCGTGGGAAGAGGAGTGCGCGCCGAGATCCGTCAGGCGCAGCGGCTCCGGGTGGTGGATGACCTCCCCGAGCAGGCCGTGGCCGGCCGGCAGGGGACCGATCTCGGCGATCTCCTCATCCGTGAGCCCCACGGTCAGGAACTGCGAGAGCGTGCGGCCGTCGGGGCCGATCACTCCCAGCGCGCCGTATTCGGCGTCGACGAGCAGCGCGGCCGCCTCCACGATCCGCCGGAGCACCTGGGCGAGATCCAGCTCCCGCCCCACCGACACCACGGCCTCCAGGAGGCTGTGCACCCGGTCGCGGGTGCCGCGTACTTCGTCGATGCGCACCTGGAGTTCGTCCAGCAGTTCGTCCAGCCGCATCCGCGGTACCCGGGTCAACGGATCCCTCACACCCACGTGCTTCCCCTCCGACGGTTCGCTCGGTTGCCCGATCCACGGCCAGCGTATCGACACGCCCGGGCCCGATGGGCGTCGTTGCGCGCGGATGCCCGCCGTGACTGACTTTGACCGAAGCGCCGGACGACGACGGGGAGGAGACACCATGGGCTTGAAGAAGGCGGTCTACGAGGACGAGCTGCTGCGGCTTCAGACGGAGCTGATCAAACTCCAGGAGTGGGTGCGTGCGGAGGGCGCCCGGCTCGTGGTCGTCTTCGAGGGCCGCGACGCGGCGGGCAAGGGAGGCACGATCAAGCGTGTCACGGAGCACCTCAACCCCCGTGTCGCACGCATCGCGGCCCTGCCCACGCCGACGGAGCGGGAGCGCAGCCAGTGGTACTTCCAGCGCTACGTGGAGCACCTGCCCGCCGCCGGCGAGATCGTCCTGTTCGACCGCAGCTGGTACAACCGCGCCGGAGTCGAGCACGTCATGGGCTTCTGCACACCGGCGGAACACCGGCTCTTCCTGCGCCAGTGTCCGCTCTTCGAGCACATGCTCGTCGAAGACGGGATCCTGCTCCGCAAGTACTGGTTCTCCGTCAGTGACGCAGTGCAGGAGGAGCGGTTCCGCGCCCGGGCGCAGGACCCGCTGCGGCGCTGGAAGCTCTCCCCGATGGACCTGGAGTCCCTCACGCGCTGGGAGGTGTACTCGCGGGCCAAGGACGAAATGCTCGTCCACACCGACACGGTGGACGCCCCCTGGTACGTGGTCGAGAGCGACGACAAGCGCAGCGCGAGACTCAACATGATCGCCCACCTGCTGTCCTCGCTTCCCTACGCGGACGTGACCCTGCCTTCGCTCACCCTGCCGCCCCGTCCTCCCTCCACGGGATACCAGCGACCTCCCAAGGACCTCCAGAACGCCGTCCCCGACCATGCGTCCACGCTGGGGAAGGACTGAAGCGCGGCAGACGCCGACCCGTGGCCGTCGCTGTGGGGCCGCTCGCCGGAGGGGACCCGGGCCGGTACGCGGTGCTCGCGGCGGCCCTCGCCGTGGTCGTCGGTCTGGTGTCCCTGGTTGCCTGGGCCGTGCGCCTCGGCTTCCTCGCCGACCTGCTCACGCGGCCCGTGCTCGTCGGCTACCTCGCCGGTGTCGCACTGATCATGATCGTCGACCAGCTGCCCCGGCTCACCGGGGTACGAGCCACTGGTTCGGGATTCTTCGCGCAGCTGCGCACCTTCGCCCTCGACATCTCCCACGTCCACTGGCCGACCGTCTGCCTGGGCGCTGTCGTCCTCGTCCTGCTCCTGGTGGCACCGGGGTACTGGCGGCTGGTTCCGCGTCCCCTGCTCGCGCTTGTCTCCGCCACAGCCCTGGTGGCGGCCTTCGGGCTGGACGAGCGGTACGGGATCGCCGTGATCGGCTCCGTACCCTCCGGGCTGCCGGTGCCCGCACTGCCGTCCCTCGGTGACCTGCCGCAGCTGGTGATCCCGGCGCTGGGCGTCCTCCTCGTCGGCTACTCGGACGTGATCCTCACCGCCCGGGCCTTCGCCGACCGGGGTGATCCGCTCCCGCTGGACCCCAATCGCGAGCTGTTGGCCCTGGGGGCGGCGAACCTGGGGGCGGGCCTCATGCAAGGGTTCCCCGTCAGCAGCAGCGCCAGCCGCACTGCCCTGGCCCAGGCGGCGAAGGCACGGAGCCAGGCCTACTCCCTGTTCGCCGCATTCGCGGTCGTGCTGGTCCTCCTCTTCCCGGGGCCACTCCTCGCGCACACGCCGAGCGCCGTCCTCGGCGCCATCGTCGTGTATGCCGCCGTCCGGCTCGTCGAAGTGGGCGAGTTCCGGCGCCTCGCGGCCTTCCGCCGACGCGAACTGCTCCTGGCACTCGGATGTCTCCTGGGGGGTTCTGGCCCTCGGCATCCTGTCCGGCGTCCTCGTCGCCGTGACCCTGTCCGTGGTCGAGCTGCTGGCCCGGGTGGCCCGCCCGCACGACGCCGTGGAAGGCATGGTGCCCGGGCTCGCCGGCATGCACGACGTGGACGACTACCCGACGGCGCGGACGGTTCCGGGGCTGCTGATCTACCGCTACGACTCGCCGCTGTTCTTCGCCAACACGGAGAACTTCCGCCGTCGTGCCCTGGCAGCGGTCGACGATCAGAACTCTCCGACGCGATGGTTCGTCCTCAACACCGAGGCGAACGTGGAGGTGGACATCACGGCGCTGGACGCCGTGGACGCCCTCCGTCAGGAACTCGCGGACCGGGGTATCGTCCTCGCCCTGGCCAGGGTCAAACAGGAACTCCGCAAGGACCTGGACGCCTACGGCCTGACCGCCTCGGTGGGCGCCGACCGTATCTATCCCACCCTGCCCACGGCTCTGGAGGCCTATCGGGCCTGGAGCCGCAGGGCAGGGTACGAGGCGGAATGAGCAGGACCTGCTGCCCCGAAGAGGGCCGCCCGGCACCTGCTCGTGACTGGGCTGGGGAGCGCATGCCGGGTGGTTCGGGTCGTCTCCGAGATCGTGTGCCACCTGCGCCGGGGCTGCTGCGTATGGCGGGGGCGGAGTCTTTGGCTCAGCATCCGGCGAAGCCGGGAGCCCATGTGAGCAGGATTCCGCTCGCTTCCGTGAGCGAGGTCCATCTCGGTTCAGTCGGTCGCTTCTCCAGTACCAGGACGGGACATACCCGATCGCCGGTGCGCCCGAGTCGCAGCTGATGGGCGTAGTCGAGGACCTGCCCGATCCCCAGACGAATCTGCTGATCTTCATTCGCGCCGGTCAAGCTCTTCACCTCGGCAATGAAGACGTCATCGTCACGTGACCAACCGGCCTCGAATCGTGGGGCATTGCGCGCGTGCCCACGCGCCTCCACCTGCTGGCGGGCCACGTGCTCGATGAGTGCGGCGATCGTTGCCTCGTGAGCCCTGGTACCCCTGTCGAGGTGATCGAGGTCGAGCGACAGGGCACCGGGCTCGTGCTGCCCGACCTCGCGCTGGTGAAGGGGGCCGCCCAGGATCCCGTCTCCGGAACGGGAAAGGACGAAGACGCCGTCGTCCGTGCCCTGAGCCCGTTGCAACTCTCTGCAGGGCGCCGGACATCCATCGATCAAGTCGACGAATCCGTCCCCGTCCACCACGCATACGTGATGTCCTTGCTCGCGTTCCCGGGCGGCGAGGACGAGTTTCCTGCTGTACTCCCGGTGCGAGTCGGTTACGAGTTGACTGGCGAGATCGCCGTGGACGACGACAGTGATCTTGCGGGAGAAGTCCGGCTTGGAATTCGCGCCGAACTGCCGGATCATCTCCTCGCAGTCCTTTCGGATGACCCATTCGCCATCCATCAGGACTTTGCCGGTGAAGCACAGAGTTTGCTCACTCAGTGTATGAACCCAGCCGTCGCAGGGTTTGGTATCCATGAGACCTCTCCATGTATCGCGCAATTTGCCGAATTGTTACGGCGCCCGCTTGTGCGCCGTGGAATTGCGAGGGTGAGTTCCCATTGCCGGGGCGTCTCGTGGGATGCCGAGGCCGACGGCACCGGATGGGTGCTGGCCTGCCCGAGCAGTTTGTTCCGGGCTACCTGGAGTCCTCACGTGGCCCAACGATGTAGCGGCTGGATGGTCACCTGGCTGCAAGAAGTCCGGATCGCGCTGCCGACTTCGACGCTGGCGAAGACCCTCAGGGTGCTCTCGACGTCTGTGCCGCCGTGGACCGGTTCGGCGGGGCGGTCGTGGAGGTCGTCGGCTGTACGTGCCGGGCACCGGCCGCACGCAGACCTCTGACCGCGGGTGTCCCTCGCCCCGCCGCGTTCGGTTCCAGACCGTCGCCATACAGGGCCGAAGGGCCCTGCGAAGCGACCGAACGGGACCTCCCGGAGAGTGCCGACCGGCCCGTCACCAGGGACTGTTGCCGCCGGGCATGAGGGGGCGCGAGTGACAGAGTTCAAGTGCTCCCCGAGGCGCCCCGAGAAGACGCCCGGCCGGGCGCACATCCCATTACGGCGCCCGTCGAGCGCACCTTCCGTCTCACCTCCGGGGGACCCCATGACGTTTCACGTCGACTCCGAGACCGGCCGGCTGAAGCAGGTCATCCTGCACCGCCCCGACCGCGAACTGACACGCCTCACACCCACCAACAAGGACGAGCTCCTCTTCGACGAGGTGCTGTGGGCCAAGCGCGCCCGCGACGAGCACGACGCGTTCGCCGACGTCCTGCGGGACCGCGGAGTGCGCGTGCACCTCCTGGCGGACCTGCTCACCGAGACGTTGGACGGCATCGAGGCGCGGCAGCTCGTGCTGGACCGGGTCTTCGACGAACGCGAGTTCGGCATCCTCGGCACCGACCGGCTCCGCACGCACTTCGACTCCCTGGAGCCGGCCGCCCTGACCGCCTGCCTCATCGGCGGCGTCACCAAGGCGGAACTGCTCGAGCGCACGGGCCCGATACCGAGCGTACGACTGCACGCCATGGCGCCCGACGACTTCCTCCTCGCGCCGCTGCCCAACCATCTGTTCACCCGCGACACCTCGTGCTGGGTGTACGACGGCGTGAGTGTCAACCCGATGAACAAGCGGGCACGGCGTCGTGAAACGGTTCACTTCGAAGCCCTCTACCAGCACCACCCCCTCTTCGCGAAGGGGGAGTTCCACCGGTGGGCCGACGGGCAGGCGGCCTATCCCGCCACCATCGAGGGCGGCGACGTCCTGGTCATCGGCAACGGCGCGGTGCTCGTCGGCATGAGCGAGCGCACCACGCCTCAGGCCGTGGAGAATCTCGCCCTGCGCATGTTCGCGGCGGGTTCCGCTCAGCGGGTCGTGGCCGTCAGCCTGCCGAAGAGCCGCAGCTTCATGCACCTCGACACGGTCATGACGATGGTCAGCGGCGACACCTTCACCCGATACGCAGGCCTCGGCATGCTGCCTTCCTCCACGATCGAACCGGGGACCGGCGGGGAGGGGCTGAGGGTCACCGACCACGCCCTCGAGGACATGGACCGGGCCATCGCCGACGCGCTGGGTCTGCCGTCCATCAACGTCCTCACCCCGAGCCAGGACCTGCGGTCCGCCGAGCGGGAGCAGTGGGACGACGGCTGCAACGTGCTGGCCGTGGAGCCCGGCGTGGTCGTCGCCTACGAGCGCAACGTGACCACCAACACCCACCTGCGCAAGAGCGGCATCGAGGTGATCACCGTGCGAGGCAGCGAACTCGGCCGGGGTCGTGGCGGCCCGCGGTGCATGACCTGCCCCATCGAGCGCGAGGCCGCCTGACCACCCCTCCCGCGCCCCCGCGTCCCCGTCATCCGCCCGCCGCACACACCCCGTACGCATCAAGGAGCCCGCCATGCACGACGACCTGCACCAGCGCCCGTTCGTAAAGGAACTCGACTTCACTCCCGAGGAGTTCCGCCACCTGCTGGAACTCTCCGCCTCCATCAAGACGGCCCGCCGCGAGGGACGCGAGGAGCAGCGGCTGCGCGGAAAGAACATCGCCGTCATCTTCGAGAAGACGTCGACGAGGACCCGATGCGCCTTCGAAGTGGCCGCGCACCAGCAGGGCGCGCACGTGACGTACCTCGATCCGGCCGGCTCCCAGCTCGGACACAAGGAGTCCATCAAGGACACCGCACGCGTCCTCGGCCGCTATTACGACGGGATCGAATACCGGGGCAGCGACCAGCGCCTGGTGGAGGAGCTGGCCCAGCACGCTGGCGTTCCGGTCTGGAACGGCCTGACGGACCAGTGGCACCCCACCCAGTCGCTCGCCGACGTGCTCACCATGTGGGAGCACACCGACAAACCGCTGAACCAGGTGTCCTTCGCCTACCTGGGCGACGCCAGGAACAACGTCGGCAATTCCCTGCTGATCGTCGCGGCGATGCTCGGCATGGACGTACGCATGGTCGGCCCGCGATTCCTGCACAACGCCTCCGATGTCGTTGACCAGGCGCGGCGGGCGGCGGCCGTCAGCGGCGCGCGGATCACCCTGACCGAGGACGTGACCGAAGGCGTGGCCGGCGTCGACTTCGTCTACACCGACGTGTGGCTCTCCATGGGAGAGCCGCCGGAGATGTGGGACGAGCGCATAGCCCTGCTCAAGCCGTACCAGGTGACAGCGAAGACCCTGGAGGCGACGGGCAACCCGGCGGTCAAGTTCATGCACTGCCTTCCGGCCTTCCACAACAGCGACACCACCGTCGGCGCCAAGATCGCTGCGCGGACCGGCATGACCGCACTGGAGGTCACCGAGGAGGTGTTCGAGTCCTCGCACTCCATCGTGTTCGACCAGGCCGAGAACCGGCTCCACACCATCAAGGCCGTCCTCGTCGCCACCCTCGGCGACTGAACCGGCGTCCCCTCGACCTCCGGAGAACACGTCATGCGTGTAGTCGTCGCATTGGGCGGCAACGCCCTGCTCCGCCGCGAGGAGCGGCCGGACGCCGCCGTGCAGCTCGCCAACATCCGCGCTGCCGTGTCCGCGCTCGCCCCCCTCGCGCACGAGCACGAACTCGTCATCACCCACGGCAACGGACCTCAGGTCGGCGTGCTCGCTCTCCAGAGCGCCGCCGACCGCTCCCTGAGCAACCCCTACCCCTTCGACGTCCTCGGCGCGGAGACCCAGGGCATGATCGGCTACTGGCTGCTCCAGTCCCTGCAGAACGCCCTGCCCGAACGGCAGGTCTGCGCCCTGCTCAACCAGACCCTCGTCTCCGCGGCCGACCCCGCCTTCACCGACCCGGCCAAATTCGTGGGCCCGGTCTACGACCGGACCGAAGCGGAGCGACTGGCCGCCGAACGCGGCTGGACGGTCAAGCAGGACGGCGCCCACTGGCGACGCGTCGTACCGTCCCCCCGTCCACAACGCGTCGTGGAGACCCGGCTCATCCGGCTGCTGCTCAACTCGGGAGCGGTGGCCGTGTGCGCCGGAGGCGGCGGCGTACCGGTGATCCGTGACGAACAGGGGCAGCTGACCGGCGTCGAAGCCGTGGTGGACAAGGACCTCACCGCCGCCCTCCTGGCCGAGGCGCTCGACGCCGACGCGCTCCTGCTGCTCACGGACGTTCCCCACGTCTCGCTCGGCTACGGCACCCCCGGTGCCGAGCCCATCGGACGGACCACGCCCGCGGTCCTGAGAGCCCAGCAGTTCCCCGCCGGATCCATGGGCCCCAAGGTCGACGCCGTGTGCCGGTTCGTCGAGCTCACCGGCGGCATGGCGGCCATCGGCGCTCTCGAGGACGCCCGAGCCATCCTCGACGGAGCCACCGGCACCGTCGTCACTCCCAGCGGCAGCTACCGCGAAGCCGCCACGACGTAACACAGGACCTGACATGACTCTGCAGAGCGCACCCGCATCCCCGCAGCCGGCCCGGGCGAGAACGGACTCCGGCGCGCCCGACGCCCCGCGGCGGCGGCTTCGGTTCCCGTCCGCCTTCACCGTCCTGATCGCCGTCACCGTCGCAGTCTGGGCCCTGACGTTCGTCATCCCCGCCGGCCGCTACGACATCAAGGACGGCAGCCCCGTACCGGGCACCTACCACTCCGTAGAACTGACCACCGGATTCTGGGAGCGGCTCAAAGACCTGTTCCTCGCCCCGGTCAACGGGCTGTACGGCGTCACCGACGCCGGGACCGGCCTCACCGCACCCGGCGGGACCGGCTCCTTCGCGGGCGCGGCCGGCGTGTTCCTCTTCATCCTGGCCGTGGGCGCGTTCATCACCGTCACGATGCGCACCGGGGCACTCACGGCGGGAGTGGCACGCCTCGCGCAGCGACTGCACCACCGCAGGACCCTGCTCCTCGTGGTCCTGCTGACGGTGTTCTCCCTCGGCGGGACCACGTACGGCATGGCCGAGGAAACCCTCGGCTTCTACGGGCTGATGATCCCCCTGATGCTCGGCCTGGGCTACGACCGCATGGTCGCCGCGACGGTCGTCATGGTGGGAGCCGGGGTCGGCACCCTTGCCTCGACCGTCAACCCCTTCGCCACCGGGGTGGCCTCCGACAGCGCCGGCATCGGCACGGGAGAGGGGATCGTCCTGCGACTGGTGATGTGGGCCTGTCTGACCGCGCTGGCAGCCGCATACGTCGTGCGCTACGCCCGCCGCGTCACCGAGGACCCCTCCCGGTCGCTGACACCCCTCACCGAGGACGACCTCCGCATCAAGGCCGAGGGCAGCGACGTGGCGAAGCTCACGAGCCGCCAGCGCACCGTCCTGTGCCTCTTCGCCGCCACCTTCCTCTTCATGATCTTCGCCGTCGTGCCCTGGTCAGATCTGCACGTCACCTTCCTGCCCACCCTCGGCTGGTACTTCCCCGAACTCGCCGCCCTGTTCATCGTCGCGGCGGTCGCCGTGGGGCTGATCGGCGGTCTGGGGGAGAAGGGCACGGTGGACGCCGTCACCGCCGGCGCAGGGGACTTCATCGGAGCGGCGTTGATCGTCATGCTGGCCCGGGGAGTCACGGTGATCATGAACAACGCCAGTGTCACCGACACCATCCTCGACGTCCTGCAGAGCGCGGTGGCCGACACATCCTCCGGCGTGTTCGCCGTACTGATGTTCGCGGTGAACCTCCCGCTGGCCTTCTTCGTCCCCTCCTCGTCCGGCCACGCGGCGCTCGCCATGCCCATCCTCGCCCCCCTGGCCGACTTCGCCGGAGTGAGCCGAGCCCTGGTGGTGACCGCGTACCAGTCGGCTTCCGGATGGGTGAACCTCGTTACGCCCACCTCAGCCGTCGTCATGGGAGGCCTCGCCCTTGCCAAGATCCGCTACGACCGGTACCTGCGCTTCATGGCACCACTGATGGGTGCTCTGCTGGTGGCCGTCGCCGGATTCCTCGCACTCGGTGCGGCAGTGCGCTGAATCGCTACGGGGCAGGCCAGTGGCCGGCTGGTCGGGACACCGACCAGCCGGCCACCGTCGTGTGCCCAGCACGAGGCGGACCTGTGGGCTCCGCCGGACGGCGCCAAACAGGGCCCAGGGCGCTCCTCTGAGCCGCGACCGTGAGCTCCGGCAGGGCATGGTGTCCGTGGCCGCTCAGGGACGTGGGGACTCATGCCCGGACTGCCGGCCATCGGAGCAACTGCACGGGCGTGATTCCCATCCTCGCTGTGGACTGGCGGTGCGACAGCGCCGACGGGGCACTGGTGGGGCGCTCGCCCCACCGGATGGCCGTCTCACTGCGGCTGCTGATGCAGATACGCTCGCGGCGTCGGGCGGCCACCCATCGGGGTTGGCAGGCCTGAGAGTTGCGTCGGCGCAGGCGGGCGGGCAAGGCCTGCACGGACGCTTTGGTTGAGGTGGTGGGGACGGGCGGGAACTGCCGCAACGGTCCTTCCCGGCCGGCCTGTGGACCCGGACCGACCGCCCCATCGCGCCCCTCGCCGCGGTGGCTTCCGTCTTTTCCACCCGGTACGACAAGCAACGCACCGACCACTGCGGTCGCAGCACACCAGGAGCCCTCGTCGCGCAGCTGCGCGACGAGGGCTCCTGGTGTCAAGGGGCGACGGCGTCCGTCGGGGGACCGCAGCCGGGGTGTATCCGTCCTCGGTGAGGCTCGCGACGATCAGAGATGAGGGACGACCGCCACGGGCGTCGTGGCGTGGTGCAGCACTGCGTGGGTGACCGGGCCGATGTGCGCTCCGACCGCCGCCCGGCGTATGCGCCGTCCGACGATCAGCAGCGAGGCTTCCTTCGACGCTTCCACAAGGTGGCCCGCGGGCCGTCCCACCAGGCACTGCTCCTTGACCTCGACCTGGGGGAACTTGCCGCGCCACGACCGCAGTACGTCGGTGAGCGCGCTTGCCCGGCGCAGTCCCAGCGCGACGCCGTGGCCGGGGTCGGCCGCCGCAGGGTCGTACCCTTCGACCACCGGTACGCTCCAGCCGTGCACGACCCGCAGGGTGGCCGCTCGGGCAGCGGCGGCTTCGAAGGCGTACGCGAGCAGCTCGTCGCACGGCCTGGAGAGGTCGAGGCCGAGCACCACGTCGAGGCACTGCCCCTTGCGGTCCCCGTGGTCGCCCGTCCCGGGGAGCGGTTCACACTCGGCCCGTTCCCCGGCCCGTACGGCGACGACCGGACGCTCGGCGTGCGCGATGACAGGCAGGGACACCGATCCGGTCAGGAAGCCGGCCAGGCCACCCAGCCCTCGTGAACCCACGACCAGGACTTCCGCCTTCTCTGCGGCGGACAGCAACACCTCCGCGGGGCGGCCGTGCACCTGCTCGACGCTGATCTCCAGGCCGGGGTACGCCGCCCGCAGCCGGTCGGACGCGTCGTGGGTGACCTGCTCGGCGTAGTGCTGTGCGGCGGTCGCCCCCTCACAGGGCGTGGTGTCCAGGCCGGTGAACGGGGCGTGGGCGAAAGCCCGTGACCAGTCCTGCCAGACGTGCAAGAGGTGCAGGGGCAGACGGCGCATGTGCGCCTCGTGGGCGGCCCAGTCCGCGGCGGCCAGCGACTCGGCCGAGCCGTCCACAGCGGCGATAACGGTACGTGACATGATTCCTCCGGGTGAGGGGTCTTCGGGTGGTTTGCGGCACTGGTCCGGGGACCGGCGGCCGGGCGCGCGGCGTCGCCTGGAACGTGTTACCGGGACGGAGTGATCAGCCCGTAGTGGCCGTCGTAGCGGTGGTAGAGGACGCAGCCCCGGCCGGTGGCCGTGTCGTTGAAGAAGACGAAGGGCAGCCCGGTGAGGTGCAACCGTGAAACGGCCTCGGTCACACTGCTCGTCGGCACGGGAACCGTGCTCACGCCGAGCAGACCGTCGACCTTCCGTTCCTGACTCAGAGGTCCCAGCGAAGCCATGCGATGCCGCCCGGTACGGATGTCGCGGTAGACGACGCTGTCGCGCCCGGAGGCCAGGTCCGTGAAGAGCCAGAAGTCGTGGTCCATGGCTTCCAGGTCGATCACGGCGTCCTCAGGTGTCTGGTGGACCAGGCTGAAGCACTTGTGCCGCACGATCCGGCGCTCTTCGGCGCGAACGTGATGCCGGTGCGGACGGTGGTCGTGCCCTGCGCCGTCCCGCGATGTCCGGCTGGGCGTGCCGTTGCGGTGGGGGCCGCCCGCCGCATACCGCCGTGGCCGGGTGAGCCGGGCAGCCAGGCGCTCCTGCAGGAGGTCGACCGCTTCGAATATGCTGTTCGCGGCCACGTGGGCACGAACCATCCGGCCGTTGACGTCCACCACGGCCTGAGCCGTGGCCGGGCGGTTTGCCGAAGTGTTGACGGCTTGCGTGAGCTTCACCCGCACGGTCAGCACGGGTCCGCGCACGTGGCCGATCACCGCGAGCATCTTTCCCTGGGCGTACGCGTCCGCGCCATCGGGCACCTGCCCTCGGTTGCGGACCTGAACGTCGGCTGTCCGGCTGGTCTTGAGACCGCTCATGAGAACTCCTCCTCGATCCCTTCCAGCCTGTCTGCCGGCGGCCGCTCCCGGGCAGAGCCGTCCGGACCCCGCCACGGCGCCACTGGTACCGACACCACCCGAGAAACCGGGACGTCCGGTCGGCCGGGCAAGGCCGTTCGGCCTACAGACCCAGAGACGGGTAAGCCGACGAGCCCCCGCCTGATATCGCGTGACGTGCCGGACCGACAGCACGGCTCGGGTCGGCGGCTCCGGGTCGCCGCGACCGGCCGCGGTGACTGCGGCCGCTCAACCGACGGAAGAGCCCGTGGTGTCCCGCCCTGTTGTCAGTGATCGCTTTCGCGGCCGGTTGTCAGCCGGTTCACCACACCCACCACACCGTCCACGCGCCACGCGACCCTGATCAACGCCGTTGTATCGAGGGCAGGTTCGGATGATCCCACCATGGTGACCATCCCGTCGCGAACGTCGATGCGGAGCCCGTCGATGCGATGGGCTGCCGGCGCCCGGCCGGAGACGGCATCGGCGACGTCCGCGAGGATCTCCTCGTCCGTCCTCAGGAAGACGCGCAGCAGATCACGTCGCGTGGTGATGCCGATCAGACGGTCCTCCTCGTCCACCACCGGCAACCGGTCGACGTGGCGACGTTCCATGATGCGCGCGGCGTCGGCGACGCGCTGTTCGGGATGCACGGTTACAGCCGGGCTGGTCATCAGCTCGCCTGCCGCCATGGCGAGTCCCGCGACGGAGTGGGCGTCGGCCGGTCGCCGTGGTGTGTGTGCCATCCGATGCCGCCCGGAGTCGTGCCGGCCGAGACAGCCCTGTTGCCTGGCGAGGTCTTTCCGTGAGATGACGCCCATGACCTTGTCGTCGTCATCCACCACCGGCAGCCCGCCGATCCGATGGGCGATGAGCATGCGAGCCAGTTCTTCGAAGGAGGTGTCCGGGCGGGCCTGGACCACCTCGCTGGTCATGACTTGGCCCACCGTCCGTTCTTCGACCACGGTGCTCATCTCCACTCGTCTCGCAGGTTTCCGGATACCGCCGATGGCGCCCCGGCCTCTGCCTGCCCGCCGACCGCTGTGCTCAGCGCGCCGGGGGGCCGGGAAGCCCCGGGTTCGTCTGCTCCTCATGCTTGCCGTTGCTTCCAGAGTGGGGCGGAGGGCGGCCGGGGGACAGAACCGGTCAGGACCCGCACGCCGGGCCGTTCGGCCCGTGACAGGCCGGGCCGGGCGGGGCCCGCCGGGGAGAGGGCCCAACGGCCCTGGCGTGCACCCCGTTCGACCCCTGCCCGCGGCGCGACATGCCCCCCAGGCTGGCACCACTCGCATCGGCACCCAAGGGAAGGGGCGGCGGAGATGACCGTACG
This sequence comes from Streptomyces sp. NBC_01232, assembly GCF_035989885.1. Taxonomy (GTDB): domain Bacteria; phylum Actinomycetota; class Actinomycetes; order Streptomycetales; family Streptomycetaceae; genus Streptomyces. Next base: position 7,486,974 of record NZ_CP108518.1, read on the forward strand.
CATCGGAATCAACGGCTTCGGACGCATCGGCCGGAACTACCTGCGCTGCGTCATGGAACGCGCGGAGACGAGCAACGGCACCCCCATCGAGGTGGTGGCCGTCAACGACCTCACCTCCCCGGCTGCGCTGGCCCATCTGCTCACCTACGACTCCACCTACGGCCGACTCCACCGCACCGTTGATCACGACGCCGAATCCATTACGGTGGACGGTCACCGCATCGCGGTCACGTCCCGGCGCGACCCCGCCGACCTCGGGTGGGACGCGCTCGGCGTGGACGTCGTCATCGAGGCCACCGGCCGCTTCCGCACCAAGGAGGAAGCGGGCCGGCACCTGACGGCAGGAGCACGCAAGGTGCTGCTGTCCGTCCCCGGCAGGGGCGTCGACGCCACCATCGTCATGGGCGTCAACGAGTCCGCGTACGACCCGCGCGTCGACCACGTGATCTCCAACGCGTCCTGCACCACCAACTGCGTGGCCCCCATGATGAAGGTCCTCAGCGAGCGCTTCGGCATCGTCAAGGGACTGATGACCACCATCCACGGCTACACCAACGACCAGGTCGTGCTCGACGGCCCGCACAAGGACCTGCGCCGCGGCCGCACGGCCGCAGTGAACATCATCCCGACCAGCACCGGCGCCGCCCGCGCCGTCGGCCTGGTGCTCCCGGAACTCGCGGGCACCCTGGACGGCATCGCCGTGCGCGTGCCGGTCGAGGACGGCTCGCTGACCGACCTCAGCCTGGTACTGGCACGGCAGGTGTCCGCACAGGACGTCAACGACGCTTTCCGGGAGGCTGCCGAGGGACCGCTGAAGGGCGTCCTGAGAGTGAGTGATGCCCCTATCGTCTCGCGCGACATCGTCGGCGACCCCGCCTCGTGCATCGTGGACGCCCCGCTGACGCAGGCCAACGGCGACCTGGTCAAGGTCTTCGGCTGGTACGACAACGAGTGGGGCTACACCAACCGTCTCGTCGACCTGACCCAGTACGTCGCCACGCTGCTCGACGCCCGGTGAGCCAGCAGCAGCCCGGGCAGCGGACGCCGTAGAGGCACGGAAGGCCCGGTGGTGGCGCAAGCCTCTGCGCTGCCACAGCGGCCGGAGACCATCGGGCCCCGTCGAGGGACCTTCGGGACCTCAGCCGAGGACGCGTCCCGGGCAAGGCTGTAGGTGACAGGACGGAACGTGTGGCCACCCCGGTGGCCGGCCACGTGTGGCCACAGCGCCACCCACACCCAGGGAGCTTTCCATGACACAGGCGACCAGCGATCCCCGCACCACCACCGACGGCACCCCGTCGGACACGCTCATCGCCGTGAACCTCCTGGTCGACAACGCCTCCAAGGCGCTCGCCGACTTCGAGTCCTTCACGCAGGAGCAGGTTGACCACATCGTCGCCAAGGCGTCGGTGGCCGCCCTGGATCAGCACACCGCCCTGGCCCGCTCGGCGGTGGAGGAGACCGGGCGGGGTGTCTTCGAGGACAAGGCGGCGAAGAACATGTTCGCCTGCGAGCACGTCACCCACAGCATGTCCCGGGCGAGGACGGTCGGCGTCATCGGCCGCGACGACATCGAGGGCATCATCGAGATCGCCGAACCCGTCGGTGTGCTCTGCGCGGTCACGCCCGTCACCAACCCGACGTCCACCACCATCTTCAAGGCGTTGCTGGCGCTGAAGACACGCAACCCCGTCGTATTCGCCTTCCACCCCTCCGCGCAGGCATGCAGCACCGAAGCCGCACGCATCGTGCGGGACGCCGCAGTCGCCGCCGGAGCGCCCGAGCACTGCGTGCAGTGGATCGAGGCTCCCTCCATCGAGGCCACGAGCCTCCTCATGCGCCACCCGGGCGTCGCACTGATCCTGGCGACGGGCGGCAACGCCATGGTCAAGGCCGCCTACTCGGCCGGCAAGCCCGCCGTCGGCGTCGGCGCCGGCAACGTGCCCGCCTACGTGCACCACAGCGCGGACCTGCGCCGGGCGGTCAACGACCTCGTCCTGTCCAAGTCCTTCGACAACGGCATGATCTGCGCGTCCGAGCAGGCGGTCATCCTGGACACCGACGTGTACGACGAGGCGCTCGCCGAATTCCGGCGCCTGCACGCGTACGTCGCCACGGCCGAGGAGAAGCGGAAGCTGGAGACCTACCTCTTTCCGCCCGACCCGGCCGGCCGACAGGGCCGCGTCAACCCGGCAGCCGTCGGACAGAGCCCCGACCGGATCGCCGAGCAGGCCGGGTTCACCGTACCCGCAGACACCTCGCTCATCCTGGCCGAGGCGAGCCACGTCGGGCCCGACGAGCCGCTGACGCGGGAGAAGCTCTGCCCGGTTCTCACCGTGCTGCGGGCCGCGTCCACCGAGGAGGGCTTCGATCTCGCCGCCGACATGGTCGACTTCCACGGGCAGGGACACAGCGCGGTAATCCACACCGGTGACCCGGCCCTCGCCGAGCGCTACGGCCGCCGTATGAAGACCGTACGGATCATCGTCAACTCGCCTTCCTCGCAAGGAGCGATCGGCGGCATCTACAACCGTCTGGTTCCGTCCCTGACCCTGGGTTGCGGTTCCTGGGGCAGTACTTCGGTCTCGGACAACGTCTCGGCCGCCCAGTTGCTCAACATCAAGCGCGTCACCACCCGGCAGAACAACATGCAGTGGTTCAAGGTGCCGCCGAAGATCTACTTCGAGCCCCAGGCCATCCGGTACCTCGCGGCGATGCCCGACGTCCACCGCGTCACCGTGGTCACCGACGCGACCATGACCCGGCTCGGTTACGTGGAGCGCGTCAGCCGTGTCCTGCAACAGCGGCAGCAGCCCGTGACCATCCAGGTCATCGACGACGTCGAGCCGGAGCCGAGCATCGACTCCGTACAGCGTGGCGCCGCCCTCATGCGCGACTTCCGGCCGGACACCATCATCGCCCTGGGCGGCGGATCCCCCATGGACGCGGCGAAGGTGATGTGGCTGCTGTACGAACAGCCGGACGTCGACTTCGCCGACATGCGGCAGAAGTTCTCCGACATCCGTAAGCGGGCCTTCCGCTTCCCAGTGCTCGGCAAGCAGGCCCGTCTCGTCTGCGTCCCCACCACCTCGGGAACCGGCGCCGAGGTCACCCCCTTCGCCGTGATCTCCGACCCGGCTACAGGCAAGAAGTACCCGCTGGCCGACTACGCCCTGACTCCCAGCGTCGCGATCATCGATCCCGTCCTGACCAACGACCTGCCGGCGTCGCTCGCCGCCGACAGCGGCTTCGACGCCCTCACCCATGCCACCGAGGCGTACGTCTCTGTCTATGCCAACGACTTCACCGACGGTCTGGCGCTGCACGCCATCAGGCTGATCTTCGACCACCTCGAGGCGGCGGTCACCGGCGAGTCGGCACGGCGGAGCGTGGCACGGGAGAAGATGCACAACGCGGGCACCATCGCCGGCATGGCCTTCGGCAACGCCTTCCTCGGCATCGTCCACGCGATGTCCCACACCCTGGGCGCCACCTTCCACGTCGCCCACGGGCGGACCAACGCAATCCTCCTGCCGCACGTGATCCGCTACAACGGCACCGTTCCCGGCAAGCTGACGGGATGGCCCAAGTACGAGAGCTACCGCGCGCCCGAGAGGTTCCAGGACATTGCCCGTGCCCTGGGGCTCCCCGCTTCCACCCCCGCCGAGAGCGTGGCCTCGTACGCCGCCGCGGTGGAACGCCTGCGGGACGCCGTGGGCATCGAACCGTCCTTCCGTGCCCTGGGACTTGACGAGGCCGCCTTCATCGGCGCGCTGCCGCAGCAGGCACTGAACGCTTATGAGGACCAGTGCGCCCCTGCCAACCCGCGCATGCCGATGCTGGACGACATGGAGGACATCATGCGCACGGGCTACTATGCCGGGCCGCGGCCCCCCTTCCCTCCTTCTGACCGCGCGTAGGGCGGCGGCCGCTCTGCGGGCGGGCCGCCGAGACCGTGTGGGACCCAGGTCCAGGGCAACCATCTGGGGCACGGCCGCGTATGAGGGCCATCCGGCCCTGGCCGAAGGCCCCGCTCGCACGGCACGATGCAGTGGATCCGCCGGCGGGCGGAAGATTCGGCGAACTCGGAGTGTGCGATGACGGACATCAGCGGCGGCCTCACCGGGAAGGAACCGGTCAGGGTCTTCCTCCTCGACGATCACGAGGTCGTGCGCCGCGGTGTGCACGATCTGCTGGACGCCGAGCCGGACCTGACCGTGGTAGGGGAGGCGGGCACGGTCGAGCAGGCGCTCGTCCGTGTGCCCGCGCTGCGCCCGCAGGTCGCCGTCCTGGATGTGCGCCTGCCGGACGGGGACGGGGTGAGTGTCTGCCGGGAGCTGCGCTCCCGAATGCCCGACCTCGCCTGCCTGATGCTGACGTCATTCGACGACGAGGAAGCGCTGCTCGACGCGATCATGGCCGGCGCGTCCGGATACGTGCTCAAGCAGATCACCGGAACCGACCTGGTGAACGCCGTGCGGACGGTTGCCTCCGGCCAGTCCATGCTGGACCCCGGCGCCACGGCGCGGGTGATGGCCCGGCTGCGCGGCGGACCTCCGCAGGAGGAGCTTCCGCAGGGTCTGCCCGGCCTGACGGAGCGCGAGCGTGAGATTCTCGCCCTGGTCGGGGAAGGGCTGACCAATCGTGAGATCGGTCAGCGGCTCTACCTGGCGGAGAAGACGGTCAAGAACAACATCTCCCGGCTGCTCGCCAAACTGGGCGTCGAACGGCGAGTGCAGGCCGCCGTCATCGCCACGCAGGCTCTGGCCGCCCAGGGAGACCAGAGCGGGCGGCTCGGCAAGGTGTGACGGCTGTGCCGGGATCTGAGCGCAGGTTCACGCGCCCGCAGAACGGCTGAGCGGCCCGGCCCGGCGTCCTTCTCGGACGTCGGGCCGGGCCGCTTCCGCATGTCTGCCGGAGAGGCCGGCCGGGGCCGGCCCCGAAGCGGGGCGGGGCCGTCAGGCGTGCGGCACGACAGCTACGGGGCAGCGGGCGTGGTGCCAGAACTGCATGGGCGACCGACCGCCCGGCGGTGTGCGGTCGTGTGGGGCCTACAGGACCCGCAGCAGGGACCTGTGGCCCCTCGGCGGGTGAGTCGTGGGCAGGGCACTGTGGAGATGCAAGGCCCTTCCCCGTTCTCCCGAGGAGCCGTTCATGTCCCGCACCGTCACCGTCGGCTTCGACGGATCCCGTGAGAGCCTCGCCGCCGTGGACTGGGCTGCCAGGGAGGCAGTGTGCCGCGCTGTGCCGCTGCGGCTTCTCCAGGTCTGGAGCAAGGACGACGGCCGGCGCACGCGCCTGGTGGACCCGGCGACCGCCAAGGGGTGGGGTGAGCGGGCGCTCGGTACGGCGGTGAGGCGACTGCGCCGACGCCACCCGGGTCTGCGGACCGAGACGCAATGGGTCTGCGGTGACCCGGTGGAGGAGCTGTGTGCCGCCGCGGACGAGGCGGAACTGTTGGTGCTTGGCTCCCGTGGCCTGGGCCGGCCGGCCGGCTTCCTCGCCGGGTCCGTGTCGCTGGCTGTGCTCGCCCGGACCCGGTGCCCCCTCGCCTTGGTCCGACCGCACAACCGTCCGGCTGCCGGGAAGGTCGGGCCGGCCGGAGAGGTCGTGGTCGGCCTGGACGTGTCCGCACCCGGCGACGAGGTGCTCGCCTTCGGCTTCGCGGCGGCCGACCGGTACGGCTGCGGTCTGCGGGTACTGCACACCTGGGCTGTTCCGTCGCTCTACGGAGCCGACATGGGTGCTGCCCTGCAACTGATGTGGGCGGAAGTCGCGCAGGACGCGCGCCGGGCGCTCGACGAGGCGCTGGCCCCGTGGACGGAGAAGTACCCCGGTGTGTCCGTCGTCCGTGAATGCCGCCAGGGCCGGCCGGCGCAGGACCTCGCGGAAGCCTCGCGAGGGGCCCGGCTGGTCGTGGTGGGTCGCCGGAACCGGCGTGCGCGGATCGGCACGCACATCGGGGCCGTCACCCACGCCGTCATCCACCACTCCCTGGCTCCCGTCACGGTCGTGCCGCACGACTGACCGACCGAACCGGCCGCTACCGTGCGGCATGCCGCCCCGCTTCCCGGGACCCGACATCCACCGAAGAGACAGGCGAGCAGCCATGACCACCTATGTGTACGACTTCTCCGAGGGCGGCCGGGACATGGCCGGTCTCCTGGGAGGCAAGGGAGCGAACCTCGCGGAGATGGCGCGCATGGGCCTGCCCGTGCCGCCCGGCTTCACCGTCACCACCGAAGCCTGCCGGATCTTCCTCGCCACGGGGCAGGCTCCGGACGGCCTCGACCGGCAGATCGGCGAGCATCTCGCGGCGCTGGAACGAGCCGCCGGGAAGCGGCTCGGCCAGGTGGACGACCCGCTCCTGCTCTCCGTCCGCTCGGGGGCGAGGTTCTCGATGCCGGGCATGATGGAGACCATCCTCGACATCGGGCTGAACGATCTCTCGGTCCTGGGCCTGGCCAAGACCCCCGAGCGTGAGCGCTTCGCCTGGGACTCCTACCGGCGCCTCGTGCAGATGTTCGGCAGTACGGTCATGGGCGTCGACGGCTCCCACTTCGAGGCGGCGCTCGCCGCCGTCAAGCAGCAACACAGCCGGGGCGACGATACGCAGTTGGACACCTGCGACCTCATCCGGATCGTCGAGACCTTCAAGGACCTGATCCACGAGCGGACCGGGGAGGAATTCCCGCAGGATCCGGCCGAGCAACTCCGGCGGGCGGTACTCGCCGTCTTCACCTCTTGGAACGGCGACCGCGCACGCCTGTACCGCCGGCGCGAGCACATTCCGGACGATCTGGGCACCGCGGTCAACATCCAGACCATGGTCTTCGGCAATCTCGGTCCGGACTCAGGCAGCGGCGTCGCCTTCACCCGGGATCCGGCGACCGGCCGACCGGGCGTCTACGGCGACTACCTGCCCAACGCCCAAGGGGAAGACGTCGTCGCCGGCATCCGCAACACCGTGCCCCTCCAGGACTTGGCCGGTCTCGACCCTGCGTCGTTCGCGCGGCTGCGCGGCTACATGGACCGGCTGGAGGCCCACTACCGCGATCTGTGCGACATCGAGTTCACCATCGAGCGCGGCACACTGTGGATGCTCCAGACCCGCGTCGGCAAGCGCACGGCCCAGGCCGCCTTCGCCATCGCCTCCCAGCTCGCCGACGAAGGACTGATCAGCGAGCGGGAGGCGCTGGGCCGGGTCGGCGGCGAGGCGCTCGCACGGCTGATGTTCCCCCGCTTCGCCACCACGGACTCGAGCGAGGTCATCGCGCGGGGCGTGCCCGCCTCACCGGGAGCGGCCGTGGGCGCCGTCGTGTTCGACTCCGCGGAAGCGGTCCGCAGGGCGGCCGCCGGCGAGAAGGTCGTTCTCGTACGTCAGGAGACGACGCTCGACGACCTGCCGGGCATGGTCGCCGCCCAGGCGGTGCTCACCAGCCGGGGCGGGAAGACCAGCCACGCCGCGGTCGTCGCGCGCGGCATGGGCAAGGTGTGCGTGTGCGGGGCGGAGGGCATCGTCGTGGACACCCGGCAGCGGCGCTTCAGCGCCGGTGGCGTGACGGTCGCCGAAGGCACGGTCGTCTCCGTCGACGGGTCGGAAGGCGTGGTGCGCCTCGGCTCCGTATCCCTGGTCGACTCCGACGTCATGCGGTACTTCGAGGAGGGCGGCGTGCTGCCGGCCGACGGCACGGCCCGGCAGCCGGTGCGGGATGTGCACCGGCTCATGCGGCAGGCGGACGCCGTGCGGGGCTTGGAGGTCCGGGCGAACGCGGACACCCCCGAGGACGCGGCCCGCGCCCGTCGCTTCGGTGCCCAGGGGATCGGCCTGTGCCGTACCGAGCACATGTTCCTCGGCGACCGGCGCCCCCTGGTCGAGGCGATGATCCTCGCGCACGGCGACACCGAACGAGAGGCGGCACTCGCGGCGCTGCTGCCGCTCCAGAGGCAGGACTTCATCGGCATCCTCGAAGCGATGGACGGCCTGCCGGTCACCGTCCGGTTGCTCGACCCGCCACTTCACGAGTTCCTGCCGGACCGCACGGAACTCGCCGTCCGTCTCGCACGCGGCGAAGCGCTCGGCACACCGGCCGATCCGCACGACAGCGAACTCCTGGCGGCCGTCACGCGCATGCACGAGGAGAACCCGATGCTCGGCCTGCGTGGTGTGCGCCTGGGGCTGGTGGTGCCGGGGCTGGTGGCCATGCAGGTACGGGCCCTGGCCGAGGCCGTCGTGGCGCGCAGGCATGCGGGCGGCGACCCTCGGGCGGAGATCATGGTCCCGCTGGTGGACGCGGTCGAGGAGCTCCACCTCGTACGGGAGGAAGTGGACCGGGTCCTGGCAGAGGTTTCGCTAGAGACCGGCGTCGACGTCACCTGCCCGGTCGGAACCATGATCGAACTGCCCAGGGCGGCTCTCACCGCCGGCCGGATCGCGAAGGAGGCGGCGTTTTTCTCCTTCGGCACGAACGACCTGACACAGACCACCTGGGGCTTCTCCCGCGACGACGTCGAAGCCGCGTTCTTCTCCGCGTACCTCGACAAGGGCGTCTTCCACGTCTCCCCGTTCGAGACGATCGACCGTGAAGGCGTCGGCCGGCTGGTGCGGATCGCGGTCGAGGAGGGCAGGGCAGCCCGCCCGGACCTGAAGATCGGCGTGTGCGGGGAGCATGGAGGGGACCCCGCTTCGGTCCACTTCTTCCACGGGGCCGGGCTGGACTACGTCTCCTGCTCGCCCTTCCGTGTCCCGGTCGCCCGCCTCGAGGCCGGCCGGGCAGCCCTGGAAGCGAACGGCACCGGCGCGAGCGCATAGCCCCGCACCGTCCTGCCCGGGGGCGCGGAGAGCCGCGTCGTCATGGACCCGCACCCGCCGCGGCTGCCGGGTAGGGCTCGTGACGCTCTGCGGGAGGGCCCATGGTCCCTCGCCTCGACGGGACCACAGACCCTCTCCGCCCCGCTCACCGGGGCCGGTCAGCGGGCTCCGCCTTGCCTCTTCGACCCTGGCCGGTGACACAGCCGACGGGAACCATCAGCAGTGAGAAGTGGCGATCGCCCACCTCGCCTCCGTCCCGGCCCAGGAGATGACGACATGACCGTGACCGTCCAGCACTCTGCCGACCCCAGCCCCCTCGTCACCCGGTCGTGGCGTGGTTTCAGCGGCGAGGAGTGGCAGCGACACATCGATGTCCGTTCCTTCATCCAGGCCAACTACACGCCCTACGAGGGCGATGCCGCATTCCTCGCCGGTCCCACGGAGCGCACCCGCACCGTGTGGAAGACCGTCACCGCGCTCTTCCCGGAGGAGCGCCGCAAGGGTGTGCTCGACGTGGACACCGCCAAGCCGTCCACCATCACCTCCCACGCGCCCGGCTACATCGACCGCGACCTGGAACTGATCGTCGGATTGCAGACCGATGCTCCGCTGAAGCGGGCGATCATGCCCAACGGCGGGCTGCGGATGGTGGAGAACGCGCTGCGCGCGTACGGCTTCGAACCGGATCCGTTCGTCACCAAGGTCTTCGGCACGTACCGCAAGACCCACAACGACGGTGTCTTCGACGCCTACACCCCCGAAATGCTGGGCGCCCGCAGGGCCGGCATCATCACCGGCCTGCCAGACGCCTACGGGCGAGGCCGCATCATCGGCGACTACCGCCGCGTCGCACTGTACGGAACCGCCCGGCTGATCGAGGCCAAGCGAGCCGAGCGGACCCGGCTGGACGAGACACCGTCCACGGCCGACGTGATCCGCGACCGCGAGGAACTGGCCGAGCAGATCAGGGCACTGGGCGAGCTGGAACGGATGGCCGTCTCCTACGGCTGCGACGTGGCCCGTCCCGCAGCCACCGCGCACGAGACCATCCAATGGCTCTACTTCGGCTTCCTCGCCGCCGTGAAGGAGCAGAACGGCGCGGCGATGTCACTGGGCCGCACCTCCACCTTCCTGGACGTCTACCTTCAGCGTGACCTCGACGAAGGAAAGATCGACGAGAGCCGCGCCCAGGAACTCATCGACGACTTCGTGATCAAGCTGCGGATCGTGCGGTTCCTGCGCACACCGGAGTACGACGCGCTGTTCTCCGGCGATCCCACCTGGGTCACCGAGTCCATCGGCGGCATCGGAGAGGACGGCCGCTCCCTGGTCACCCGCACGTCCTTCCGCCTTCTCCAGACCCTGTACAACCTCGGCCCCGCCCCCGAGCCCAACCTGACCGTGCTGTGGTCCCCCCGACTGCCGGCGGGCTTCAAGCAGTTCTGCGCCCAGACATCCATCGACACCAGCTCCATCCAGTACGAGTCCGACGACCTCCTTCGCCCCCGCACCGGCGACGACACCGCGATCGCCTGCTGCGTCTCCGCGATGGCGGTGGGCAAGCAGATGCAATTCTTCGGTGCCCGTGTGAACCTGGCCAAGGCGCTGCTGTACGCCATCAACGGCGGCCGCGACGAGATGAACGGCGAGCAGGTCGCCCCGGCGACGGCCCCGCTGACCGGCGAGCAGCTCGACTACGCCGATGTGGCCGACGCGTACGACCGCACGCTGGACTGGCTCGCCGCGACCTACGTCAACGCGCTCAACGTGATCCACTACATGCACGACAAGTACGCCTACGAGCGCATCGAGATGGCCCTGCACGACCACCCGGTGCATCGGACGATGGCCTGTGGCATCGCTGGGCTGTCCGTGGCGGCCGACAGCCTCTCGGCCATCAAGCACGCCCGTGTCAGAGTCATTCGGGATGCCACCGGGCTCGCCGTCGACTACCACGTCGCAGGCGACTACCCGACCTACGGCAACGACGACGACCGCGTCGACCGCATCGCGGTCGACCTGGTCCGCTCCTTCATGGCCAAGGTGCGCCGCCACCCGGCCTACCGGGGTGCCGAGCACACGCAGTCGGTGCTCACCATCACCTCCAACGTCGTCTACGGCAAGCACACCGGCAACACCCCCGACGGCCGCCGTGCGGGTACACCGTTCGCCCCGGGCGCAAACCCGATGAACGGACGTGACCGACACGGGATGGCGGCATCGGCACTGTCGGTCGCGAAGATCCCGTATGACCAGGCCCGCGACGGCATCTCCCTGACGTCCACCATCACACCGGAGGGCCTGGGGCACTATCCGGCCGAACGTGCGGAACACCTCGTCGGGATCCTCGACGCCTACACCGCCGCAGGCGGTTTCCACATGAACGTCAACGTCCTCGACCGAGCCACCCTCGAGGACGCCGTGGAACACCCGGACAACTACCCCGACCTGACCATCCGCGTCTCCGGCTACGCCGTCAACTTCGTCCGCCTCACGCGCGAACAGCAACTCGACGTCATCAACCGCACCTTCCACGGTGCGCGATGACCACGGGCCGCATCCACTCCTGGGACCTGTCCACCGGCGTGGACGGGCCCGGCACCCGTTTCGTTCTCTTCCTCAGTGGCTGTCAGCTGCGCTGCCTGTACTGCGCCAACCCCGACACCTGGCACATGCGCGACGGGCAGCCGGTCACCGTGGACGAAGTGGTGGGGCGCATTGAGCGGTACCGGCAGTTCACCACCCTGGCCGGTGGAGGCGTGACGCTGACCGGAGGCGAGCCTCTGCTCCAGTCCGCCTTCACCGCCGAAGTGTTCCGACGCTGCAAGGAGCTCGGCCTGCATACCGCACTGGACACCTCCGGCGCCCTCGGCACTCGCGCCGACGACGCGCTCCTGGCCGATACCGACCTGGTCCTGCTCGACATCAAGTCCTTCGACGCCGGCGTCTACCGGCGCCTGACCGGCGGCAACCTCACACCCACCCTCAGCTTCGCCGCCCGGCTGAACAGCCTCGGCGTCCGGACCTGGATCCGCTACGTCCTGGTCCCCGGCTGGACCGACGATCCGGCTGCCATCGATGGGCTGGGCCGCTTCCTCGCGGAACTGGACAACGTCGACCGCGTCGACGTCCTGCCTTTCCATAAACTCGGTACCCACAAGTACGACTCGCTCGGCATCCCCTTCTCGCTCCGCGACAATCCGGTTCCGGACGCCGCACTGGTCGAGCGCGTTCGCGACCAGTTCCGGTCACACGGCTTGCGGGCACGGTGAACCAGCCGAATGCGCGTCACGCAAGACGGTGTCGGCCTGTCCGCGGGCGGGCTTCTGTTCCGCCTTGGGACGTATCACAACCAGCGTTGCACGGTTCCGGCCCAGCTCATTCCGGCGCCGACAGCGGCGTGCAGAACGGTGCTCTCCGTGTGGAGGCGGCCTTGCTCCCGTGCCACGTGGAGTGCCATGGGGACCGAGGTCGCGCCGGTGTTGCCGAACGTGAAGGTTTTCAATGAGGGATGGCACGCAAAGCCGACCGACGAGCTGAGGGCCTTCTGCAGCAGCATCCGCGCGTACCTCAGGGACGGAGCGGCGGACTACACCCGAGCCGCAGCACAGGCCCTCCAGGTCAGCTCCCGCCTCGACCGCGACGGGCCGCGGCGCCGGTTCCAGCGCCAGCAGGCGCTGGATGACCCGGCAGACAGTAGCCGGGGAGATCCCGAACAGCGGAGCGAGCTGCCGCATCTCGTTTTGGGGTCGGCCGTAACGCCAAGATCCAGTTCAAGGTGTCCGAGGGCGAGTCCTGGGTCAAGCAGCAGAAGACCTCGTGGTGATGGCAGTGGCTACCGCCGAGACGCATGTGCAGTCCCATCGGCGATCTGCGTCCTCATCACCGGGCAGTCCGTCCGTGGTGGGCGGGACTGTGGTGATCCGTTTGGTCTGGACGAGGCGAGGTCAGGGCAAGGGGACTCCGCCGATGACGGCGTGTCCGCCGAAGCGGTGGCCACGGTACTCGGGACCACCCGCTCCAAGGCCTCGCTCCTGCTCCTGAACACGCAGGACGGGCAACGGCACGGGGTCGCCGATTGCCGGTCACTCGGAAGAGCACTCCGTCACGGTGCGTCAGTAGCCGGTGCCGCGCTTGACCTGGGCCCGCTCGATGCTGTGGGCCGCTCCCTTGTCGTCCAGCGTGCGGCATGCGTCGGCGATGTCCTGGGTCAGGCGGTCGACCTGTTCGCGGCTCAGGGTCTCCTTGACCAGGGCGCGCAGGATCTTCACCCGTTCCGCGTTGGGCGGGAGGGTGTAGGCCGGCACCATCCAGCCCCGCTCGGCCGAGAGCTGCCAGGCGATGTCGGACTCGTCGTACGCGTGCTTGCCTGCGAGCCGGAAAGCGACCAGCGGCAGCTGCTCGAGGTCGCTCCCGATCACTTCGAAGCGGCCGCTGTCGCGCAGGTTGTCCGCCAGCGCGCGGGCGTTCTCCTGCATCGCCTTCATGACGTAGGTGTAGCCCTGGCGGCCGAGCCGCACGAAGTTGTAGTACTGCGCGAGCACCATCGACGCACCGGTGGAGAAGTTCAGCGTGAACGTCGCGTCGGTCTTGCCCAGGTAGTTCTCGTAGAAGACGAGGTCCTTGGCGAGGTCGGCCTCTTCGCGGAAGACCAGCCATCCGATGCCGGGGTAGACCAGTCCGTACTTGTGTCCCGAGACGTTGATCGAACGGACCTGCTCCAGCTGGAAGTCCCATTTCGAGTCCGGGTAGAGGAAGGGCCAGACGAATCCGCCGCTGGCGCCGTCGACATGGATCGGAATGTCGAGGTCCCGCTTCTTGCGAACCTCTCGCAGGAGCTTGTCGATCCCGACGACGTCGTCCTTGTGGCCGGTGAACGTGGTGCCGAGGACGGCGACGACGCCGATCGTGTTCTCGTCGAGGCGGGGCTCCACGTCCTCCGGGCCGATCGTGTACTTGTCCTCGGCGAGCGGCACGATCCGCGGCTCGACGTCGAAGTAGCGGCAGAACTTATCCCACACGACGTGGACGTCACCCCCGAAAACCAGGTTGGGCCGGTCGGTCGAAAGGCCGGCTGCCTGGCGGCGCTCGCGCCACTTCCACTTCAACGACAGCGCGCCGAGCATGATCGCCTCGGACGAGCCCTGGGTCCGGCATCCGGTCGTCCTGCCCGGTGCGTGGAAGAGGTCCGCGAGCATGCGCACGCAGCGCTGCTCGATCTCGGCGGAGATGGGATATTCCGCATGGTCGATGAAGTTGCGGTGAAGGTTCTCGGCGATCAGCCGTTGCGCCTCCGGTTCCATCCACGTGGTGACGAACGTGGCGAGGTTGCGCTGCGGGTCTCCCTCCATGGCGAGGTCCACGTCCACGAGCCGCATCGCGTCCGTCGCGGTCATGCCTTCCTCCGGGAAGGTCTCCGAGGGAGCGGGCACTGTCAGGAATCGGTTGCCGAACAGAGCCGAGTCGTCGCGCTTGGTCATGCCTCGATTCAACAGCGCCGGAGCCTGCCGAGGTCGAAGGACACACCGCGCGGCCGGCGCGGTCAGCGACACCGCTACACACGGGCCGGGCGCGCGCCCGCCGCCATCACGGGCATCGCGATCGAGACGTGGGCCCGGTTCGGTTGTACGGCCACCGTCGGTACCACCGACGACGGCCGTGTCCGCCCGCCTTACCGTCCACCTCCCCACCGCCTCCCTCTGAAACCCCACCGCAGGGGACGGACCCGGCAGCGGCGCACCCGCCCGCAGGCCGCCCTGCGGTGCATGCAACGTACCTACACCTGATGAAGTGCCCGCCTGGCGAGGAATTGCGCCGCCCGGGAGACCGCAGTCGCTCGGGCTGTCGGGCCGCCCTGGGAGTGGACCCCCATGTGCCCCAGGCGGGTGTGCTCGCCCAAGGCGGCGCGACCTCACGTCATCGTGGCGCAGGATGCAGTCTCTCTTGGGCAGGCGCTTCATCCCAGCAGGGTGAGTTCCCGGGGCGTCCTGTTGAGCCGCTCTGCGCCGATGACTTCGCTGCACACCACGATGTCCTCGATCCTTGCACCGTACCGTCCTGGCAAGTAAATCCCAGGCTCGATCGAGAACGTCATGCCCGGCTTCAGAACTTGTGCCGACCCCGCGACGATGTCCGGCTCCCCGTCCACGCAGGAGTTGCGAGTGGAGTCCGAGCAGTAGCCGTCCTCCGTGGTCCCACCGATGTCGACGACCACCGGCTCGCCCGCCCCGATCACCCGGTCAGAGGTCTCATGGTGCGGGCTGGCGCCGTTGGGCCCCGAGGCCACGATCACGAAGTCAACGGTTGCGTGCTCCGCGAGGATCTCGTCCGCAATGTCCCGCGCGACCTCACGCTCGGTGCGTCCCACCCGCAGCCACTCGCCCATCGAGGAGTGGACCTTGTCGATCGCCGCCCCCGCCTTTCGAAGAGCCTCCACCTCGGCCGGGGACTTTCGCATGCGCAGTTCGCCCAGCACTCCTCCGGCGAGGGTGAGTTCAGCCCCGCCCGGCAGCGCCCCCGGAAGGCGAGCACCTTCTCAGCCCACATCTGCTTGTCCAGGGCGACGCTTCGCAGGCTGTGACCCAGGCGCCCAGAGATCAGCGCATACGGGTCCTCGGTCTCCGCCCAGCCGACGATCTCGATTCCGAGCTTGACGGCCGGCGAGGTCTCGGCCAGCGGCTTCTCCAGCAGCGGGACCACCAAGAACGGCTCGCTGCGTGCCGGGACCACCAGGCAGGTGAGCCGTTCCAGCGGATGCGCGGCACAGCCGGTCAGATAGCGAAGATCCGCTCCAGGCGAGACCAGCAGTGCGTCCAATCCCGCCTGGACCGCGCCCATCAGGGCCTCGTAGCTGCTGTACTCCAGGTGTGTGGGGCCGCTGCCAATCCGCGGAATTCGGATATTTTCACTTGCGAGGTTCATGTGGTGGATATTCCCTTCTGCCGCGTCGACGCCGCACAGGACAGCTATCGCTGGGGGCTTCGCCCTAAGACAGGGCCGAATGCGCCGGTCGGCCGGGCCATGCGCGAGGCGCCCCTCGGCATCGTGGCCTCGACGCCCTCGTGATCTCCCTGCGAGGCCGTTACAGCATTGCCGCTGGCGCGATCTGGATGGCAGGAATGCTAGGCGTGCGCCGGTGGACACGGTTGTGCACGGCGCACTGGGCCGGGGGGTCGGACCAGGCGCAGCGCATGCGGGTGGACGTTTGCAAGGCGGCGCGTCCGATTGGCGCTCTTCCGCGTCGGGAACACGATCCGGCGGCGTGCCCGGTGCAGGCAGCGGACCGGCTGTCGGCAGCGGGCTCTACGTGGCCGTCACCCTGACACCGCGTACGCAGGCGGCGACGACGAGGTGCTCCAAGTCGTCCCGTGGCCGCAACGGCTCGCCGCCGACCGCCACCCCCGCCGGATGAGGCCACCCCACGTCAACTGACGGCAAACCGCGCCGAGACGGAATAGGGTCGCCAATCCCCGCGTCGTATGGCGTCTTTCCACCCGCTATCGCGCGGTTCACCGTTGACAAGCATCTGCCATGGCGAGGACTTGCCGTCATGATGCCTTCACGTCGCCACTCTCGGGTCGATAGACCCTTGGCATGTCCTCCCCCTCTCATGCTTCCGCCTTCCGGCGCAGGCGCTGGCAGTTGCTCTCGGCCGCCACCGCGCTGCCGCTGCTGGCGTCGGGGCTTGCGGTCCTGCAAGCGCCCGCACAAGCCGCTCCGAGCAAGCCCACCGTTCCTGCCCAGTCCTCGGCGACCCACAAGGTCACCCTGGTCACCGGCGACGTCGTCACGGTCACCACGATGGCCGACGGCAAGCAGACCGCCGAAGTCGACCGGCCCGACAGCGCCGTCGGCGGCGTGAAGATCCAGCAGGTCAAGGGAGACCTGTTCGTCATCCCGGACGAGGCGGGGCCACTGCTGGGAGCCGACAAGTTGGACCGGCGACTGTTCAACGTCACCGATCTGATCGAGATGGGCTACGACGACGCGAAGTCGGCCTCGGTACCGCTGATCGCGACCTACACCCAGTCGAAGTCCCGCGCCGCCGGGGAGCCGACGGCCCCCCGCGGCAGCAAGGTGACCCGCGAGCTCAAGGGCATCGGCGGTGCCGCGCTCAGCACCGAGAAGCGGCAGGCCCGCACCTTCTGGACCACCGTCGCGTCGCAGGGCAGCCCCTCGCTGGGCGAGGGCGTGGCGAAGTTGTGGCTCGATGGCCGGGTGAAGGCCAGTCTGAAAGAGAGCGTGCCGCTGATCGGGGCGCCCGAGGCCTGGGCGGCCGGGTACGACGGCAAGGGCGTCAAGGTCGCGGTGCTCGACACCGGCATCGACGTCAACCACCGCGACTTCGCCGGCCTGATCGACGGCACGGCGAGCTTCGTGCCGGGTGAGGCCGTCACCGACGTCAACGGGCACGGCACGCACGTTGCCGGCACGATCGTCGGTTCGGGCGCCGCCTCCGGGGGCGCCAACAAGGGCGTCGCTCCCGGCGCCGACCTGTTCGTCGGCAAGGTCCTCGGCGGTGCGGAGGGCTCCGGCCAGGACTCCTGGGTCATGGCCGGCATGCAGTGGGCCGCCGAGTCCGGTGCGGACGTCGTCAACATGAGCCTCGGCGACTCCTACCCGACGGACGGCAGTGACCCCATGTCGCAGACGGTCGACGCGCTGTCCGCGCAGTACGGCACGCTGTTCGTCATAGCCGCCGGCAACTCCGGTCCGGAGAGCATCTCCGCCCCGGGTGCGGCCGCCTCGGCGCTGACCGTGGCCGCCACGGACAAGCAGGACCGGCTCGCGTCCTTCTCCAGCACCGGACCCCTGGCCCACTCCGGCGGTATGAAGCCGGACATCGCGGCGCCCGGCGTGGACATCACCGCGGCCCGTTCACAGGAGATGACCGGTGGTGGCGAGGGCCCGTACCGCACCCTCAGCGGCACCTCGATGGCCACCCCGCACGTGGTCGGCGCGGCGGCGATCCTGGCTCAGCAGCACCCGGACTGGACCGGCGCGCAGCTCAAGGAACACCTGATGAGCACCGCGAAGGGCCTGGACGGCGGGTACTCGCCGTACGAGGTCGGGACCGGTCGTCTCGACGTGGCAGCCGCCGTGCGCACCACGGTCCGCGGCACCGGATCGCTCTTCTTCGGAAGCTACACATGGCCGCACGGGCCGAGCGACGCCGCCGTCACCAAGGACCTGACCTTCACCAACACCGGTTCCGCCGACGTCACCCTGAACCTGGCGCAGACCGGCGGTGGACCGTTCACGCTGGGAGCCACGAGGGTGACCGTCCCGGCGCGCGGCACTGCCGCCGTCCCGGTGACCGGTGACCCGAAAGCCGCGGCCGCCGGCCGGCACGTAGGCCACGTGACGGCCACCGACGCCGCCACCGGGCAGCCGGTGACCCGCACATCCGTGGCGCTGCTCAAGGAAGACGAGCGCTACGACCTGAACATCAAGCTGGTCGGCCGGGACGGCAAGCCCGCCGCCGGCTGGGTCACGGTCAACCTGGCCGGCGACTTCTGGCCCTGGTCGCTCTACGTCGACGGCTCGACCACCATGCGCATGGCACCCGGCACGTACACCGCGGCGGGATACCTCGACGTGGCCGGCGAGAAGGCCGACCGCTCGGGTCTGGCCGTGCTGGTCGACCCGGAGACCGTACTCAAGGACAGATCCGCGGAGGTGGTGCTGGACGCGAGCAAGGCGCGCCTGCTGCAGACCGAGGCGCCGCAGCGCACCGAGGACCGACAGCGCAAGGTCGACTTCAACGTCCACTACAAGGGCCTCGACCCGTTCACGGACTACCGCAGCGCGTACGTGCTGCCGCTGACGTACGACGACGTCTACGTCGCACCGACGGAGCCGATGAAGCAGGGCGAATTCATGCTGACCACCCGCTGGCGCAAGGGCGAGCCGCAGCTCAGCCTGAGCACGCCGGGTGGCCGGCTCCGATTCGAGGCACTGGTGCAGGCAGGCAGCGCCATGGGCACCACTCGGGACACGCTGGACACCGTCTACGCGGGCAACGGCGCGGCGGCTGCGTACAAGAAGGTCAAGGCCAAGGGCAAGGTCGTCGTCATCGACCGCAGCGACGGGGTCTCGCCCCAGGAGCGCACCGAGGCCGCGGTCGCGGCCGGTGCGAAGGCGCTGATCGTGGTCAACGACGGTGTCGGTGGGCTGATGGAGTACGTCGGCGAATCGGCCATCCCCGTCGCCACCGTGCACCGCGAGGCGGGCAAGGCCCTTGTCGCGATGGCCAAGTCCGGCAGCCACAAGCTGACGGCAGAGCAGACCGAGTACACGCCGTTCGTCTACGACCTCACCCGCGAGTACCCCGGCCGGGTTCCGGACCGGGCCCTGGTCTACAAGCCGACCAAGGACGACCTCGCCCGCATCGACGCCCGCTACTACTCGGCCACGGACGGCCGGTCGGCGGAAGGTTACCGGTCCGACTTCACCCTCAGCCCGTCGGTCAACTTCCCCGAGCGCGAGTGGCACCCGGGCACCCGCACCGAGTGGGTGACCCCGGGCCAGGTCTGGAGGGAGTTCCACGCGCAGGGCGTCGACACGGCCCTGCCGTGGGTGATGGTGTCGGGCGACAACACGTACGCCCAGGGCAGCACCACCCGGCTGGACTGGTTCGCTCCGGCGACCAGGCCCGCCCAGAGCGAGGCCTTCGGCGTGTACAACTCCCGCTGGCAGAACCACATGACCTGGAACGTGCAGGCGTGGGCCTCCTCCAGCGACACCATGCGGCTGGGCGGCTTCCTGCAGTGGGGCGAGACGCCGACCCATCTGCAGGTCTTCCAGGGCGACAGGCTGATCCACGACAACCCGCACAGCACGGACATGCAGTGGGTGGAGGTCCCGGCGGGCAACCTGCCCTACCGCGCCGTCCTCGACGCCGAGCGGCCCGGTGACCTCTTCCGCCTGTCGACGCGCACCCACACCGAGTGGACGTTCATGTCCGACACCGTCGACTCGGAGTTCTTCGAACCGTTCCCGGTGCTGAACCTGGATTACGCGCTGGAGTCGGACCTGCACGGCGACGTCAAGGCCAACGCGACTCAGGAGATCGCGCTCAAGCCGGTGTCGATGGGCCTCGGCACCGTGCCGGGCACCGTCAAGTCGGTGAAGCTGGACGTCTCGTACGACGATGGGGCGACCTGGCAGAAGGTGACCCTGACCAAGGGCGCCCACGGCCGCTGGACAGGTTCGTTCCTGACGGCCAAGAAGCCCGGCGGCTTCATCTCGGTCCGCGCGAGCGCCGAGACGGACAGCGGCTTCAGCGTCAAGAACGAGATCATCCGGGCGTACGGCCTGCGATGAACCGCACTGTCGGGCCCCGGGGCGGCGACTCCCCGGGGCCCTTCCCCTCGCACCTGTTCCCACCAGGGACTATTCAGGGTCTGCCGCCATGGCGGATACTCTCCCCGCTGCGGCAAGCGGAAGAGAGTCGGTCGCCGATGCTGGATGTTCTGGGCCTCGAACCCGATGACGAGCGTGTCTACCGGGCGCTGCTCGGACGGCCGAACTCCACCGCGCTCCTGCTGAGCGACGAGATCGCCCTCCCGCACGCCCACATCGACA
The DNA here is from genome assembly GCF_035989885.1 of Streptomyces sp. NBC_01232. Lineage (GTDB taxonomy): Bacteria > Actinomycetota > Actinomycetes > Streptomycetales > Streptomycetaceae > Streptomyces. Next base: position 7,507,372 of record NZ_CP108518.1, read on the forward strand.
AGGCCTTGTCCCGTCTGGTCGAGTGGGGGCTGGTGACGAGGTCGGCGGACGACCGGTTCACCGCCGCGCCGCCGGCCATGGCGCTCGGCGCTCTCATCAGCCAACGCCGGGACGGGCTGCGTATGGCCGAGCACGCCTTGGTGACCTTCGCCGAGGAGCACCGGGCGGCGATGACCGGGAGCAGCATCAACGATCTGATCGAGATCGTCACGGGCGTCGACGCCATCCGTCATCGCTTCCTCCAGGTGCAGCAGGCAGCCCGTACGCAGGTCCGGTCCTTCATCACCGCACCGTTCGTCGCCCTGCCGCCCGACGAGAACACGGCCGAGCCCATGGCCATCGGCCGCGGCGTGCGGTTCCGGGCGGTACTGGACCGGGCCGTCCTGGCAGAGCCGGGCATCATCGACGACGCGATCGATTCACTGGGCAAGGGCGTGCAACTGCGTGTCGCCGACGAGCTGCCGATGAAACTCGTACTGGCCGATGCCGACCTCGGCCTCGTCCCCCTCGCGGTCACACCGGACGGGGAGCCCGGCGCCGTGCTGCTGCACCGCAGCGGCCTGCTGGACGCGCTGGACGCCCTGTTCGAGACGGTATGGCGCACCGCCCACCCGCTCGCGCTGTCGGCCACCGGCGGAGAGGCCGAAGCCACCATCGAGGTCGGTCCGCACGGTCCGACCGAGCTCGACCGCAGGATCCTCGGGCTGCTCCTGGCCGGCCTGACGGACCTGACTGCGGCCGCACAACTCGGTCTGTCGCCGCGCACGCTGCACCGGCGCCTGCGTCACCTCATGGACATGGCCGGAGTCCACAGCCGGATGCAGCTCGGCGCCTACGCGGTCCGAAACGGCTGGGCGGAGCCTCCGCAAGCGTGACCGGCCGGCGACGGCGGCGGTCGTCTGTGCGCCGGGCACACTCACCGCCGGGTTGGCTGTGATCTCAGCACGGTTCCGGCCGCAGAGGCCTGTTCATGGTGCCTCGCATTCACACCGAACCCGATGGTGTGCGTGTCGGTACCAGTGCCAGGAGGGCAGCCGATGAGCGCAGTCTCAGTACGGACCGGAACCGCCGGAGTCACGGACGGGGCCGGCGGTCCGCAGCCCGTGGGTGCCTACTTCGAACGCATGCCGTTCGGGAGGGCCCACGTGTTGATCGCCTTCGCGCTGTTCATGGCCTTCGTCATCGAGTCGTGGGAGCAGCTTGCCCTCGTCTACGTCTCCGCGGACCTCGGCGACGCCTTCACCCTCGACGCCGGACGGATCGGGTGGGTTCTGTCGGCCGTGGCCCTCGGCATGATCCCCGGCGCGCTCGTCTGGGGGCCGGTCGCCGACCCGGATCGGCCGCCGGGCCGTGTGCCTGTGGAGCCTCGGTTCGTACGGCGCAATAGCCCTGGCCGGCGCCTTCTCGCCGAACTTCACCACGCTGATGGTCACCCGGGTGCTCTCGGGGATGGCCCTGGCCGGCATCTGCACCGTCACCTTCCCCTACTTCCTCGAACTGCTCCCGGTCAGGCTGCGCGGCCGGGCCGCCGTCTACCTGTCGATCGGCTGCCCATCGGCGTTCTCGCCGCCGTGGGCGTGACCCAGGCACTGTCCGGGATGGGCTGGCGCGTGCCACAGGGTTCTCCTCCACGGTGCTGTTCATCACCGCGTTCCCGGTGGTGGCGCGATCCGCGCTCACCGGGCGGCAAGTGGCCCCGCTCGACCGGGCAGCGGTCGCGGACTGAGACCACCCTCTCCCCAGACAGGAAACGGCGACGGGCGGTCACCAGCGCGGTGACTGCCGCCGCTTGTACGGCTGTTCTCCGTCGTGGGTGGCCTGCATCCACCGAAGCATCGGTCGCCCGTCTGGGCCTTCGGCGTGGCGGTGGTGATTGCTCGTTAAAAGGGAGTGCGAAACGCCCGGCTCGGGCTGGTGTGGGCATTTTGGTGCATATGCTGTTCCGGTGGCCACTGATACCCCGTCACCCGCGTCACCGCCCGGCGTCCCCGAGAGCCCGCTCCGAGTCCTGCTGCCGCAGATTCTTCCCGCGCTCGTGATCGGCGTGGCGGCGAGCTTGCTCTACATCGGAATCAGCGAGCTCTCCGATCAGCTCAAGCACGTGGTGTGGGACGCCCTTCCGGACGCGCTGGGCATCGGCGGCTACTCCTCTCTCTGGATGATCGTCGTGCTGACCGTGACCGGTGTCGCGGTGGGCCTTGTCGTGTGGAAGGTTCCGGGACATGCGGGCCCCGATTCGGCCTCCACCGGGCTGGAAGATCCCCCTCTTGCTCCGGCGATCGTGCCGGGTCTGCTGGTGGCGAGCACGCTCGCGCTGGCCGGCGGTGTCAGCCTCGGCCCGGAGAACCCCATCATCGCGGCGAACGTCGCGCTCGCCTACTGGCTCGGCCGCAAGGTGGCCCCCACCGCGCCCGGTGCGCTATGGGTCATGCTCGCCACCTCCGCCACCATCGGCGCCCTCTTCGGAACCCCGGTGGCCTCGGCCCTGGTCGTCTCCGAAGCCCTCACCCACCGGCCGACCGACCGGGGCTCGCTGTGGGACCGGCTCTTCGCCCCGCTGATTGCTGCCGGGGCCGGGGCGATGACCACCTCGCTGCTCACGGACTTCACGTTCGACCTGTCGCTGCCTCAGGTGACCGACCCCGGGTTGGACGATCTGCTCGCCGCGATGGTCGTGGCCGCCGCCGCGGCCCTGTTCGGCCTCTTCTCCTGCTACGCCTTTCCCTACATTCACGGCGCCTTCCGGCGGCTGCGGCACCCGATGCTGATGCTGCCCCTCGGCGGCCTGCTCCTCGGCGTGCTCGGCGCGCTCGGCGGGCCTCTGACGCTCTTCAAGGGCCTGGAGCAGATCAAGGACCTCACTTCGAACATCGGCGGCTGGTCCTCCGGCGATCTGGCGAAGATGACCGTGATCAAGCTCGTCGCCCTCGTGATCGCCGCTTCGTGCGGTTTCCGGGGCGGCCGGATCTTCCCCGCCGTGTTCGTCGGCGTAGCCTTCGGCATGGTTGCCCAAGCGCTCGTGCCGGAGATCCCCCCGGCTGTCGCCGTCTCCGCAGGTGTGCTCGGCGTGCTGCTCGCGACCACCAGGCAGGGCTGGTTGAGCCTCTTCACCGCCGCCGTCCTCACCCCCCAACCCGTGCTACTTCCCATGCTCTGCATGGCTTCTCTGTTTGCCTGGCTGATCGTCACCGGCCGTCCCCAGCTGCAACTGGACGAGTCTGGCGCTTCCCGGCATTGAACATCCGTGCATGACCAGCTCGCCGAAGATGGGGCGAGGGTTGTGGGCCGCGTGCCGGCGCGCTTGACCGCGGTCTTGACGAATGCGTCGGGGCCGATGCAGTGGCAAGCACTGAGCGCTCAGGTGGCGCTTACCCGAAGCGAGGTGGCCACCTCATCGAACAGCTCCAGGGCGGCTTGGGCGATCGTCCAACGGCACCGTCGCCAACCCGCCGCTCAGCATCTTCGGCGGGTCAGGGCCCGGCCCAGGGCGTCAGGAGGAGTGCTGTCCGCCGATGCCCTGTGAGTCGGCCTGCTGGGCGATGGCCCGGCGGGCCGGGTCGGTGAACTCCCGTTCGACCGATTCCTCCAGCAGGCTCAGCTCCGCGCGCACCGAGGGGTGCCGCTGCGGGGGCAGGATGTCGAGGAGACTGTCGAGCATGGCGCGGATCCGTCGGGAGACCTGGACGGACGACTGTCCGTAGTCACGGATCTCGCAGACGGCGAGCTGGAGGTAGTCCTCCCAGTCCCGGCCCGGGAGTACGAGCCGGGCGTCCCCGGCGCGATCGGCCAGAACGTAACGCCCGGGTAGGCGCGCCTTTCCGACCGTGTGCAGGAACCACTCAACGTAATTGATCACCTGCACTGCGGTCGTGGGGTCGTTCACTGCCGGAGAAAGAGCCCTGATGGCGATGTCGACGAGGACCCGCAAGGCGAAAGCGGGGTCTTGTTCGATGGTGCGCTCGGCCCCGAGGGCGACAAAACGGGTCACCCGTTCCGGGTCAGGTCTGGACGCGCCTCCGTGGACCTCGACGAGCACGGCGCCGGGTGGTACGAAGTCTCCGACCAGCCGGGTCACGACGAAGACGCAGTCGTGGCGCGCTGCCTCCGCAACCAGCCCGGCCACATTGAACGCCTGAATGGCGCCTCCCCGTACGGTACGCACGCGCATCACCGGACCGTCGGACGGCACGGCTCCCTCTTCACGCGGCGCGGCGTCCCGGATCGCCGCCGCGCCGCTCGTGAACACGGCCCCTCCCATGCTCATGACCAGCTCCGCGACGGCCACGGGTCGGAGACTGTGGGTGAACCGGTTGAGATAGACGAGCAGGAGCACGAGGCTGACGGCCACGGCCGCGCCGGCCAGGGTGACGCCAAGGTCGGGGACCGATGCGGATTCGATGCTGCGCAGGAGGGAGAAGGCGAACGCGAACGTCCCGGTGAAGGTCGCCAGAACCGCCTTCTGCAACCGGTCCCGGTACCAGAGCCGCATGTAGCGCGGCGAAAGGGTGCCCGTGGCCTGCTGCACGACGAGCACGCCGATGGTGACGACGAATCCGAGCAGCGCCACCATCGCCCCCACGATGGCGGTGAGCACGCCGCTCGCCGTCGTCGAGGAGTAGCGCCAGCCGCTCGGCGGCCAGTCCTCACCATCGGCGGCAATCGCGACTTCGGCGAGAAGGACACCGAGGACGAGACCGAGCGTCGGCACGATCCACAGGCTGGCCTTGACGTACTGCCGCAACCTGAACCTGTCCGCCCAGGACGTCATGACACCCATGCCACGCCCCTTCGCGGGAGGAGTCGGTGCTCGTGAGGCACGACGGAAAGGTCGGCTCCCTCGGAGGGATCGCCTCTACCCACGGTAGGGCGATTCCCGGCCCCGCGCAGTGGCAGTGCTGCCGTCGTCCCCGCGCCACTGTCCCGCCAGGACGGACCGACGCCGTCGGCTTAGTCTGATCGGGTGCCGTCCGGTCCACCCATCCTTGGAGTGAAGGCCACCGCCCCCGGGCGCGGTCTACCGGGCTGGAAGGGGTCCGTGATGAACGACTATCCCCTGATCGAAGACCACGGTCTGATCGGTGATCTGCAGACCGCGGCGCTCGTGACGACCGATGCGACGATCGACTGGTTCTGCTGTCCGCGGTTCGATTCACCGAGCGTGTTCGGCTCTCTCCTCGACCGGCGCAAGGGCGGCCACTCCACCGTGCGGCCGGCTGCGGAGACGTACACGACCAAACAGCTCTATCATCCCGACACCGCCGTCCTGGTGACGCGCTTCATGACCGAGGCCGGGGCGGGGGAGGTCGTCGACTTCATGCCGGTGACCGGAACGATCGCGACCGGCCGGCACCGTCTCGTCCGCATGATGCGTTGTGTCCGCGGAAGCATGGTGTTCGAAGGGGAGATCGCGCCGCGCTTCGACTACGGCCGTCAGCCGCACGAGCTGCACCTCTCCGAGCACGGGGCCCTGTTCACCTCGAAGGACATGGACCTGGCCGTCCACCTCGTCCGGGAGCCGCAGGACGAGCGGCTGCTGAGCGTCCTCTCGGTCGACGAGAACGACCTGCGATTCTCACTGAGCCTGCGGGCGGGGCAGCAGCGCGGCCTGGTCATGGAGTCGTCTCCCGGAGGGCCTCCGCACGAGGTCCGCGGGGAGGAGTTCGAGCGGCTCTTCCACGAGACCGTCGGCTTCTGGCGTTCCTGGCTGGGTCAGTCCACCTACTCGGGCCGTTGGCGCGAGGCGGTGGAGCGTTCGGCGGTGACGCTGAAGCTCATGACCTACGCGCCGACCGGTGCTCTCGTCGCCGCCCCGACGACGGGTCTGCCCGAGCAGCTGGGTGGCGAACGCAACTGGGACTACCGGTTCACCTGGATCCGCGATGCGTCGTTCTCGGTGTACGCCCTGCTGGGCCTGGGCTTCAAGGAAGAGGCGGCCGCGTTCATCAGCTGGCTGCACGACCGGGTGAAGCAGGAGGCCGGCCAGGGGAACGGCTCCGGACCGCTGAACGTCATGTACCGCGTCGACGGCTCCTCCGACCTGGTCGAAGAAACCCTGGAACACTGGGAGGGGTACTGCGGCTCCGCCCCGGTCCGCATCGGCAACGGGGCGGCGAGCCAGCTGCAACTGGACATCTACGGTGAGGCGCTCGACAGCATCTACTTCGCGCACAGGCACGCCATGCACCTCGACAACGGGGGCTGGAAGGCCCTGCACACACTGCTCGACTGGCTCGTCGACCACTGGGACCAGCCCGGGGAAGGGTTGTGGGAGACCCGAGGCGGCCGAAAAGACTTCACCTACGGCCGTGTGATGTCCTGGGTGGCCTTCGACCGCGCCGTGCGGATCGCCGCCGACGACGGCCGTCCGGCGGCCCATGGCCGCTGGGGGGACGCGAGGGACGAGATCTACACGCAGGTCCTCAGCAAGGGATGGGATCCGGACAAGCAGGCGTTCGTGCAACATTACGGCGACGACGTGCTCGACTCGTCGCTGCTGCGCATGCCGACGGTCGGCTTCATCACTCCGGGCGATCCGATGTGGAAGTCCACCCTGGACGCGATGGAGCGTGAACTCGTCAGCGACAGCCTGGTCTACCGCTACAACCCCGAGGCGTCACCCGACGGGCTACGCGGCTCCGAGGGAACGTTCTCCCTGTGCACGTTCATGTACGTCGACGCACTGGCCCGGACAGGCCGCACCGACATGGCCAGGCTGGTGCTGGAGAAGATGCTCACCTACGCCAACCACCTGGGCCTGTACTCCGAGGAGATCGACCTGACGGGACGGCAGCTGGGCAATTTTCCTCAGGCGTTCACGCACCTGGCCCTGATCGACGCGGCGATCACCCTGGACGCGATACTCCAGGGCGCGCAGAGGGACAGGCGGTAGAGGGTGCCGCAATAGGCCCCGTTGCCGGTCAGGCAGGGTAAGGCGACTGTGCGGCTCGCCGACAACCGTATGCCGGCCATCCAGCGGCAGCGGCCATCGCCGACACCAACCCTCCAAGGCCATCCGCAGGACGGGGCCTCACTGTCCGGCGGCCGTCGGTGCGGGACCGAGGAGGACGACGGTGTCACCCTCCTGCGGGGTGGCCGGCTTCCTCTCCGTCACGGGGTCCAGCCGGTGGTCGGCGCGCACCACGAAGAGGGTGTCGTGTTCTCGCGGGAGCGGGGCGGTGGCCGGCTGCACGATGAACCGGGCCCCCCGCTCGTAGCGTTCCGCCAGGGTGTGCCGGACCAGCGAGCGGCCGAAGAGGATGTCGCCGCCGGTGTACGGAGCCACCACGCCGTGGCTGTCGTGCGGTGGCCCGACCCGGTAGACCAGCCCTTCGACAGTGTCCTGCATCACGATCGACGCGAGCGCGTTGAAGTCGTCGTCGTCAGTGGCCAGGAAGACGGCTGTCACCCCCTCCACCCGCGCCCCAGGATTGATGGCTGTGGCCAGCAGCTCGCCCTTGGCCAGGTCCATGCCCGCCCCCTTGATCCGTTCCCGTTCCTCGTCGAGTCCCGCCCACATCAGCACGTCGAGGCCGGCGGACCGCAGAGCCCTTCCCAGGTCGACGACCCACGGTTCGCCGCCCACCAGGAGCACACGCCTGCCCTCCTCCGTGACGACGCCCAGCCGTCGGGCCATCGGCGCCGCCGTCAGCGCGTACAGCACAACGGTGCCCACGATCACCAGGAAGGTGACCGGAAGGATCTTCGCTGCCCCGGGCACCCCGCGCTCGACGAGTCCGGAGGAGAACGCCGACGCCGTCGCCGCCGCGACGATGCCGCGTGGGTCCATCCACCCGACGAAGGCGCGCTCCCCCTTTGAGAGATCCGTGTGCGCTGCGGCACCCAGGGCCACGAGCGGGCGGACCACGAGGACCAGGATCGCGATAAGGCCGAGCGCGGGAAGGAGTACCGGCACGACGGACGCGGGGGTGACGGTGGACGAGATGGAGATGAACAGCAGTCCGATGATCAGCTGGACCAGGGTCTCGAAGAAGGGCCGGCGCGAGGGCATGTCGAAGCCGCGGATGTTGGCCGCGGCGAGTCCCGCCAGGATCGCGGCGATGAGCCCCGTGTCGTCCCGCAAGACGTCACAGCCCGCGGATACGCCGATCACGACGGCGAGTTGAGCCAGCGTGCCCAGGGTCTCGCCGAGTCGCAGGGTGCGCAGAGCGAACCAGAGCAGCGCGGTGGCCACCGCCCCACCGACCAGCCCGAAGGCGAGGCTGATGGCGAACTGGCCCAGCTGGTAGCCACGGCCGATGTCGATCCGGTGCGTCGAGGCGACCGCGTGGAAGGTGAGGGCGCCGAGGATGGCGCCGATCGGGTCGGTCAGCGTCCCTTCCCAGATCAGAATGCGCCGCACCTTGTCGCTCGGCCGCACGAAGTCGAGGATCGGCCCCACGACCGTGGGCCCCGAGACGACGAGGATCATGCCGAGCATTGCGGCAACCCGCAGAGGCATGCCGAACATCGCGGGTGCCACGGTCCCGGTGACGAAAAAGGTGAGCAGCACGCCGTACAGGAGCAGTCTGCCCACGATCCCCCGTGTGTGGTGGGCGAGCTTGCGCAGGTCGAGTCCCAGACCGGCGTCGTAGAGGATCACCGCGACCGACAGTGAGACCAGGTTCGAGAAGTCCGGCCCCAGGAGCCTGTCCGGGCGGACGACGTCAGTCACGGCGCCGGCGGCGAAACCGACGGGAAGCAGGATGATCAGCGCCGGGACGCGCAGCTTGCTGGCCAGGATCTGCGAGCCGGTGGCGAGCACCACCGTCAGCGCGAGTCCGAGAAGGATCTCGTCGTCGGTCACAGGCGGTTCCCTTTCCTGATCCGGACGGAAGGGCTTCCGGTGTAGGTCCGGCCGGAGATCACTTGCTGCATGCTGCACCGTTCCTGTGGCCGCCGCTGCGTCAGCGGCGCGGATGTCTTGCCGAGCGCCGGGGCCTCAACTGTGGGGTACGACCGCCACGGGGCAGGAGGCGTGGTGAATGAGGGCGTGAGCGACCGAACCGATGTGGGAGCCCCTGGCCGCTCTGCGCCGACCGACGACCACCAGACGCGCGTCGGATACGGCTTCGACGAGCTGCTCGGCTGCCCGCCCCGGCGTGGATACCTCGGACACTTCCACCGCCGGAAACGTGTCACGGAATGGGCGTACGGCGTCTGAGAGCGCCGACGCCATGTCGGCGTCCTCGGCCGCCTTGTGGCGTTGAGCGAACGGGGCATGCCACGTGTGCACGATTTCCAACATCACCCCATGCCGCCGGGCGAAGTCGAAGGCGAACTCCATGAGCTCGTCCCTCACTTCGGTCACATCGAGCCCAAGGACCACTTTTCGGCGGTCCCTGCCTTCGGTGGCACCAGCCCCGCTCTCCTCATTTTCAGGGCGTACGAGGACCACCGGACGCTTCGAGTCCGCGACGACTTCCTGGCCCACGGAACCCACAATGAAACCGCGGACACTACCAAGACCATGTGAACCCACAACCAGCAGATCCGCTTCCGCCGCGGCAGCCAACAGCACGCTGTTGGGGGCGTCCTCGATTTCATCGGTGGTCACCGCGAGGTCTGGCTTCCGGTCCCGGACACGCTCCTCGGCGGAGGCGAGTACGCCCACCGCATCACCGGCGCGATCCTCGTGTGACACCCTCATAGCCCCCAACTGGTGCTGCGCCCACCGAGTGGCGTAGACCAGTCGCAGGCCGGTGCCACGCAGCTCCGCCTCATCGGCGGCCCAGTCCAAGGCCGCCACACTGCCCTCGGAGCCGTCCACTCCCACAGTGACAGGTCGTGACATGCCGCTCTCCTCGCTTCGGGGCTGTCGTCAACGGGCGATCACCTGGGCCGCGCAGGGGCACCCATGCCCGAGACACCTGGTCACGAAGCTACCGAGCCGCCGAAGCACCGCAGTGCACCGCGTTCACTGGCGCTACCGAAGTACCCCATCCGGCCCATGGCGCCTGGCACATCGCCGAGAGGTTCGGACACCACCAGGCGGGTCTCGTCTGACACCTCTTGGAGGAAGGTCATTTCGGGGTGCAGCTTGCGCAGCGAGTCCACGCGGCTGCTGTGGAAGAGCGATCGTGAGGCGCCCTGGCTGGAGTAGCGGAAGGCCCACACGCTCGTCCCGTCACTGACGGCGACCGTCATCTGCACCGGGTTCTCCACGCCGTGCTCGCGGCCGACGCGTTCCACAAGCGGCCGCCAGACATGGACCAGTTCGTAGTGCCCTGATCACGCACGGTGGGAAGCGCCCCGTGATCCGCAACGACGTCTACCTCCCGGGGCGGTCAGCCGGCCGATCCGCAGTGGGTGGAATGGCGGGGCGGTCGGGCACTAGGAGGGACGCGCCTTCAGGATCGTTGATGTGCCAGGCGGGAGCCGGAGGCCAGGAGCCGCATTTCAGGGCCATGAAAGAGACAACGAATGCGGTGCTGGGTGCGGACGCGCAGCATGGAGGCATGGTGGTACTCCCGCGGCCGGAGAGGCGTGCGAGGGGCCCCGCGTCCGGCGTCGGAGCGGGATCCCCGTCGAGCGGCTCCCGTTCGGGTGCCGGCCAGGAGAACTCCGGGATCCGTCGGCGCCCGATGCCGCCCGGCCTGCGCCGAACGTCCTGTACGGCTCTCGCGGCCCTCCTGACGGCCGTTCTGGCCATCGTGCCGATCGGCCCCGCCCACGCCTTCACCGGTGACAATCACGAGGACATCACCCGGGTCGCACTGCCCTGGGAGCCTGTCACACTGACCGAGATGGCCGATGCCCGTGCCGGGGCGATCAACGCCAACGACCACCCCCCGTACTTCGATGTCGGCCCCCTGCACTGCGACAACGCCGACCATCTTGCGCCCCGCTACGCCTCCGACTACCCCCGCACGCGGGACGAGGCCACCACCGAGCTCCTCGCGTGTATCCGTACCTCCGTCACCCGCTTCCGCGACGCGGTCGAGGCTGCCGACGGCCTCGTCGACGCCGACGGCAAGGTGCGGGCCGACCAGAGCGACCTGTCCTCGCACTGCACGTGGGACGGGAAGCCCGGGCGGGCCAAGTGCGCCGTCCTCGAACAGCTCGGCCGCGGATGGCACCAGATCGAGGACTTCTATGCGCACTCCAACTGGAGCGACCGGCCCGCGCCCGGCCCGTTCGGCCTCGACAACCCGCCCGGCCTGGAACGTACGGACGTTGCACCGTTCCTCGACATCCGCCGCTACAGCGGCATGAAGGACGCCGACTGGACCCGGGACGCGCGTGAGCGTGTCCCTGCGGACCTCGCCACCGGCTGCTACACCGACATTGATTCCACCGGGGTCAAGCCCGCCGACTGTGACGGGCGCGTCACCCACAACCGTGCCCTGAACAAGGACACCGCCGCATCGCCCCGCTCCAAGACGGGTGACAACTTCCACCATGCGACGGCCGGCGCCACCGCCGAGATCACGCGCCAGTGGAACGACTTCAAGGCCGAGCTGCTCGCGAAGTACCCGGATCACCGGCGCGGCGCACAGATGGTCTGCGCCCTCGTCCACGACGAGCCGGCCGGAGCCTGCCCCTGACGGGGGAGGGAACGGTCGGACGCCGTTGTGGCAGCGGGCCCAGGCTCGGGCTCCCGCAGTTGCATCGCGGCAGGTGCAGGCGGGTGGTAGCAGAGGCTCACGGCCCTTTCGGCCTGAGCAAGTCGGGCTCTCTGGAACCTGGCCATGCATGGACTCGGCGGCGACCGGCGGGTCCACGGTACGGCCCGCTCACTGGCGGGCCATGTGCATGCGCATCTCGCTCTCGGCGTCGACGATGAGGTCGCCGGACAGGTCGACGGTGACGCTGTGGAGGGTGCCGGTGAAGCGGAACGGTGCCCGGTAGTCGGGGGTGACGGCCGATCCCGGGTTGGTGCCGCAGGTCATGCCGCCGGGATTGAACGTGACCGGGGTGGTGACCGGCATGTCGCTCTCGCCGACCAGGCGGCCGTCGATGTAGAGCTGTGCGCGGCCGGGCGCTCCCTTGCCGCGGGCGATGTCGGGGGCGCCGGTGGGCTCGAACTCGAAGCGCAGCGCGTGCCGCCCCTCGGGCACGGTTTCGGCGGAGGCGACGTGGTGCAGGGTTCGTTGGACGTAGTTGTGGGCGTAGTGGAGGTGGCCGTCCTTGACGTAGAGGGACCAGCCGCCGGCGTTGGTGCCCTGGCTGATCAGGACGCCCTCCGCGCCACCGGGCGGGATCTCGACGTCGGCGGTGACACTGTGCGGGCGGTTGAGGACACGGGGGGCGACCGCGGCGGGCAGGGACTGGGTGCCGGGGCGCAGGGTGTAGCTGGTCCGGTTCTCGGTGATCTGCGGGCGCTCGGTCATCAGGCGCGCAAAGGCACTGCCGTCGATCGGCATCACGTTGTACTTGCCGGCCTCCATGTACCACAGGGCGATCATCTCGATGAGTTTGCTGCGGTGCTCCTGGGCGAGGTTCCGGGTTTCGGCGATGTCCTGGTCGACGTGGTAGAGCTCCCAGTGATGGGCGTCGAGGTCGTCGAGGTCCGCCATGGTGATCGGGGCGCCGAAAGGCCGCCCGGCCTCGGCGAAGGAGGGGCCGGGCCAGGGGCAGACCGCCCGCCACCCGTCGTGGTCGATCGCCCGGTGCCCGAACATCTCGTAGTACTGGGTGCGGTGGCGGCTCGTCGCCGCAGCGTCGTCGAAGGTGTGGGCGAAGCTGACCCCGTGCAGGGGCGACTGGGTGACACCCCGGATGGTCGCCGGCGCCTCGATGTCGAGGACGTCCAGGACGGTGGGCACCATGTCGATGATGTGCGCGAACTGACCGCGGACCTCACCGCGGGCCCGGATGCCGGCCGGCCAGTGGACGAGGAAGGGGTCGCTGACGCCGCCGCGGTAGGTCTCCCGCTTCCACCGCCGGAACGGGGTGTTGCCCGCCCACGTCCATCCCCACGGGTAGTGGTTGAACGTGGTCGGGCTGCCGATCTCGTCGATCCGCGACAAGCTCTCCTCCAGCGCCTCGGGCGCGTTGTTGAAGGCTTGCAGCTCGTTGGTGGTGCCGGTGACGCCGCCCTCGGGACTCGCACCGTTGTCGGAGACCACCATGATCAGCGTGTTGTCGAACTCGCCGGTCTCCTTCAGGAAGTCCAGCAGCCGCCCGAGGTGGTGGTCGGTGTGGGAGAGGAACCCGGCGTAGACCTCCATCATCCGTGCGGCCAGGCGCCGCGCGTCGGGCGTGAGCGACTCCCACGCGGGCACGTCCGGATCGTGCGGGGACAGCTGCGTGTCCGCCGGCACCACTCCGAGCTCCTTCTGCCGGGCGAAGGTGCGCTCGCGGTAGGCGTCCCAGCCGTCGTCGAACCGGCCCCGGTAGCGGTCCGCCCACTCCTTCGGCACATGGTGCGGGGCATGCGCCGCACCCGTGCACAGGTTCATGAAGAACGGCTTGTCCGGGGCGACCTGCTTGGCGTCGGCGATGAACGAGATCGCCCGCTCGACCAGGTCCTCCGTCAGGTGGTAGCCCTCCTCCGGCGTGGCCGGCGGTTCGACCTGGTGGTTGTCGTACACCAGGTCCGGATACCACTGACTCGTGTCCCCGCCCAGGAACCCGTAGAACCGCTCGAAGCCCCGCCCCAGCGGCCACCGGTCGTACGGGCCCGCGGCCGACTCCTGCTCCGATTGCGTCAGGTGCCACTTGCCGACCATGTACGTGTTGTAGCCGTGCTGCAGCAGCATCTCCGACAGGAACCCGTTCTCGAACGGGATCTGCCCGTCGTAGCCCGGGTAGCCGGTGGCCAGCTCCGTGATCGCCGCCATGCCGTTCGCGTGGTGGTTGCGGCCCGTGATGATGCAGGAGCGCGACGGCGAGCACAGGGAGGTGGTGTGCATGCTGCTGTACAGCAGCCCGCCCGCGGCCAGCGCGTCCAGATGCGGCGTCTCGATCGGACTTCCGTAGCAGCCGAACTGCCCGAACCCCGTGTCGTCGAGCACGATGAACAGCACGTTCGGCGCACCCGCCACCGCCCGCACCGGCTGCGGCCACGCCGGACTCGACTCCTCGGTCGTCCGCCCGATCACCCCCGGGAACCGCTGCCCCGGCCGGTACTCACTCCACGACGACTGCGCCATCTGTCTCCGTCCCACCATCGGTGCGAGCACCGGTGCTGTGCGTGCGGCTGTGCGGCCGGCCCCGAGATCGAGCCGTGCCGCGGCACAGGATGACGGGGCAGACGACGCAGGCCGTCGGACCGGGGCAGGCCCGAACTCCTCCACGCTAAGACGCCACCGTCACCCCGGCGACCGGGCTGCGCCGTCCGGTCCCTGCCACGGGACGGCACCCTGATCGGCTACCGCATCTACGAAGCCGGCTCTCTCACCACGGCTCTCTCACCACGGCGCTCGCGCCGAATCTGCCGCTACTCCTGCTCGGCTGGGCGCTCCTCGAAGGTCGAGCACCGGGCCCGCATTCGGGCCCGCGCCCCTGAACCGACTCGGGGGCGGTGTGGGGGTCGGCCCCGGGTCGGTCCCCGATGTGGGGCGCGAGCACCGTCCATAGCGTCATGGGCATGTCGAAAAATGGGAACAACGGGGCCGGCGGCCGGCCTCGGATACCGCGCTGGAGGCGGACGCTGCTGATCCTCGGTGCGCTGTTCGTGGGCTTCGCCCTTGTCGTCGGAGCGCTCTTTACCCGGCTCTACACCGGAGCCAAGGTGTCCACCGTCGGCGCGGTGGACTTCCGCAACGCCCTTGTGGTGCCGCCCCTCGCCGCGTCCACCGTGGAGGCGGACGGGACCCGCGTCTTCGACCTGCGGATGCAGGCGGGGGAGACCGAGTTCACCGCCGGGACCAGGACCCCCACCTGGGGTTTCAACGGCAGCCACCTCGGCCCCACCCTCCGCGCGGCGAAGGGCGAGAAGGTCCGGGTGCGGGTGGTCAACACCCTGCCGGAGGAGTCCACGTCCACTGGCACGGCATGCACCTGCCCGCCGCGATGGACGGCGGCCCGCACCAGATGGTGCCGGCGGGCGGTAGCTGGGCCCCCGAGTGGACGATCGCGCAGCCGGCCGCAACCCTCTGGTACCACCCGCACCCGCACGGTGCGACCGAGACGCACGTCCGGCGCGGCCTCGCGGGCCTGTTCCTGCTGGACGACGCGGAGTCGGCGGCCCTGCCCCTGCCCAAGACGTACGGGGTCGACGACATCCCGGTCATCGTCCAGGACGTGACCTTCGACGGCGCGAAGCTCGACCACGACCACAAACTGATGCGCAACGTCGGCTTCCTCGGCGACCGGACGATGGTCAACGGCACGCTGGACCCGTACGTCGCCGTCCAGGACGAACTGGTCCGGCTGCGCCTGCTGAACGCCTCCACCGCCCGCGTCTACACCTTCGGCTTCGACGACGGCCGTGCGTTCCGGCAGATCGCCTCGGACGGCGGCCTCCTCGAAGCCCCGTACTCGACCGATCACCTGCGCCTGTCGCCGGGGGAGCGCGCGGAGATCGTCATACGGATGCAGCCGGGCGAGGAAAGGGTCCTGCGCTCCTACCCCCTGGACGCCGGACTGGACTTCTGGAACCAGCGTTTCGGTGGCGGCGACGACTCGTTCGACGTGATGCAGCTGCGTGCGGCGCCCACCCTGAGGCCGTCGACGGAGCTGCCGCGGGCACTGGTGGCAGCGGCGCTCCCCACCGGTGAGGAGTCGGCCCGCAGCCGCTTCTTCGAGCTCAAGATGTCCGGCATCAACGGCCGGAAGATGGACATGTCCAGGGTGGACGAGACGGTCACCCGCGGCACGGCCGAAACCTGGACCCTCCGCAACAACGACGGGATGCCGCACAACTTCCACGTCCACGACGTCCAGTTCCGCATCCTCGACATCAACGGCGCAGCCCCGCCCCCGCCGTTGCGCGGGCCGAAGGACACCGTCTTCATCCCGTCCGGTTCGACGGTCCGCATCGCACTGCGCTTCGACGGCCCCGCGGACCCGGGTACCCCATACATGTACCACTGCCACCTGCTGTACCACGAGGACAAGGGCATGATGGGCCAGTTCGTGGTGGTCGACCCGGGCCGGCCGGCGGCCACCCCGAAGCCCGCGCCCGCATCCGGCTCACACCAGCACTAGGTCGTCTCTTTCGGATCTTGTCGGTCGGCCCGCGTCGTCCGGTGCCGTGCATCGCAAGGCGGAGGAGCGCCGTTGTACTGGACGTACTGCGGTGCTCCGACAACGCGGCGAGGTGCGGTGCCGGGCGACGCGGGCCTGGGGGCACCTCCCAGCGGTAGCTGGGGGAGCAAGATCCGAAAGAGACGACCTAGGGGTGTGGGAGAGGGGCAGTCGATCCCACCGCGTTCCGACGCAGCCCGCGCAGAGCCCGGCCGGAGCCCGTAGTCACCCCGGCCGGGCTCTGTCAGGTCCAGGATGGTTCCGGCTGTTGTCCCCACGTGCGGTCCGCACTGGGGCGGTCCGGGCCCGCAGGCATGCTCGGACGACGCTCATCCTGACGACCGGCCCACTGATCGGTCGGCCATCTCGGACGGTGCCTGAGTGGGCGGCACTCCTTGGCAGCGCGTCTGGCGGGCCTGTGCAGGTCCACGAGAAAGAGCCGATGAGGGTGCGTGGTGCCGACGGAGGAGCGGAGTGCCAGCCGGTCCTCGAAGGCTACGAAGTCCTGCAGGCCCGACTGCGCCGTCAGCTCGGGCATGCCCCAGGAGCGGCGATCCGATCGCGAGTGGGTGCTGGGCGGGGAATCCCTCGCCGTTCGGTGCCGGGTCTTCGGTTCCTTGGTTTTTGCCCCTTCCTATCTCCATTTCCTACGGTTACCAGTAGTGCTTGCGTCCGCCGACCGAGTGCCCGACGGCGCCCAGGATCCAGAGGATGACTCCGATGACGACGAGGATGGCGCCGATGGTCCACAGGATGCTGATTCCTGCGACGAAGCCGATGACCAGGAGAATGACGCCGAGGATGATCATGGGCACCTCCGATTTCGCTGTGACTCTCCTTTCAGCCTAGGCGCGTCCGGCACTGCTGGCGTGCTATGCCAGGGGGCGGCGTTACGCCGCACTGGCGGAGTCGCCCGCGGATGACCGGGACGCGGCCCCGGCCTGCCCGTTCGGCACGCGGTGGGAGCAGCGTGCGCAGGTACCGACCGGCACCGCGCGGCGGACCACGCCGTCCGAGGCCGTGGGCGAGAGCGGTGACCGTGAGGCCCGGCAGCAGGCGGACGATGCCGTTGTGCAGTGCTCGGGCACGGCGGAGGACGACACGGGTGCCGGGGGCCACCGTGTCAAGCGCCACCGTCCGGGCATCGGCCGTGAGGAGAAGATCCACCCCGATGGCGAGCTGCAGGAGAACTCCGAGGCCGCTGACGTCAGCCTGAACCGGTCCCACCCGGGCGTGCGGGGCCCCCACCTCGGAGCACCCTCACAGACGAACTGCAGGCGAGGTGTGCCTGGCTGCTTCTGTCCCGCACCGGCCGTCCCCGTCAGGGATGAACCCGTCGGACGGTGGCAGGGTAGAAGGTTCGGTTCTGCTCGGGCGGTGCCGGAGCGTGGGCGCCTTCCGGCACCGTGCGGGAGTCACAGGAACCGGCGGATGGGGGTGACCGCAAGCTCGCGCAGACGTTGCGCCGCAGAGCGGCCGTTCCAGCGTGCTGGATCCATCGGCTCACTGGCCTGCACGTCCTCGTCGAAGTGGCGGTCCAGCGTTGCGGTGAAGTCTTCGTCAAGGACGGCGAGCATGACCTCTTCGTCGTGGTCCAGGGAGCGACGGTTGAAATTGGTCGAGCCGATGAGTGCCGCGATCTGGTCGAGGGTGATGACCTTGGCGTGCATCATCGTCGGCTGGTACTCGAATATCTTCACCCCGCAGGCGAGGAGGTCCGCGTAGAAGTTCTGACCGGCCAGCCGGCAGACGCGCTTGTCGGTGTGGGGGCCGGGCAGGAGTATCTCGACCTCGACGCCCCGGCGTGCTGCCGCGCACAGCAGCTCGATGAAGTAGACGTCCGGGGCGAAGTAGGCGGTGGACAGGCGGAAGCGATGCTGGGCGGATTCGATGGCGACCCGGATCAGGGTCTGCATGTCCTGCCAGCCGATACTGGCCGATCCCCGGACCACCTGCACCACCGCCCCGCCCTGCGGCGCGTGCTCGGTGAAGCGGTCCCGGTCGTCGAAGAGGGTGTCGTGGCACTCGGCCCAGTTCTGCGCGAAAGCGGCGGCAACGCCGTCCACGGCGGGGCCGCGCAGCCGGACGTGGGTGTCGCGCCACTCGTTCTCGTTGCGGGCGTTGCCGCACCATTCCTCGGCGATGCCGACTCCGCCGGTGAACGCCGTCTGTTCGTCGACGACGAGCACTTTGCGGTGGCAGCGGTGGTTCTGCTTGAGCGGGGAGAGGTAGAGAGGCTTGCGGAACCATGCGACGTCGACGCCGGCGTCCTCCATCAGATCGAGCAGGTCCTGCTCGATGAGCCGGCTGCCGAAGCCGTCCAGCAGCAGCCGCACCCGGACGCCCGCTCGGGCCCGGTCCGCCAGCGCCTGGGCGAACTGCCGGGCTATCGCGCCGCGCCAGTACACGAACGTCATCATGTCGACGGTGTGTTCGGCGGCGCGGACGCTGTCAAGCATCGCCGTGAAGATCTCATCCCCGTTGCGCAGGGCGAGCAACGAGTTTCCTTCGGTGGCGGCGATGCCGATCAGCCGCTCGAGGCGGCGCCGCATCCGCTGCTTGCGCTCGGCCACCGACAGCGCCGGGGCGACCGTCGTTCCGCCGGGCAGCCGTGACCCGCTGGTTGCACTTGTCATGACTCCACCTGACCGGTCGGGGACGCCGCCCCACACGTCCGGCAGCCGCCGGGGCGAGCCGACTGTACACAGCCGCAGACCAGGAAGGGGTGCGGGTCTCCCCTCGTCGCGCGGTTACGGCGCTGAGCGGGCCGCGGTGCTGTTTCTCGCGGGCCGGTGCTCGCTGCCCGCGGCCCCGGTCCGGGCTTCCCGCCTGCCACCGTAGCTGTTCGAGATCGATTCTCTGTCCGTCAAACACACGAAAATCTATATTGGTCAGAGTAGACATTGGGTGGTGGCCTGGTTATGGTTTCTCTCGTAGCCCAGAGAGACAGCAGGGCCCGGCAGAGATGAACTGCCGGGCGTGGTACCCGTAAGCGCAGTTCGCAGGACGGTGCGGTGGTGGAGCTCCGAAGCCAGGGTTGTTGCAGCAGGGCGACGGGGCTGATGACCGGACCGGGTGGCCCGCGGTGATCAGGGGCCGCCATGAGCAGTGCCGCAGTTGACGCAGCAAGCAGGTTGATCACCGAGGAAAGAACGGAGGAACCGCGCCATCAGGATCGCCCGGGCGGAAGTCCTGAGCCCGGGTACCGCAGGACATCGACAGTGAGGTGGTCTCCGGTCAAGCAACCGCGATCCCCGCACCCCCGGCATCGTTCAAGTCGGGCATGCGGAAACAGAAGGCCGGCTCGGAACTGATGCCGGCGGATGGTGTAGAAGTTCCCTCGGGGCCCTGGTGCCGTACGGCACCAGGGCCCCTCCATGCGTTTCAGAGAGAGGTGCAATGACAGCAGAGAATCCGACAGGCCCGCTCGGCGGCCACCTGGACGACGACGACTACCCCGCCTACACCATGGGCCGTGCCGCAGAGATGCTCGGCACCACCCCGGGTTTCCTCCGTGCCATCGGCGAAGCCCGCTTGATCACGCCGCTCCGCTCCGAGGGCGGCCACCGCCGCTACTCCCGCTACCAGTTGCGCATCGCGGCCCGAGCCCGGGAACTCGTCGATCAGGGAACCCCCGTCGAAGCCGCCTGCCGCATCGTCATCCTCGAGGACCAGCTCGAGGAAGCCCAGCGCCTCAATGCCGTGTACCGCCGCGCCGCCGCGTCGTCCGGCCCGCCGACCGCGGTCTGAGGTGGGTGAGCCCGCCGGTCCCGGTGGGCCGCGCACCCGCGTGTGTCGGGGCGCGGTGGTGCTCGTATCCCTCTGTTCAAAAGAGCGTTGCGCCTGGGCTGCCAATATCTGTCACCGCGATGCAAGGATTTGGCGGTCCATGCGGAGAGGGTTTTTAGCGCGACGACCACGGTGAATTGGTATTCGTACGCAGACCGCTACGGCATGCTATTGTCGATCTCAGTTGCAGTCGTGGTTCCCAAAACTTCAAGTGCCTCCAGCCGGTCTCCGTGCCCTATGGGAGTGCTTCGTATTTCCGGGTCATTTTCCGGGCGGGGCATCATCGCGGCGACACGGTGTCCGTGCAATGCGGATTCCGCTGTACTGCCCCAAAGGAGATCTGACATGGCATCTGGCACCGTGAAGTGGTTCAACGCGGCAAAGGGTTTCGGCTTCATCGAGCAGGACGGTGGCGGCGCCGACGTGTTCGCCCACTTCTCGAACATCGCCGCCCAGGGCTTCCGAGAGCTGGCTGAAGGCCAGAAGGTCACCTTCGACATCGCGCAGGGCCAGAAGGGTCCGACGGCCGAGAATATCGTTCCCGCCTGACGCTGACGCGCACTTCGTAGCTGGGGCCCGCATCCTTCGGGGTGCGGGCCCCAGCTGCAGGCATCTCCCGCAGTGGGTTCACCTGCGGGATGCCCTCACCACCCTGAGGCGCTGCTCCGGCACGCGGACCTCTTCGGACCTGCACCCGAGTCGATCTCGGGGATTTCACGTCCAGCGTCACCCATTTTCACAGCGGCGCCCGCACGGACTCCCTGCGGCCGGCTTCGCTTTCGCATCCCATTCGGCCCGTTCTTGCGATTCCCCGCGCTGTTCTTCTGCTGCCGGAATTCCTTGATGCGCGCCGTATCAAGGAAGGTTCTGAATGAACCCCGTACGTACGAACAACCGCTCCGCTCGTACCCGCAGCCGCACCGGTGGCCCCGCTTTCGGTTCCGCTGCCGGTTCAGGCCGGGGCAGCCGCTTCGGTACCTCCGCCCCGAGCCGTTCGGGCGGTCCGAGCCGTTCGGGCGGTCACAGGCGGCGGCCCGCCGCGGTGCAGGGCGAGTTCGCCCCGCCGAAGACGATCACTCCTGCCCTCCCTGCCGCCGAGGCCTTCGCCGACCTCGACATGCCCGGGGAGTTGCTGGCCGCCCTTGGCGCGCAGGGTGTGAGCGTGCCGTTCCCGATCCAGGGAGCCACCCTGCCCAACACCCTCGCGGGCCGCGACGTGCTCGGCCGTGGCCGCACCGGCTCCGGCAAGACCCTGGCCTTCGGCCTCGCTCTGCTGGCCCGCACCGCCGGACAGCGCGCCGAGCCCGGCCAGCCCCTCGCCCTGGTCCTCGTACCGACGCGTGAGCTGGCGCAGCAGGTGACCGACGCGCTCACTCCGTACGCCCGCTCGGTGAAGCTGCGCCTGGCCACCGTCGTCGGCGGGATGCCGATCGGCAGGCAGGCGGGCGCGCTGCGTGCCGGCGCCGAGGTCGTCGTCGCCACGCCGGGCAGGCTGAAGGACCTCATCGACCGCGGGGACTGCCGGCTGAACCAGGTCGCGATCACCGTCCTGGACGAAGCCGACCAGATGGCCGACATGGGTTTCATGCCGCAGGTCACCGCGCTGCTCGACCAGGTGCGCCCCGAAGGCCAGCGGATGCTGTTCTCCGCCACCCTGGACCGCAACGTCGACCTGCTGGTGCGCCGCTACCTGACCGACCCCGTCGTGCACTCGGTGGATCCCTCGGCCGGTGCCGTCACCACGATGGAGCACCACGTGCTGCACGTGCACGGGGCTGACAAGCACCGCACGACGACGGAGATCGCGGCGCGCGAGGGCCGGGTGATCATGTTCCTGGACACCAAGCACGCCGTCGACCGGCTGACCCAGGACCTGCTGAACAGCGGTGTCCGGGCCGCCGCCCTGCACGGCGGGAAGTCGCAGCCGCAGCGCACCCGCACCCTCGCCCAGTTCAAGACCGGACACGTCACCGTCCTGGTCGCCACCAACGTCGCCGCCCGCGGCATCCACGTCGACAACCTCGACCTCGTGGTCAACGTGGACCCGCCGACCGACCACAAGGACTACCTCCACCGCGGAGGCCGTACCGCCCGCGCCGGGGAGTCCGGCAGTGTCGTCACCCTCGTGACGCCCCACCAGCGCCGCGACATGACCCGCCTCATGGCCGCCGCCGGCATCGTTCCGCAGACCACCCAGGTCCGCTCGGGTGAGGAGGCGCTGAGCCGGATCACCGGCGCCCAGACCCCCTCCGGCATCCCGGTCACCATCACCGCGCCGGTGTCCGAGCGGCCCAAGCGCAGCGCGGCCTCCCGCAGCCGACGCGGCCCCGCTTCGGCAGCCCGGCGCTTGAATGTGCGCCGGTCCGCCTTCAACGCGGCTGCGGCCTGAGAACCACGTGATCAGGAAACTGACCCATCTCTGCAGGAGGCACGTTTTGACGCTGGTCCAGATGCAGTTCCGCTCGGTGAGTGCCAACCCTGCGCACCAGGCGGTGGTCGATGCCATGCAGGCCGCCGGGCCGCAGGTCTGTGACGACATGACGGTCGAGGTGGCCTTGTCCGTCATGGCCAGTGCTCGCGCGGGACATCTGCTGGTCTGCGACGAGGACGGCCTGTGCGCCGGTCTGGTGACCCCGGCTCAGCTCGCGGCAGTCCGTGACGGCGACGCGTACACGGACCGAATCCGGCTGCGCGACGTTCTCGGTGACCGCGGACCGTCCACCTCGCCCCTCACCACGATGGCCGAAGCCGAGCACGCGATGCGCTACCGCCGGCTCGATGCCCTGCCTGTCGTCGACGAACAGGGCAGTGCCCTGGGCGTCCTCGCCCTTGCACGCTGAAGCGTCTCACCGCGGTCGGACCGTTCCCTCGGCGCCCCGCTGACCGACGGGACCGGCGCGGGCCCACCCCCGACTGTGTCGGCAGTGCTGACGCTCCAGACCGATGAACAGGATGACCGGATCGCCGACGACCTCGACCACGACCAGGCCTCCGCCTTCGACAGGCCGTGACAGAGCTCAGTCTGGAGCCAGGACAACGCCTCGTCCTGGACCTCTTGCGCATACGGTTCTGTGACTCCAGCGGCATCACCGCCCTCATCGTCGCCCGCAACCACGCTGTCGCGGCCCAGGCGGACATCGCCCTGGCGGCGGTCCCCGACAACAGGATCCGTATCCTGCGCATCGTCGGCCTCGACCGGATCTTCACCATCCACCCCGACGTCGGCACGGCCACAGCACACCGACCGGCCACCGGGCGTCCCTGACGGCGCCGGTGCCGTAGGAGGTGCCCGTTCGGGACGTGTGACCCGGCCGCCAACGTCACCGAGAGGATCCCGGCGGGTGCCCGGCAACCTTTCGGGCTCCGGCGGCAACTGAGGGGTGACCAGTGCACCTCACCCCAAGGAGCCACCGCCCATGTCCGCTGCCCCCCACCGCCGCCCCACCGGACGTCGAAGGCTCGCCCTGGCCGGAGCGGGCACCCTGGTCGCGGCCGGTCTCGGCGCCGTGCCGCTCGTCGTGAAGGCCGATGCCGTGGCACCCGCCGACCTCGCCCACGGCGTGCTGCCCGCCCGGGACGGCTGGGCCGCGAGCGGCTCGGGCACCACCGGCGGCAGTGCTGCGGACGCAGCTCAGGTCTTCACCGTCTCCACCCGCGCCGAGCTGGCGAGAGCCCTGGCCGCGGGCCCGGCCGGCGCCCCGCGGATCGTCCGGGTCAAGGGCCTGATCGACGCCAACACCGACGACAGCGGGAAGCCGCAGAGCTGCGCCGACCACGCCGCGGGCACCGGCTATTCGCTCGACTCCTACCTCAAGGCCTACGATCCCGCCGTCTGGGGCCGTGCCAAGGTGCCGTCCGGCGCCCAGGAGGACGCCCGCAGGGCGGCCCAGGCCAGGCAGGCCGCCCGCATGGTCTTCACGGTGCCGGCACGGACCACCGTCATCGGGGTGCCCGGCACCGGAGCGGGCATCACCGGCGGCAGCCTCGTGGTGAAGAACGCCGACAACGTGATCATCCGCAACCTGTCGCTCACCGACGTCCGGGACTGCTTCCCCCAGTGGGACCCGACCGACGGCTCCACCGGCAACTGGAACTCCGCCTACGACGCCGTCAGCCTGCGCGGCGCCACCCATGTCTGGGTCGACCACAACACCTTCTCCGACGCCCCGCACCCGGACTCCGCCAACCCGGTCCGCTTCGGCCGTGAGTACCAGGTCCACGACGGCGCCCTCGACATCACCAACGCCTCCGACCTGGTCACCGTCGGATACAACACGTTCAGCAACCACGACAAGACCATGCTGATCGGCAGCAGCGACAAGGACACCAAACTGCGGGTGACGCTCCACCACAACGTCTTCCGGGGCATCGTCCAGCGCGCCCCTCTCGCCCGCGTGGGCCAGATCCATCTGTACGACAACTACTACGACACCACGGAATCGGAGGGTTACGCGCACAGCTACAGCGTCAACTCCCGGGCCGGCGCCCAGGTCGTCGCGCAGAACAACTACTGGAAGCTCTCCCCCGACCGGAAGACCTCCCAGCTGCTCAGCGGCGACGGCACCGGAGCCATCGCGGGCAGCGGCAACCTCGTCGGCGGCGCCCCCGTGGACCTGGTCGCCGCCCACAACTCCGCCAACCCCGGCAAGAAGATCAAGACCGCCGTCGGCTGGCGGCCCACCCTCACCGCCGGACTGGAACCCGCCGCCGGACTGCCGGCGAAGCTGGCGGCGAAGGCGGGCGCCGGAGTTCTCACCGAGACCGGCGGCAAGGCCGCTCCCGCCCCGTCCGGTCCGGCCGGCGGCCGTACGCTGACGGTCGCCGCCGACGGCTCCGCGGCCCACCGTTCCGTGCAGGCCGCCGTCGACGCCGCCACCGCGGGCGACACCGTCCTCGTCTCGCGCGGCACCTACCGGGAGACGGTGAACGTCCCCGCCTCCAAGCACGGACTGACCCTCAAAGGCGCCACCGGCAACGCCGAGGACGTCGTCATCACCTACGACAACGCCTCCGGCACACCGAAGCCCGGAGGCGGTACGTACGGAACCGCGGGCAGTGCCACCGCGACCTTCTCGGCCAACGACATCACCGTCACCGGTGTGACGGTCGAGAACACGTGGGAGCGGTCGGCTCACCCGGACGTCAGGGACACGCAGGCCGTGGCGGTCAACGCGTCCGGCGACCGCCAGAGGTACCTCAACTCGCGTTTCATCGGCCACCAGGACACCGTCCTCAACTGGGCTCCCTCCGCCACCGGCCAGTACCGGCAGTACTTCCGACACTGCTTCATCGCGGGGGACGTCGACTTCGTCTTCGGCAACGCCACCGCCGTCTACGACCAGGTCAACATCACCCTGCGCGACCGGGGTGCCGCGGCCGGCGGCCACAACGGATACCTCGCCGCACCGAACACCGATGCCGCCAAGCCGTACGGAATCCTCATCACCGACAGCACGATCAGCAGCCCTGCCCGGCCAGGGACCTACTACCTCGGCCGGCCCTGGCACCCGGGCCCGAGCGCGGTCGGTCAGCTGGTCATCCGCAACACGAGCCTGCCCGCAGCCGTGAAGACAGAGGGGCCGTGGACGGACATGGGGGGCTTCTCCTGGAAGTCCGCCCGGTTCGCCGAGTACGCCAACACGGGCCCCGGCGCCGGAACCGGAGCGAACCGTCCCCAGCTCGCCCCGGACCGGGCCACAGCCCACACCGCCCGCGCCTACCTGGCCGGCACCGACGACTGGAACCCGACGGACTGATGGGCGTCACCGTGTGGACCAGGCCTGGGCGAACCGAAGTGCCCGAACGAATGCTCGAACAGACTGCTACGCTCCGGCCCCTGCCTGAGAACGCACCCGCCGCACCGAGAGGCCGTACCGAGGCCATGGCCGAGGACGAGGCGGCCGCAGAGTTCCACGCATTCTTCGAACGCCACCACGCCGAACTGTCCCGCCTGGCGTATCTGCTGACCGGGGAGGCGGACGCCGCCGACGACCTCGCCGCGGACGCGATCGTCGCGCTCTAGCACCGCTGGGACAGGGCCCGCCGTGCCGGCTCCGCGGCTGCCTACGCCCGTGGAATCGTCGCCAACCTCGCCCGCAGCCGGATCCGGAGCACGGTGCGCGAGCGGCGGCGCGTCCTGCTGTTCTGGTCGCACCGCCCGGAGCGGACCGACGGCCCGGACATGGCCGTCGTCATGGACGTACGGGCCGCCCTGGACAGGCTGCCGTTCCGCAAACGCGCCTGCGTGGTACTGAGGTACGCCTTCGACCTCTCGGAGAAGGACACCGCGGCGGCACTCGGGATATCGGTGGGTACGGTGAAGAGCCAGACCTCGACGGGTACGGCGGAACTGCAGCGGCTGCTCGGTACCCGTGCTGCAGGCGAGCTGGTGGGAAGGGGAAGCCGGTGACCGACGAACTGCGCGGCCTGCTGCGCGAGAGCGCCGAAGCACACCAGCCCGACCGGGCCCGCATGCTGGCCCGGGTCGAGCGCGGCATGGCCCGTCCCGGCACCGCCCGCCGATCGCGGGACCGCGAGCGCACCCGCGCCCTGTCCTGGCCGAGGATCGTCCTCGCGACCCTGGCCACCGCCGGAACCCTGACGGCGAGCGCCCTCATGGTGGTCGACGTCGGCGCCGTGCACGACCCGGACCCGCCTCGGAACCCATCCGCCGCCGGCCGCGCGGTGCCACCGACGGCCGTGGGCAGCCGGACCGAGGACGGTCCCCTGTGGGCCGACGGCTCCGTCGACCCCCACAGCAACGTCACCCTCAAGGCGGGGGAGCCGCTCACCGCGCTCGTCGTCGAGCTGCGCGTCGCCCTCACCGAGGGGGTGAGGGACACTGGGAACTGGCGGACCCGCCCCGCCGCGGACTTCGACCTCTCCGCCCGCCAGGTGGACCCCCAAACCCGGCAGAACCGTCCCGCCCGGCGAGCACGTCTTCGCCGGCCAGTACGACCACGCCGCTGGCGGACGCGATGCGAAGGACGATAGGTACCGGATCGACGCCACTGCCGACGCCGCGAAGAGCCGGGCCGCCGTATGGGGCGGGTTCGCGTAGGCCGCGTCCACGCCCCGCGGTCAGCGTGGGCCGACATGCCGCGCATGGCGCAATGAGCTGCTCCGGCCCTATCCCGGGGCACGGTGTGGCGAGGCGGTGACCGGCGTGGGCGGGTGCGTACGAGGTGGCGAGGCGGGCCATGGGTGAGGAGAGCGTGGACCGGTCGGAGGGTTTCGGTGAGCGGCTGCTCGGCCTGCTGCTGGACCGGGCGCCGCATCTGCCGCCGCAGCTGATCGCCCCTCTGATCGCTGAGGAGGTGGGCAGGTTCGGAGGCCGTGACGTCTCCATCCTGCTCCAGGACTACGCGCAGGAACTGCTGGTGCCGCTTCCGGGCAGGAAGCTGCACGTCAGCCAGCCCCAGCCGGTGATCGACTCTCCGGCCGGCCGGGCCTTCCTGCGCGGGGAGGTTGTCGAGGTGCCGCAAGCCCGCGGCGGCGTCCGGATGTACCTGCCGCTGCTGGACGGCAGTGACACGGTGGGCGTGATGGTCCTCACCCTGGACGATGTCGGCGAGGACGACCGGCGGCTGCTGCGCCGGCTCGCCGGTCTGGTCGCTGATCTGCTGGTCACCAAGAACGCCTACACCGACCAGTTCTTCCTGGCCCGGCGCCGGGAGCCGATGAGCGTGTCCGCGGAGATCCAGTGGGGCCTGCTGCCGCCGCTGACGATGACCGTGCCTCAGGTCGCGGTGGCCGGCATGCTGGAGCCCGCCTACCGCGTCGCCGGTGACAGCTTCGACTACGCCCTCAACGACAACATCCTGCATGTGGCCGTGATCGACGCGATGGGCCATGGCCTGAACGCCGCCGTGATGGCGACCGTCGCGATCGGCGCCTACCGGCATGCCCGGCGCGTGTTCGTCAGCCTGGCCGAGAAGTACACGTACATGGACGACGCGGTCTCCGGGCAGTTCGGCCCCGACCACTTCGTCACCGCCCAGCTGATGCACCTGAACATCACCACCGGCGAGCTGGAGCTCGTCAACGCGGGCCACCCCGCGCCCCTGCTCATCCGCGACGGCAAGGTCCTGCGGCAGCTGGACAGCGCGACGACGCTGCCCGTCGGCTTCGGCGGCGAGGAGCCCCGGATCACAGAGCACACCCTCCAGCAGGGCGACCGCGTGCTGTGCTACACCGACGGAATCATCGAAGAACACGTCGCCGGCGGGGAGCAGTTCGGGGAGGAACGCCTCATCCGCTGCGTCAACCGACTCGGGGAAAGGCCGTCGGAGGGGATGCGGGCAGATCTGCGCCGGCTCTCCCACGCCCTGAAGAGCGCACGAGGCGGACACACCAGCGACGACGCCACCCTCTTCATGATCGAATGGCGCGGAGGCGCCGCCGACCACCTCGCGGTTCTCGACTAAACGCCTCGAAGTCGAGGAGATCGGCGGTCCTCCCCCGCGCCTCCGCCGGAAAATACCTGGTCACAGCGGTCTTTACCCACTGAATAGGCGTACAGTGAAAGCACCGGAAGTACTTCGAACACCGGCTTCACGCGGGTGTCATTTCCGGCGATCGCCTAAAAACCGGGCTGCCGACGGGCAGTCCGGGGGCAGGTCCGCATCATGACCACTACCCTCGACCGGACCGCGCCCCGCGATCTCGCAGCAGTGTTCCCGGCCCGCTTGTCCCTTACGCCGAAGACCACGCTCGCCGGCCTGCTGGACGGTGCCTGGTGGCCGTACTCACGTGACCTCGAAGCCGAGCTCCCCGCTCTCGCCGCCGCTCTGGACGAGACCTGGGGGCGCATTACCCGCGTCAGCGTGAACCCCAGCCGCTGGCCGGTCGTCCCGCGCACGGTTGCCGTGGCCGGGCACGTGCTGCACGTGGGCTGGTTCACCGAACAGGACCCCGACAAGCTGATCCTGCTCTCCTACACCGTCGGGCGCTGGGACCTCTTGGTGATCCCTCCCGAGTCCGAGCCCGCGGCCGCGGCCCGGCTGATGGCCGCCGCCGCGATCCCGGGCAGCGTCCTGGCCGCCGACGTCCTGATGGCCAACGAAATCGTCATCGGGCGCGGTATCCGCGACGCCCGCCGCCGGGAAGACATTTGGGAGGGCGAGGGCGGGGCCTGCATGTCCCCCTTCGGGGAGCCGATGGGCCGAAGCGCCCTGCCGCTGGCCGGAAACGGCTGGAGGTGAGCTCCGTGGAGACCGTCGTCCTCATGGCGGTGATCATCCTCATGATCGGCATCGGAATGCGCTGGATCCACCTGCTGAACGCCCAGCACGACGCGCGGATCGAGGCCTACCGCTTCAGCGACCCCCTGCCGAGGCCTCCGGGCCTGCCGGACGACACCGGTCGTCGAGCCCACCACACGGGTGCCGACCGGTGAGGAACAGACCTTCCTCCGACCGGGGGCAGCGGTCGGGGCGCCTCGGCGCCCCGCTCCGCCGGCCTCCTCACCCGCCCTCGACGGCAACACCCGCCTCCATGTAGGACCCTCGCGGGCATCGGCGCACACTCCGACGAGATCTGACAAGCCCCGACCGGCCCCGGAGCCCACCCCACACACGAAAGGACGCGGTCATGGCCACACTGCGCGAACGCAAGACCTACCGCGACCAGGTGCTCCGGGTCCTGTACGAAGCCGTCGAGGGCAACCGCCTCCTCGGCATCACCGGAGCACAGCTGCGGCGCGACCTCCACGTACCGGAACAGGACCTGGCCGCCGCCTGCACCTACCTGGCGGGCGAAGGACTGATCACCGTCGACTGGGAACCCGGCAACACCCCGGCGATGGTCACCCTCACGCACGAGGGAATCCGGCACATGGAAGCCGATGAGGAAGAGCACGGCTGAATCCCCTCACACCCGTGAGAGCCTGGGACGCGGGTAGCCGGTCAGTGCTTTCCGTTGGGTTTCCGAGTCCCCAAGACCGAGGACGCAAGCCCGGTGGCAAGCGCAGCGCCCTGCTGCCCTGCCGGAGTGGCTCGATGCTTCGAGCTGGGTTCGCTGGGCCGGCCCTGCGGAGGTACCGATGCGGATCCCGCCGCTCTGCCGGTTCGAACGCTGACCTCGTCGAATTGATGAGCGATGTCAGGTCCGCCGGATCGAGCTTGAGTTCATCCGCAGGTGCCTGCCGACCGCTCTTTATCTCCGGCAAACCTGCTGGCTCAGCTCGCGCACCGCCCACACCCAGTACGCCGAGCGGGAGAAGAAGACCGTCGTCCCTCGCCGCCACACCGCTGCCCGTAGGCCGGTACCCGAAGCCCCGGAGAGGTCTCAGCGGAGCGTGCGATGGTGCCGGCCGGAACGCCGGATGTGCAGGACCAGGTACACCAGGGCGCCGATGAACACCACGATGCCGATGATCAGCAGATAGAACAGCCCTTCGGCGACGGCGCCGATGAGGCCCAGCACGATCGCCACGATGACGAGAATCAGGAAGAGCGTCATGATGTAGGGCACCTCCTCGAACGGCCGGTCAGCGGCGGGCGAGCTGCCGCTCGCCGTTCACACCGGGCTGATAGGGCAGGCCGTAGTGCGCGAAGACCGCCGCCTCGTCCTCGGCGGGCAGGACGTCGTCCGTCCCGATCGCCGGGCACTTCTTCACCAGCGACCTGTCGTAACCGACCTTGACGTAGCCGGGCCCCACGACCGCGCCGGCCAGCGGGACGAAGACCAGGTGGCGGCGGGTGGGCAGCCCGACCAGGACGGTGACCATGGCCGGTTCGTCGGTGCTGGTGTCCACGTAGACCGCCTCCAGCACTCCGATCTTGCGGCTTGCGGCATCGACAACATCGTGGGTACGCCACTCCCGGATATCCGCGATCTCGATCATCCCGAGCGCCCCTTTCCCGCAACGTTGCGCCGGCAGGCGTTGTCCTTTTCAGCCTGCCCCGCAAAGCCCGCCCGCACCAGCCCGGACACCCCGCAACGTCATACGGCAAGGACGATCCGATCTCCCGCGTGCGCTGCACGGCCGCCAGACCCCTGGCGACGTCCCCACGCGCGGGACTGAGCAGATAAGCGGTTGTTTCCGGCGGATGGGTGGAGGGGCCACGGCATTCGGGTGAACTCTGCTCGGGCTGTGCACGCGCCTGCGCTCGCGCCACGTGACACTCGACGGCGGGGCCCGTTGATCATCATTCCGCGGCGCATGCGTCCACCCGGGCCCGGCCGCGGAGACTTCTGTGGCTGGTAGACAGCCCCGAGCCGGAGGTAGACCGCCCGTGGCGGTGAACGGAAACCCGACCGTCAGACGACGCCGTTTGGGTGCGGAGCTGCGCCGGCTCCGCCTGGCCCGGGGTCTGACCAGTACGCAGGTGGCTGAGCACCTGTTGATCTCCCAGCCCAAGGTCAGCCACTTGGAGACCGGCCGCCGTGGGATCAGGCCGCGCGATGTGCGGGACCTGTGCGGCCTCTACGGGGTCACAGACCAGCAGGTCGTCGACTCGTTGATGGAGATGGCCAGGGAATCGAACCGGCAGGGCTGGTGGGTCTTCTGCGGGGAAGTGCCGTACGCCGTCTACATCGGCCTGGAGACGGCAGCCGCTTCTGTCCGCTCCTACGAACCCCTGGTGATCCCCGGCCTGCTGCAGACACCCGCCTACGCGGCAGCGGTCACTGCGGAAACGATCCCTCTGGTCACGGAGGAACAAATCGCCGTGCGCCTTGAGGTACGGCTGCGCCGTCAGTCCCGCGCCCACCACCCGGCCCGGCCGTTCCGCTTAGGGGTCGTGCTGGACGAATCAGCCCTGCGCCGCGTGGTCGGCAGCCCCGAGATCATGCGCGAACAGCTCGAGTACCTGAACCGCCTCGGCGAGCAGCCGCACATCACGGTGCAGGTCCTCCCGCACAGTTCGGGAGCCCATCCGGGAATCTCTGGACAGTTCTCCATCCTCGACTTCCCGGACACCGCCACGGGGACGGTGTACCTGGAGCGGTTCACCAGCGACCTCTACCTGGAGAAACGATCCGACGTGCGGCACTACGGCGCCATGTTCGACCGCCTTCAGACTCAGGCCCTGGATCCGGAGCACACCCGCCGCTTCATCACCCGCGCCGCGCAGGAGCTGCCGGCCGCCCGGCCGTGATCGCCGCACCGGCCGCAGGTCGCTGCGGCGCGGGTAGTCGTAGGCGCGCGTGGCGATGACGCGACGGCGAGTGGGCGGTTCCTCCCTGCCGATGGGGGCGCTGAACCCCCGGGACGCGGCGAGCCCGCACCCCCGGCCGGGGATGCGGGCTCGCTCGGATCCGGGCCGCCGGGGTCAGGCGGGGCGGCCGCCGAAGGGGCCGCCGGTGCCGTAGTAGGTGCCCAGCTCTTCCCGGTAGCCGGCGTCGCCGAGGTGCTTGTCCCGGTGGAACTCGGGGGCGGCCTTGACCTGTTCCCTGGTGCGGTCGACGAGGACCTTCCTGTCCTCGGGGTCGATCCTGACGACCGTGCTCGCGGGCAGCAGGACCTCCTTGCCGAAGATCCATACGCCGGTGTCCACGACCAGGTAGGCGTCACCGACCTCGTCGGAGTGCTTGTCGACCTTGCCGATGCTCCCGTCGGTCGCCTCGACCTTGTAGCCAGTCAGGTCCGTACCGGCCAGGTGGCCCGCGGTCGGCTGATAACTCCACACATGTTCAGTCACGCGAAAACAACTCCTCCGGTCAACGGGGGACGGCGGGGAAACGCTTCTCCGCCGATCCTCCTTGTTCCGTATGCCGTGCTCGGCGGATGTCCTGCGCTCCGCCTGGACTTCGCCTGCCCCCCCTTCACCGCTTCACGCACCTGGATCGGACGCGGGACCGGGACAGTCCCCGCCATGTGGTGCCTGGGCCGTGAGGATGCCTTGCTCTGTACGGCTCAATCGACCACTCGGGAAGGCGCCTTGAGGGCAGGAGATCACCATGGACAGCAATCGCGAGATGGACCCGGAGCACCAGGTGCCCGAAGGTGTCGACGAGATGACACTGCGCGTCCTGGGCGCGCTCTCGAAGGCTCTGGAGACCACGGAGCGGGTTTGCGGACACCTCTACGGATTCCACCAGCTGACCGGGACCGCGGACTTCGAGCTCGGCGAGGCCGTCCGGCTCCTGCGCGAGGCGGGCCACGAGGAGCAGGCCGCACGGGTCGAGCGCGAGCTCGGCCGCGGCT
The DNA here is from genome assembly GCF_035989885.1 of Streptomyces sp. NBC_01232. Taxonomy (GTDB): domain Bacteria; phylum Actinomycetota; class Actinomycetes; order Streptomycetales; family Streptomycetaceae; genus Streptomyces. The sequence continues at coordinate 7,540,442 of NZ_CP108518.1, forward strand.
GGCACCAGATCGAGGACTTCCATTCGCACTCCAACTGGAGCGACCGGCCCGCGCCCGGCCCGTTCGGCCTCGACAACCCGCCCGGCCTGGAACGTACGGACGTTGCACCGTTCCTCGACATCCGCCGCTACAGCGGCATGAAGGACGCCGACTGGACCCGGGACGCGCGTGAGCGTGTCCCTGCGGACCTCGCCACCGGCTGCTACACCGACATTGATTCCACCGGGGTCAAGCCCGCCGACTGTGACGGGCGCGTCACCCACAACCGTGCCCTGAACAAGGACACCGCCGCATCGCCCCGCTCCAAGACGGGTGACAACTTCCACCATGCGACGGCCGGCGCCACCGCCGAGATCACGCGCCAGTGGAACGACTTCAAGGCCGAGCTGCTCGCGACGTACCCGGATCACCGGCGCGGCGCACAGATGGTCTGCGCCCTCGTCCACGACGAGCCGGCCGGCGCATGCCCCTGACGGGGGAGGGAACGGTCGGACGTACGGTCGTGTCGAACTGCTCGACAGTGACTCCATCTTGTCATCCGCGGCGACTCACACCGGGCACGCCATCTCACCTCACGAGGCAGGGTGAGGACGACCGCAGGGTCCTTGTGGCGTTCCAGCCGAGCACGCGGGTCGCGCCGGTTCGGAGGCAGTGGTGCGGCGGCTCCGACGGCGTCTGTGCTCGGGGGAGAGGTAGCCGGGCTTCTCAGGAGGCCTCCGGCGGGGCAACGAGGGCAGTAGCCGTGGACCACAGTTCGGCGTCCGGAGCTCTCGACAAGCCAGTACTCAGGATTGGCGGATATGGGCGTATCTGACCTCCACGGTTGGGAGCGCATGCCGGCCGGTTGGCCGCGGGGTGGACGGCGACGGAGGTGGTGCCGGGTACTTTGCCGGGTACCACCCACTGGTCTCCGCAGTCCGGTCGTTGCGCCCCGATCAGGCCGTGAGGACTTTGTTCTTGGCCTGCTGGAACTCGGCTTCCGTGATCTCGCCGCGGTTCTTGAGCTCGGCGAGCCGGGACAGTTCCTCCGCCGCGCTGTCGGCTCCGGCCCTCTGGCGCACGTAGGAGCGGATCTGCTCCTCGTTCCGCTGGGCCTGCTTCAATTCGCGTTCGCCCATTCCACGTCCACGGGCGATCACGTAGACGAACACGGCCAGGAAGGGCACCAGGATCACGAACATGAGCCATCCGGCCTTGCCCCAGCCGCTCAAGCTCGTCGTCTCGGAAGATGTCGCCAATGATGCGGAAGATCAGGAAGAGCCAGAGCACCCAGAGGAAGACCATCATCATGGTCCAGAACATGTTCAGCAGCGGGTAGTCCGCTGCCAGGTTCAGCATTCAGTCCTTCATGGGAGGTCTCCTGTCGGTCGTGACAGGGGCTGTGAACAATGCCGCCCCGCGTCATGCCGGTTCCGGGGTGAAAGCACACAACTCATCGGCCCCGGGGTGTACGACGCCGTAGCTGCTCTCGGGTACTTCGTTCCAGGCACCCGGCAGGTCGCCGAGGGGTTCGGACACCACCAGGCGGGTTGCGTCGGACACCTCCTGGAGGAAGGTCATTTCGGGGTGCAGTTTGCGCAGCGAGTCCACCCGGCTGCTGTAGAAGAGCGACCGCGAAGCGCCCTGGCTGGAGTAGCGGAACGCCCACACACTCGTGCCGTTGGTGACGGCGACCGTCATCTGCACCGGGTTCTCCACGCCGTGCTCGCTGGCTACGCGTTCCACCAGCCCGACCATCCTGGCGACGGCGCCCGGCGGGTCCTCCTCCAGGCCGAAGGTGAGCGCCAGGTAGAACATCGTCTCGGAGTCCGTCGTCCCCTCGATACCCGAGTACAGCGCGGGATCGACGAGCATGGTGAGATCCCGCCGCATCGCGTGGAAGCCGGCGATGGAGCCGTTGTGCATCCACATCCAGCGGCCGTGCCGGAAGGGGTGACAGTTCGTCTGCTGTACCGCCGTACCCGTCGACGCCCGGATGTGGGCGAAGAACAACGGCGAGGTGACGTGGTCCGCGAGCTCCCGCAGGTTCCGGTTGTTCCAGGCGGGGCCGACGTCTCGCATGAGCGCCGGGGTGCCGTCACTGCCCTCCGGATACCACCCGACGCCGAACCCGTCACCGTTCGTCGTCTCCACGCCGAGTTTGGAGTGCAGGCTCTGATCGATCAGCGAATGAGCGGGTTTGTAGAGGATCGTGTCAAGCAGCAGGGGTGTTCCCGAATAGGCCAGCCATCGGCACATGAGCGATCACCTGTATTTCTCACCTGAAACTGCGGTAGTACTTTCGTGGCCCGCTCGACCTCAGGCTCCCGGAGTCTGCAATGAGCCGCCGGTCACCTCGCTGCCGCGGCCCACCGCCTTGCCGGCTCTGCTGTGAGTGCGCTGAGAGTGGAGCGCCGCTTTTCCCGTGTCGCGGCGACGCTGTGTGCGAGGAGCGGGTGGCTCTTGTCCGGCCAACCTCATTTTCGCCTCCTTCGCCGCACATCGCCATGTGGTGCGGATCGCACGGCCGTCGCCGCAAGCTTGGGGCGGTGGACCTGCGCAACCTCAAGGACGCACCTGGAGACGGGCCGGCGTCCGGCGCCTCGTGAACCCGACCTCACGGCGTGGCCTCATGGTCTGGACCGCGATCGCCGGCGAACAGGCGGGCCGGAGCGAGTGCAGCGCGAGCACCGGTGGACCCAGGTGCGGCCCGGCGCCGGCTGTGCCGAGGGGTCAGGCTGCGGGGAGTTCCTGTGCAGGCAGTCGGCCTGCGTGTACCGCGTCGACCAGGGCCTGGTGGTCGCGTTCGTTCTGGTCGGCGTAAGCCTCGGCGAAGGTGACGAGCGCCCGGTCGAAGGATTCACTGCGGCCCAGGTACGCGGCGATCGCGATCCGGTCGCCCGACCGGGCGTGCGCACGGGCGAGGGTGATGCCGCACACCTCGCCGAACGTCTCCAACTGTGCGGGCGACATGGTCTCCGGCATGGCGATGCCCTTCCAGTCGCGCAACTGGCGGATGTAGAAGTCGCGCTGCTTGCCGTCGATCCCGTCCACCCGCTCCCAGCCGAGGAAGATGTCGCTCGCCGCCTGCATCAGCCGCTGTCCGGAGACCACGCGCTCACCCTGGTTGCGGTATCTGCTCGCGCCGAGGTGGGCGGCGAGCACGGAGGTGTCGGCTTCCTTGGCCTGCAGGAAGAGCGGATCCCTGCCGTCGCGGCCGAGCAGCAGCAGGATCCAGCAGCGGGTTCCGACGCTGCCGACGCCGACCACCTTGCGGGCCACGTCGACGAGCCGGTAGTCCTCCAGGAGCGCTCGCCGGTCACTCGCCATCGTGAGGCCGTAGCGTTCGACCAGCCGGCGGAGCTGGCGCTCGAACGTGCTGCGCTCGCCGTCCGGCAGCAGGTCCGCGAGCGGTACCAGCAGTGGGGGGTCCGCCGCGATCCTCGGTCGGCCGTCGACCAGTTCCGTGAGTTTCTCGAAGACGTGCAGGGTGTCATGCGTGCGGGCCTTCGCCATGGCGCCGGTCAGCTTCTTCCGCCCGCTCTTGCCGAGCCGACCGGTGGTCAGGGCCTCGAGGCGGTCCGCGTCGATCTTCGCGTACCAGACGTCGAGGTTGCCCATACCGGCGAAGCCGCGCATCGCCTCGCGGTACGAGCGAACGGCAGCGCTCACGATGCCCGCGCGCTCGGCGTCGTCGAAGCCGTTCGCCCGGCCTGCGATGACGAGACTCGCCGCGAGTCGTTTGACGTCCCACTCCCAGGGGCCGGGCAGGGTCTCGTCGAAGTCGTTGATGTCGAACATCAGCTGACGCTCCGGAGAGGCCAGCAGCCGGAAGTTCAGCAGGTGTGCGTCCCCGCACAGCTGGGCCGTGATCCCCGAGTCCGGGCTGCCGGCCAGGTCGGAGGCCATGATCGCGGCGGCTCCCCGGTAGAACCGGAAGGGCGACTCCGTCATCCTGCTGTAGCGGATGGGGACCAGCTCGGGAACCCGGGCCGCAGATTGCTCCTCCAGTATCGCCAGCGGGTCCGGCCTGTCCGGAGACGGCCGGTACTCGGCGTGCCCGGACCGAGGCGAGCGGCGCCGTGCCTCCTTGCCGTGGTCCGCGCGTTCTTGGGGCGTGCTGTGGGGTACCGCGCGCATCGCGGTGGTCGCGCTCTGGGACATCAGTGCACTCCTGCCTGCTCCTGCTGCCCTCGGACGGGAACGGCTCTGCGCGAGCTGTCCTTGGGCATCGGCGACGGCATCGGCGGTGCCGAGGGCCGCGATGGCGTTGACGGCGGCCGTCACGACGCGGGCGGTGCCCACGACGGGGGCGGAAGAGACCAGTACGTCCTGCCACTGCTGGGCAGCGGACCTGCCTTGCGGGCGGGTTGGGTACGGCCCAGGGGCAGGCGAACGACGTGCGACAGTGGGTGTCCGCAGACCACCCGCATGCCTTGCTCCAACTCTAGAACCCCTCCCGATCCTGCGCGCGGGGCAGGCGTGCGAGCGGCCCATGCGCGCCGCGCGATACCGGACACCGCCCTGAACCCCCACGGAACTCGTCGACGGCGCGGGCTGCGCGGGCGCGTCCGGATCTGCAGGCACGTCATCCGCACGGCTCGGCCGGGAGGACCCCGGTGGAGCCTGCAACGCCCCGGTTGCGCCGGCATCCCCCTCGCACAGCCGGCCGGGACTCAGACGATGGTGGCTCCTGAGGTGATCAAGGCACCGACCGCCGGTAGGCCGGCCCCGGCCAGGGCGCGGCGCTGGCGGTCGGCCGACGTTCCCCGCAGGAGCAGCCGATGGACGAGCGAGGTCACCTCGCGGTGGTCACCGCTCTCTTCAAGGGCGGGGCCGATGTAACGCAGGAGCGCGCACAGCACGTCCCCGCTGCTCCGAAGCCGCCCTATCGGGTCCACCAGCGTGCCGCTGATCCCGTGCCGGGCCGCATGCCACGTCGCCGCTTGCAGCAGCTCCGGTCGGCACGGCGTGTGAGCGACTCCCACGCTTTCCTCGGTCATCGCTGTGGTGGCGAGCCCGCGGATGACACCGGCGAGCATCACTGCCTCGTCCGCCTCCAGCTGTACATCACAGCAGCGCACCTCAACAGTGGGGTAGCGCTCGGAGAGCCGGGCCTGCCAGTACAGCTGGCCCCGGTCCGGAATCACCCCGGGCCCCACCAGCGCGTCGGCCCGCGCCTCGTAGTCCGCGAGCCCCGCGAAGTGCGGTGGTGGACCGCTGACCGGCCAGCGGCCGAAGATGATCGTGCGCCAGCTGGCGAAACCGGTGTCCCGCCCGTCCCACAGGGGCCCGTTCGCGGACATCGCCAGCAGCGTCGGAAGCCAGACGCGCAGCCGGTTCAGCACGGCTACCCCGGTCTCGCGGTCAGGCATCCCCACATGGACGTGCATCCCGCAGATCAGCTGCTCGTCGACCAGCAACCGGGCCTCTTGTTGCATCTTCACATATCTCGCCGTGCCGGTGATGGGTACGGGTACGGCATCCCTGACCGGCGCGGTGGCAGAGATGGCGATGCGGCAGCCGTTCGCCTGCGCGGCGGAGGCGACCGCGTGGCGCAACCGCAAGAGATGCCCTCCGACCTCCTCGAGAGCCGTGCACACGGGGGTGGCGACTTCGATCTGAGCCTGGAGCAGCTCGTCCTGGACCTCTTGCTCGTCCGAGAGGGGTGCCAGGCGGGCCGTGGCACGCACCTCTTGCACGAGCGGTGTGGGAAGGAGCGTCTCCGGGTCGACCAGCAGGTACTCCTCTTCGACCCCAACAGTGATCATGCTGGGTGGTACCCCGACCCCGCAGTGATCACCCACAGAAAGGGCCACTACGGCGCATTAGGGCGTATTGGCGCTCTTTTGTAACAGGTTGATCCGGGAGGCATTCCCGTACCGGCCGTTCGTGAGGGCGTGAGCGCCCGGGCCGTGGAGCGTGGACAAGGTCGTCCGGCCCCCCGCCGGTAGATGGCGGACCGGTCGTGTCCGCAGGGCATCCTGTACGTCCTCGACGGCGAAGCCAGCCGGCAATTCCTGCGGTGCGTCATGCCGCCAGGGCCTGTCCGGGCGCGGGCCTCGGATCTGCCGGACGGAGGCGGGCTGATCCTGAGGATCACGACGACGTAGTCGACCACCAGCGAGGATGACCACCGGCATGAGGGTGAGGCTCTGCGATCCAAGCGGCAGGGTGGCGGCAGCGCCGACGCCAACGGGAGCCTGAGCATGCTGACCGACATGGCTCCGATGCCCACGGCGAACGTCGGGGTGAGCTGTAGCCCTGGAAGGTGCGACAGAGCGATCCCGCCCGCCGCCCCCAGGAACATGGCGGGGAAGATCGGTCAGCCCCGGAAGGCGCTCTCGTGGTCGAAGTGCATGAGCTTCTCACGCAGGTGGTGGTCCTGGAGCAGTACCGGCCCCCGGGGGCCCGCCTTGAGCGAGTGGTCTGTGTCGGGCAGCCGGACGCCCTGCGCGGTCGTCAGGTAGGCCCCGCTCTGCGCGACCCTGGCCTGGTCCGCACCGGTGGGCTGGCCGGTCGGACTGACCGTCTCCGGGCCGCTCTGATCCGCCTTCGGCGGCAGCGGCTCCACCGGCTCGGTTGGCTCCACCACCTGCGGGGAGACCGGTGCGGGCTTGCCGGGGATGCCGTCCTCCGGTCCGCCGGTCGGCGGGGCGTCGCCGTGCAAGGCACCGGCGATCTTGTCAGTAACTGCCTTGACCGGATTCTTCTCGGCCATCACATCTCCAGACACAGGGGACAGGCCCCACACCCGTGACCCGAAACCATGCGTTCGGAAGCGGGGCTAGCCTGTCCGGCCCTGTGACCAACGCCGGACACCGAGACCCGCTGACCGCCGTCCGACCGGCAGCGAGCCAGACCGCCTGTTGGCCGGCATGCCCGTGCGGGGACCCAGCTTTCCTGGAGATTCCCCCGCGATGCAGCCGCCGCCTGCCTGGTCCGTGTCCCGCCCTGTGCAAGGGGTACTCGGAGGTCCTGACAAGTACTGGGCCCGCATCCAGTGGCTTCTCCTGAAGGCGGGGCCGGGCCATAGTAGGTGGGCCGGTGACCAGCAAAGATTCCATCATGCGCACTGACCGGAACATTGCCTCCCTCCGCCCGACGCACACGGCACCCGTGGTGTTCGGTGCGGGAGCCGCCATCGGCGTTCTGGGCGGAATGATCGGACTGGGTGGCGCGGAGTTCCGCCTGCCGCTGCTGATCAGCCTCTTCGGATTCGCAGCGCTCTCGGCCGTCATCCTGAACAAGGCGATGAGCCTGGTCGTGGTCCTGGTCGCACTGCCCGCCCGTCTGGCGGCGGTCCCGGCTGCCGAGGTGGTCGCACGCTGGCCCGTCGCGGTCAACCTGCTGGCCGGAAGCCTGCTGGGTGCCTGGGCCGGAGCGTCCTGGGCGGTGCGGATGCGCTCCTCGACCCTTTACAAGGTGCTGGCTGCTCTGATGGTGCTCATGGCGGTCGCCCTCGTACTCACGCACACCACCGCCCTGGGCACGCTCGACCTGCCGCTATGGGCGCAGGTGCCTGCCGGTGTCGTGGCCGGGTTCGGCATCGGCGTTGTCGCGGCGATCATGGGCGTGGCCGGCGGCGAGCTGCTGATCCCGACGATCGTGCTGCTCTTCGGCGAGGACATCAAGACCGCCGGGAGCCTCTCCCTGCTGGTGTCCCTGCCCACGATGCTGGTGGCCTTCGCCCGCTACAGCCGCGACGGCAGCTTCACCGTCCTGGGCGCGAACCGCCGCTTCACCGTGGTCATGGCCGCAGGCTCGATCGCCGGCGCGGTTCTGGGCGGGCTGCTGCTCGGAGTGTTCCCAGACGTGGTCCTCATCCCCGCGCTGGCCTTGATCCTGCTCGCCTCTGCGGTCAAGCTCGCACGTCACAACTGACTCCGCCAGCCTCCCCCGACCCTCGCCGCTTCGGGATGCCTCCCGCACACGATGCTGCGCACGAAACCTCCGGAGGCATCCACCAGGCGGCGGACAGCGTCACGGAGACGGCTCAGCAGATCGCAGGGAGCGTGCAGGAGGGCGTTCAGCAGGCCCGGTGGCGTACTCGGTGGCCGCGAGACGGATCCGGGTGGCCAGCGCCCGAGAACCCTGCTGCCCCGTGCGTGCCCGGGTGGAGCTCTCCGATCGATGGTCGTGAGGCATCCGTGAGGTCGGCGCCGGTAGCCGCGTCACGCTGGGAGTTGCCGATCCCGCGCCAGTCCAGGCACATGACGGTTGCGTCGTCGTCCAGATGGCCGTTACCGGCGTCCACGATCGCCCCGATGAGGGTGCGGGCGGCTTCGCGGGGATGCAGGGCGCGGGTGCGGAGAATCATGTCCGACAGGTCGAGATTCTCGGCGTTGCGCTCCAGCATGCCGTCCGTCAACATCACCAGCCGGTCACCCGGCCGCAGGTCCAGCGTCTGCACCCGGTAGGTGCCGGCCGGTGATCCATGGACATTCAGGCCGAACGGTCGATCAACTTCGGGAACGATCTCCTGCACCTGCCCCTCGCGCATCCGCAGCGGCCAGGGATGCCCGGCGTTGACGAACTCGGCCCGGCCATCGAGCAGACTGATGCGCAGTAGCTGACCGGTGACGTAACCGCCACGGCCGTGATCGTGCATGGCCTGGTCGGCCTGATGGGCCTGTGCCTCGAGGTCGCCGCCCGCCCGCCGCGCCCGCCGCAGAGCACCTAGGACGAGGGTGGCCAGCAGCGCGGCGTCGACGTCGTGGCCCATGGCGTCGGTAACGGAGAGCTGGACCGTATCCCGGTCGATCACGTAGTCGAAGGTGTCGCCCCCGACGTGGTCGGCGGGTTCCAGGGCACCTGCGACCGCGAACTGTGCCGCCTCACATGCCAGCGACGCCGGGAGCAGCCGGTGCTGGATCTCCGCGGCCAGACTCAGCGGCTTGGTGCGCCGGCCCCACTGGTACACATCGGTATGGGACCGGTTGGCGATGACGATGTACGCCAGCGCGTGCGCGGTCTCACCGATCTCCCGCATCACTTCGGCGCCCGGGGCGGTAGGCAGGAACAGCTCCAGGAGCCCGATGGCGTCCCCGCGGTTGGTCACCGGGGCGACGACCCGCACCAGCTCACTGCCGCCCCTGTCTTCCACCTGCGGCCGCTGGCTTCGGATCACGTCGTCGTACAGGGTGCCTCGCAGTCGAATGCGCCGGGCGGGCTCACCGGTCTGGACGCTGCCCGCAGCTCCCAGCCTCACGACCGAACTGCCGGTGAAGTCGGCGATCAAGAATGACACCGAGGCTGCCCCGAGGTGCTCCTTGAGCATGCGCGCGACCACATCGAGCGACTCCACGGGCGCCGCGGCCTCCGCAGCCTCCAACGTCCCGGCCAACGTCATCGCCCTGCCCCGGCGGTTCCGGCTGGTGGAGTGACGAGACTCCTGCCCGTCCTCCGGCTCTCCTGCGGTCACAACGACCCCTTATTGCGTGATGGCGGCCGGGACTCGGTCCCGGGTCGGTAAGACCCGCGCCAAGGCGGCGTCGCACAGTCACATTGCACCACGAGACCCTGGGAGGCCGGAGATCCCGCAGCCTGCGCGGCAATCAGTAAAGACGTTGGCTCGGGCCGGGGTCGGCCACAGGCCGACATCTGCTACCAGGGGAGTTCCGCGCAGATGATCTTTCCGCCACCGGCTGCTGGTCTGATCCGGATGTGGGTTGCGAGGCGCTGAATCATGAACCATCCCCACCCACCGGTCCCGTCCGTGCGAGGGGTCCTCGGCTCGGGTGGCCGGGGGCTGGGGTCGGAGACGCAGACGTCGACGGCGTGATCGAGCAGTTCCAGGTGCAGGGAAGAGGGGCCGTCGGTGTGCCGGATCGCGTTAGCAACGAGCTCGGCCACCACCAGGAGCACGTCATCCATGCTCCCGTCCCTGGCGGGTGCCCGTAGGCGGGCTGCGCGCGCGAGGAAGGCGCGGGTGGCCTCACGAGCTGCTGCTCCAGGCCATCCGATACGAGACAGGGACTGGTCCAGGACGGTCGTGGTCACCTGTTCCTCCTTCGCCCGGCGTGCCTGTCTGGCGGATGCCCCGCTTCGCGAACGGAAACCGCGTCACAGTCTGCCGAGTGCAGACAGATGCGACAGCGGATTGCTGTGGCACGGTCCCGGGCACTTCCGCGGCCCGGGCTGATAGGGGGCCTGGTGTTCCCGGCGTCGGCGTGACAGGCTCGAGGGGAACCAGCCTGGTCTGGTGGGAGACCTCGTGCGCCTGAAGGTGACCGGCGGTACGGGTGGTCTCGCTCGGCTGTGAGTGGCCTTCCGACGGCTGCACGCTTGACGGCCTCTCCGCGTACGCCGGGAGCCGACCGTAATGGGCTTCGATCCCGAACGGCGGACCAGTGATGCTCCCCATCAGGCTTGACCTCGATGTCAGTGTGCAACCCGACGTGATGGCCGTGACCGTGGCCGGTGAACTCGACATGACCACCTGCCCCACTGTCACCCAAGCCACCGACACCCTGGCCCTGGAGGGTCAGACCCTTGCCCTTGACCTGTCGGCCGTGACCCACATGGACTCCAGCGGCCTCAACATGCTCCTCACCCTGCGCAACCGCGCCCGCGCCGAGCACGGCGTGCTGCACTTGTGCGGCGTCCCGCGCCAGGCACTGCGCGTCCTCGAGCTCACCGGCACCCGCAGTCTCTTCACCCTGCGCCCCTGCCTCACCCCGTGAGTGCCGCGCTTGCAGCCGGGCAGGGCGGGCATGCGCGAAGGGAACCACGGTGTCGAGTGCCGCCGCCGACAAGCCCGCCCGTCGGGCGAGAAGCACCTCGGCGCGAGCGGCGCCGCACCATCTGGAGGTCTCACATGTCCGTTCCCGCTGGCACCGCCCCCCTTGCAGCACTGTCCGCGGCCGGAGTGGCGGTCTGGCTCGACGACCTGTCCCGCGAGCTCCTGGCTGGTGGAGAGCTCATCGAACTGGTCGCGGAAAAGCACGTGGTGGGGGTCACGACCAACCCCACGATCTTCGCCTCCGCCCTGTCCAAGGGTGACCGCTACACCGAGCAGCTGCGCCGCCTCGGCGACGGGGGAATCAGCGTCGACGACGCGGTCTTCGCCCTGACCACGGACGACGTGCGAAGCGGCTGCGAGGTCCTGGCCCCCGTCCACCAGCGCACCGACGGCATCGACGGACGGGTCTCCATCGAGGTAGACCCGCGCCTGGCGCAGGACGCCGACGCCACCACTGTCCAGGCCCGGAAGCTGTGGCAAACAGTCGACCGGCCGAATCTGCTCGTCAAGATCCCGGCCACGCGTAAGGGGCTCAAGGCGATCACCGCCGTCATCGCCGAGGGCATCAGCGTCAACGTCACGCTGATCTTCTCACTGGACCGCTACCGCGACGTGATGGATGCCTACCAGGCCGGTCTGGAACGGGCGCAGGCAGCGGGACGCGATCTGTCGGCCATCCACTCGGTCGCCTCATTCTTCGTCTCCCGCGTCGACAGCGAGGTCGACCGCCGCCTCGACGCCCTCGGCACCCCAGAGGCCCTTGCACTCAAGGGCAAGGCTGCGGTCGCCAACGCCCGGCTGGCACACCGGGCATTCGAGGAGATGACCGCGGAGCCGCGTTGGCAGCGCCTCGCGGCGGCCGGAGCACGCGTTCAGCGGCCCCTGTGGGCGTCCACCGGGGTGAAGGACCCGTCCTACCCCGACACCATGTACGTCAGCGAACTCGTCATCCCCGGCACCGTGAACACCATGCCCGGCGCCACCCTGGCCGCGTTCGCAGACCACGGAATCCTCGCCCACCCCCCGACCGGGGACGACTACGCGGCCGCCGCTTCCCACCTCGACGCTCTGGGACGCGCCGGCGTCGACTTCTCCGACGTCACCGACACCCTGGAACGCGAAGGACTCACCAAGTTCGAGGACAGCTGGAAGGACCTCGGAGCCTCGGTGAAACGCGAGATGCACCCCGAAGCCGTCGACACCTGCGACGACAACGGGAGCCCGCAGGGAGGATCCGAAAGCGCCCAGCTACTCGCGATCTACCTCAACGACCACTACTCCGCCGCCACTGGGGGCCTGGAACTCTTCCGGCGCTCCGCAAAGGCGCAGACGAGCACAGAAGCGCACACGGTACTGACCGAACTGACCCGTCAGGCCGACGAGGACCGTGACGCGCTGGCACAGATCATGACCGACCTGGACGTCCCGATCAGCCACTCCAAGGCGGCCATGGGCTGGCTCGCCGAGAAGGCGGGCCGCCTCAAGACCAACGGTCACCTCCTCACCCGCTCGCCCCTCAGCGACGTCCTGGAAGCAGAGTCCATGCTCCTCGGCGTCCAGGGCAAGAAGGCCTGCTGGCGGACCCTGAGGACCCTCGCCGACACCGGCGAACGCTTTTCCACCACGCATCTGGACGCCCTCGCGGCGCACGCCGAGAAGCAACTCGCGCTCTTGGAGGAGCTGCGCAGCGCGGCAGTCACTCAGGCGCTGCGCCCTCACCCCTCCAGCACGCGCTCGCGGTAGCCCCGGGGAGTCGCCGTTTCTGCCGTGAGAGGGGAGTGGACGCCCCCTCTGCGTACGCGCGGTGACCGGGCTATGCCGTCTCTGGGGCCTTTGGGCCCCACCTGGGCCCGCAAGCCAAGCGAGTCAGGGCAGAGGACTCCCGACAGGGGCTGCGCTCGGTAGCACAACCGTGCCGGCTCGGTCTGTCGGGCCGGCACGGGTTGCCCGAGGTCGGACCATGGCGCAGGGCTGGGGGTACGTCAAGGTCGTTATCCCGGGTATGCGCAGTACGAGGGGAGCGACACCCGCGAGCCGGCGGGGCCCGGCACAGGGAGTTCCGCAGGTGATGTGGCCGCTCCTCCGAGACCGACCAGAAAGCGACCCCTGATCATGAATTTCTCCCAGACGGTGCGTCCTCCTCCTGTACGGGCGGAGTCGGGGAGCGACTTCGCACGACTCTCCCGGAAGATCCAGGAGGCGGGTCTCATGGCCCGGCGCCCCGGGTACTACGCACTGCGCATCGCGGCCGTGACGGCCCTGTACGCCGCCGGGTGGACGGCCTTCGTCCTGATCGGCGACAGCTGGTGGACGCCAATGGCGGCTGCCTTCCTTGCTTTCGTGTTCGGGCAGGTGGCCCTGCTCGCGCACGACCTCGCCCACCGGCAGGTGTTCCGACTGCGCAAAGCCAGCGAGGTGTCCGGGCGCATCGCCGGCAACTTCGGCATCGGCATGGGATACGGCTGGTGGCAGGACAAGCACACACGGCACCACGCCAACCCCAACCACGAGGACCTCGATCCCGACCTCGACCCGGACATCCTCGTCTGGACGCAGGACCAGGCCCGCACGGCCAGAGGACTGCCGCGGCTGCTCGGCCGATCGCAGGCCTACCTCTTCTTCCCGCTACTCCTGCTGGAGGGGTTCAACCTGCACGTGTCCGGGGTGCGGTCGCTGTTCGACCGCTCGCTCAAGCACCGGGTGTGGGAGGGGGTCCTGCTTGCCGCTCACATCGCCGCCTACCTCGGCGCGCTGTTCCTGGTGCTGCCGCCGGGCAAGGCGGTCGTGTTCCTCCTCGTCCACCAGTGCCTCTTCGGCGTCTACCTCGGCTCGATCTTCGCCCCGAACCACAAGGGCATGCCGGTCCTGCGGGGTGACGAGCGGCCCGACTTCCTCAGGCGTCAGGTCCTGACCTCCCGGGACGTTCGCGGCGGCCGGTTCACCGACATCGTCCTGGGCGGTCTCAACTACCAGATCGAGCACCACCTCTTCCCGAGCATGCCCAGCCTCCACCTGCGCAGGGCCCAGACCATTGTCCGCGCGTACTGCCAGGAGCTCGGGGTCAGCTACTTGGAGACCAGCCTGGTCACCTCCTACCGGCAGACCCTCGCCAGCCTCCACGCGGCCGGAGCCCCACTCAGAGCGCCGCAGACCACCTGACTGCCGCCACGGACCCCGACAGGGACGCGGGACACCGTTCCACCCCGGTCTCGGGCAGGCCGTGGCCGCCGAGGGCCCACCCCTTCGACAGCGTCCTCAGCACAATCCCTCCCGATCACCGTTGAACCCCCATCACCGTCCGACGCGCTCCACTGCTCCGGTCGCAATGCGCCAGGGGGTACCTCGCGGCTCCGTCAACATGTAGCGGGCACATTCGTGACCCAGGGGCAGAGGCGGCGTTAAGGAGTCTGCCGTCGCCGACCGACCCCCGCTCGGCGCGCGACGGCTTCCCGGCGTTGGGGCCCTGCCAGGACGCCCGCCGCCGGGACATCTCTCTCCAGCAGTGGGGGTTTGGCGTGGAGCGACCGCGGACGGCGCCCGGGCGGCAGCTGCCCCGTGAAGGTCACCCGATTGGACGTGAAGGGGTGCCAAGGAGCTTGGTGCGGCGGAGGCTTGGCCCATGGCCGCCCAGCTGATCATCTACCCGCCCCGACCAGCAGGGCTGGCGACGTGTCCGCTACGGCGTTGTTGCCATCGGAGTGGCGCATCGGCCTGCCGATGTTCGAGCCCTTCTCGCCGCGGCCGGTATGGAGAACGCCGAGGGTGTCGACCTCACCGACCCTGACTTTGTGGAGGGGCGGGGGGCCGGTCCCGAGGCGGGGGAACCGTTTCCCCGACCTGCCTCCCTGGTCTGTTCGGATGTGCCGGGGGATGCGGCTCCCCCTCCTGGGCCCGGCCGCGCCCGGAATGGGCTGAGCAGGGGATCTCAGGCTGACCGTGGACGGCCGTGCGGCGACCAGAGGCGCAGAGCGGTGACGGAGACGGGCCCGATCGTCGTTTTCGCGAACTTCCTCTCGGACTTGGCGGTGGACCTCGACGAGGGTCAGATGCTGACGACGTGGGCGCCGCGGAAGGCGTGGCTGCTGCGGCCGGGGGACGTGTTCGTCACTCCCGTGCCGCTGAGCCGGGAGTTCCTGCGGTACGTGTACGACCTGACCGGGGTGCCCCCGGAATCGGTGGCGGTCGTCGAGGTGCCCCCCGCCGGAGCCGTTCCGCTGGCGCGGGCGGTGCGCGAGGCTGGCCTCGTCGAGCAGGTCCGGGCTCTCGCCGGTGACCGGGGCGCGGCGCTGCTGCCGACGGCGTTGGACGCGTCGGCGATCGCGTTCGCCCGGGACATCGGCATCGACGTCCACCCGTATCCCACGGTCGAGGCCGCAGAGGCCGCCCTGAGGACGACCATGCTGCTCAACACGAAGACCAGATTCCGCGAGACGGCCGAGCAACTGGGCATGCGGCTGCCGACGGGCCGGATGTGCCGACGCCCCGAGGTGGAAGGCGCGGCGCGCGATCTCCTGCGGGATCACGAGCGTGTCGTGGTGAAGCCCGACCGTTCGGCCGGAGGGCACGGGATGCGCTTCGTGTCCCGCGACGACCTGCGTGGCGGGGCGAGCCTGATGCTCGACACGGTCGGGGGGCCCGAGGGCCTGTGAGTAGTGGAGGAGTGCCTCGACGTCGCCGAGTCGGTCAGCATCCAGCTGGAAGTCTCCGCCTCCGGGACGCGCGCGCTCTTCAGCGGTGCGATGCGCACGGTTCAGGGCTCCCTCACGGGATACGCCTCTCCGCTGCCGCCGTCCGGAGCGCCCGTGGCCGACGCGCTGGAGGAGTGGGGGGCGGCCCTGGGGCGTCACCTGGCCGATCACGGCTACGCCGGGCCCTTCGGGCTCGACGCGCTGGTGGACACCGAGGGTGTCGCGTACGCGAGTGAGAGCAACATCCGCCGTACGGCCACCACCACACCCCACGCCATGGTCACCCGGCTGACTGCGGGATCGGCCGCGCCGCCCCCGGCATGGTCGGTGGCGAAGGGCTCGACCCGGACCCCCATGGACTTCGATGAGGCGCTCGCCCGGCTGCGCGCTTCCCGCCTTGGGTTCGACCCGGATCGCGGCGAGGGCGTGGTGCTGTACGCGGACGTGCCGCCCGACGGCCGGTCCTGGAGGTACGCGGTGATTGCCAGGAGTGCCGGGCACGTGGAGGAGCAGGAAACCGTCTTGGTGGAGGTCCTCGAATTCGAGGGTGGCTGAGCAGCATGATGCCGGGCCCGGCACCCAGGAAGGGTGCCGGGCCCGGCATCATGCTGCGGGACGGGATCAGGCGGGGCGGCCGCCGAAGGGGGCGCCGGGGCCGTAGTAGGTGCCCAGCTCGTCGCGGTAGCCCGCGTCGCCGAGGTGCTTGTCGCGGTGGAACTCGGGGGCGTCCTTGATCTGGCCCCTGGTCCGGTCGACGAAGACCTTCCGCTCCTCCGGGTCGATGCTGACCACGGTGCTCGCCGGCAGCAGGACCTCCTTGCCGAAGATCCAGACACCGGTGTCGACCACCAGGTAGGCGTCACCGACCTCGTCGGAGTGCTTGTCGACCTTGCCGATGCTGCCGTCGGTCGCCTCGACCTTGTAGCCGGTCAGATCCGTACCGGCCAGGTGGCCCGAGGTCGGCTGGTAACTCCACACATGCTCAGTCACGCGAAAAACAACTCCTCCGGTCAATGGAGGACGACGGCGAAATGCTTCTACGCCGACCCTCCTTGTTCCGTACGTCGTGCTCGGCGGATGTGCTGCGTACCGCCTGGACTTCACCTGCCCCGCCTTTGCGACTTCACGCACCCGGATTGAATACGGGACCGGAGCGGCCGTCGATCATTGGAGGTGAGCAGGTTCCCTGCTGCATCACGGCGACCGTCCCGGCTGCCGTCCGGATTCCCTCTATATGCGCCGCTATTCGTTCCGTGTCGGTGACGGCTCGTCTACAACGACATGGCGGTGGCCGGTCACCCTAAGAAGGAGTGACCGGCCACCGCCATGCAGTGTCAGAACTGCGCTGTCGTACGGCTACCAGCGGTACCAGCGGCCGCTACCGCCCTTGGGCCGGGCGACGAAACCGATCAGCCACAGGATCAGGACTGCGATAGCCACCCACCAGAGAATCTTCACCGCGAAACCTGCGCCGAAGAGGATCAGGACCAGCAGAAGAACGAGAAGCAGGGGAACCATAGTTATCAACCTCCGAAGCACCGTCTGCCCGACCGCATCCAGGAAATGCGTTCGATTCTTATGTGTTTTTTATCCCGGTGGCTGGGCAGGAGATCTTGCCTGCATTCCACGAGCCCGCTTCGGCGGAGCCACCTCGGAGCCGATGCATCCGGGGAGACCTTCTTACGCTGGTTGGCCCAATCGCCCCACCGGAGAGGCGTCCTTCGGGCACAACATCCCCATGGACAGCAATCAGGAGATGGATCCGGCACACCGAGTTCCGGACGCGGTCGACGAGAAGACGGTGCGTGCTCTGGGTGTGCTTTCGAAGGCCCTCGAGACCACGGAGCGGGCCCGTGGCCACCTCTACGGGTTCCATCAGCTGACCGGGACGGCGGACTTCGAGCTCGGCGACGCGGCGCGACTCTTGCGGGAGGCGGGCTACGAGGAGCAGGCTGCCCGGGTCGAGCGCGAGATCGTGGGCCGCAACGTCATCCCGGGTCATTGGACGTTCCAGATCATCGAGGCTTACAACTCCACGTACTACCAGCCCTTCGCTGCGGTGGAACGCGCAATCGTCGACGAGGTGGCCGGCGGGCGCGACCACCTCCTGGAGGCCCGCCTCAAAACGCTTCGCCGCACCCCCCACCATCCTGACCACACCGCAACGCCCCCCTCCTGAATGACGGCCCGGCCCGGCGAAGGATCCGGGGAGGCCTACCGGAGCTCAGCTTCGATCGGGGCTCATCAGGGCGTACGGAGCGGGTGCGCAAAGGCCTCCCTCACGTTGCGGCGTGCGCTCCTACGGCCTGCCGGTAGGCCACGTGTCCGCCCAGCGCGCCGCTGACGGCTACGGCAGCCAGCCCGCCCAGGGCCCACAGCCGGCCCTTCGCCGAGCGGCTGCGGAGCCGTGCGGTCAGGGACGCGGTGTAGCAGGCCACCGCGGCGACATTGGAGGCCGCGTGGACCAGGCCGACCCGGGCCTGCTCGGGCGGCAGGTCCGCCCAGTCCGCCCAGCCGGCGACCGCGGCCGGTGCGACACCGGCCAGTCCGACGGCCGTCAGGGTGGCCGTCGCATGGTGTGTACCGGGCACGAAGTCGAGTACCGAGGCCGACAGCCAGCATCCGATGGGTACCTGCACCAGCACGGGGTGCACGGGGTGGCCCAGCGGTCTGCCGCGCAGCAGATCGCGCATGCCGCCCAGGGGGAGGGAGCGGATTCCCCGCTGCAGCGCCCTGATGGCCGGATCGGCCACTGTCGTCCGTTCGAGCCGGTCCAGGGTCTTCAGCCAGCATGCTGAGGCAGTGTCGAGGGCCGTGGTCGGCCCGTCCGTGGGAGAGGTGTTGCGGGTGCGTGAGTTCATACACGACGCCTACCCGCTGCCACGCTGCCATCCCGGCCTGGCGCCGACTGCACCCGAACGACAGGCCCGCCGACGGGCCGTGGTCTCTTCATCGCAGTCCTGCTGCGAAGGCCCGCGCAGAGCTCTTGCTCGTGGGGCGGGTGCTGGGGCCGTGCCGGGGTAAGCGCGGCGCAAGAAGGTCGAGCGCACTCGCGACGAGCTCAGCCAGACCGTCGAGGCTCTGGCAGCCAAGGCCGACAAGCAAGGCCCGAACCAAGGAGAAGACCGCCGTCATGAAGCAGCAAACCGTCGAAAAGGCTTCCCTCATCGCCGACCAGATCCGCGAGAAGGCGGAACAAGCCGCCCGGCTGGTGCGGGACAGTACCCCCGACTCGGTCCTGGGCAAGACCGCCCAGGCCGCCACGCAGGTGTGGGACGGCGCGACCCGCGCCGGACAGTACGCGGCGGACATGACCCCCGACCCGCTGCTCGAGAGGGCCGACCAAGCTGCGAGGGCCACACGAGGCAACCGCACTCCGCTCCTGGTCGCCGGCGCTGTGATCATCGCCCTCGTGCTGGTGCGTCGCAGCCGCGCACGTCGCCGATGAAGGCCTCCGGCGCTGCCTACAAGCATGTCGGATTCCTCCTCGGGGCGGCGAGCGGCATGGTCGCGGGGGCCGTGTTCAAGCAGGCTTGGAAGATCATCGAAGGTGAGGGTGATGCCCCGGACGCCACTGACGAAGACCGCACGTGGACGCAGATCCTGCTCGCCGCTGCGATTCAGGGAGCGATCTTCGCCGTGGTCAAGTCGTCGGTCGAGCGATCGGGCGCAGTGGCCATACGTCGTGTGACCGGAGCCTGGCCGGGCTGACCCACCGGCGGTGCCGGTCCTCTTCCCCGATCAGGCCGGCGCCGCCCGGACCGTCCAGCACCCCCGCCTTCACCGGAGATGGTGACTCACCATGGCTGAACGTGCGCTCGGGGCGCGGCCGGGCGGCCACGCCGACACCTCGGAGCCCTGCCGGGTGGGCGGACGCTTCAGTCGATCTGGCCCTGGGTGATGACCTGGATTTCGTTGGTCTCCTCGTTCCGCACCCGGTACACCGCATGCGGGCCCTCGTCGCGGATCTCCTCGATCCGCCCCTTCTGCGGATCCGGCCGCCCGTCGTGATAGGTGATGCGGTCGTTCTCTCCGTGCGTCATTTTTCCTCCGGTGACGTCTCTTCTTCTCGCAACTGAACGAGACTGCGGGTCCCTGATATCCATCTGGCCATTCCGGGTCCACGGATCAGTGGGTCCGGCCCGTCCACTCAAGGCCGGGGATACTCTTGGTCCTTTTGATCGCGCGCATGCTCTTCCGGGGTCTGCCAGGAGTCCGCGCGGCTTTGTGCGACGGGATTCTGCTCGGTCGGCGGTACTTCGCGGCGCCTGCGCCGGCTCCCGTACCAGAAGGCACCGATCAGGAGGATGACCAGGACCACTCCGGCGAAGATGAGGAAGAGCGAGGCCTGGCCGTCGGCCGCGAGCGTGTCGATAGCTGTCATGCGCGGCCCCTACCCGCGATCCGTGGACATACCAGCAGTCGAACGGGTTTATACCGACTGTGCGCCTGCCAGGCCCTGGCTCGTTACCCACGGACGGCGCAGGCATGTCGCCCAATCTGGCCAATCCCTCGTCCTGGGCGAGCACTACAAGCGGCGGCCGGGTGAACGGGCGTGGGGTGGCCGGCCGCGCCGCCTGTAGTGCGAAGTCTGGAGGCGTTGGCGGACGGAATCGTTCTGCTCAAGGAAGACCACAAGACGGTCGAGAAGTTGTTCAAGCAGTTCGAGAAGGCCGGCGACGATCGCCGACCAGGTGATCGAGAAGCTGACCACGCACACCTGGATCGAGGAGAAGATCTTCTACCCGGCGGCCCGTGAAGCGGCACCCGACACGAAGGACCATGTCCTGGAGAGCATCGAGGAGCATCACGTCGTGCTGTGGATGCAGTCGGAGCTCAAGGATCTGGACGCGGCCGACGAGCGGTTCGACGCAAAGATGAGCGTGCTGATGGAGAACGTCCGCCACCACGTCGAGGAAGAGGAGAAGGAGTGGTTCCCCGATGTCCGCAAGGCCATGGGTCGTAACCGCCTCGCTGAACTCGGCGAACAGATGGAGGCGGCGAAGAAGAGGGCGCCGGGCGAGCCCCTGGCTGTTCCGAGCGCCAAGCACTGAACGTGGGCCCGATCGGATCGTTCAGGCGGGCGAGCCCGGCGACCGGCGCGGGGGTGAATTCGCCGAACATTGGTCCAACCCGGGCAAGGCTCAATGCCGCGGACCATTGAGGGGCGGGACGCTCCCGCCCGCGCGTGATGGCGCTGCTTCTTCAGTTGCAGGCCTCTGTCGCGGGCACGATGCGGGCCGCCATGTTGATCTCCATCATGGTCAGGGCGGCGTCTGCCAGGTCCGAGCGGATGTGGGCGACGGCATCGCGAGCGATGGTGACGGACAGGTGCCTGATGTCGGCGTCGAGGGCGGAGTACATCACGCACTGCTCCGTCACCTGCCCGCACAGTACGAGATGGTCGACGCCCAGTGTTCCCAACAGGTAGGCGAGGGACGTTTCGTAGAAGGCGGAGTGGCGTGCCTTGACGATGAAGTAGGAATCCTCGTCCGGCCGTACAGGTTCGACCAAGCCGGCGTGGGGGCCGGCCAAGGCGGCTTCGAGGATCTCCCCGTGGTGGGAACGCCATTTCCCGAAGCGAGCCCGAGGCAGACACCGCACCACCGGTTCGAACGGGTTTCTTGGGCAGCCCGCAGCAGGCCCCGAGCCGTGAAGGCTATGTAGGCGAAGACGAAGAGCGGATTTCCGTGAATCTGGGCATCGGTGCTTGATGGGACCCTTCAGAAATGTTGGTGGCAACTGGCACCACTCGTTCGGGCGTGGGACTTGTGGCGGCTCGGGTGATGAACTGACGGGTGCTGTCCGGGTACGGCTCCGCCGGCCCGCGTACGACCCAGCCTGTGGTGATCAATGCTTGAGGGCCCGCTCCAGCTGTTGCTTGTTCATGTGCGAACGGCCTTCGATGCCCTGAGCCTTGGCCTCCTGGCGCAGCTCTTCCACGGTGTGCCCGGAGGACCCCCCCGTGGCGCGGCTGCCTCGCTTGTCGGCGGATGCCCGGCGGCTACTGCCGTTGGTGCCGTTGGGGTGGAGGACGACCTTGGTCCAGCCGTCGTCGCGGTTGTCGAAGTGTTCGTAGGCCGATGAGGCCTCGTCGAGGCCGAGTTCGTGGGAGACGAGGAAGCTGGGCTCGGCCCTGCCGCCGGCGATCAGGTCACGCAGGGCCCGGTTGTAGCGCTTGACGGGTGCCTGGCCGGTGCCGATGCGCTGGCCCTTGAACCAGAGCATGCCGAAGTCCAGCGGTACCTTTCCCTGGGCTTCGAGCTCGCCCTGGGCCTCGGCGCCTCCGGGGTCCTCGGGCAGGAACACGCCGACGACGCCGATTCCACCGGTGAACCGGACCGAGTCGATCAGCCCGTTCATCGTCAAGGTGGCGTCCTCGTGCCCCTGCGGGTCGTGGGCCTGGTAGCCGACGCACTCGCAGCCGTTGTCCGCACCCAGCCCGAGGGTCGCTTCCTTGACCACCTCGGCCGGATCCTGCTCGGCGGTGTTGATGGCGATGGCGCCGATCTCTTCGGCGATCCGGAGCCGATCGGGCTGGTGGTCGGCGACCCATACACGGCCGGCGCCCTTGAGGATCGCCGAGTAAGCGGCCATGAGGCCGACCGGACCGGCGCCGTAGACGATCGTCTGGTCACCGGGCTTGACGCCCGCCATCTCGGTGGCGTGATAGCCCGTGGGGAAGATGTCCGCCAGCATCACGTAGTCGAGCTGGCGCTCGGCGGCGTCCTCGCCCAGGCGCAGGGCGTTGAAGTCGCCGTACGGGACCCACAGCAGCTCTGCCTGGCCGCCCTGGTACGGGCCCATCTCGGCGAAGCCGTACGCGGCGCCGGCCATGTCCGGCTTGGGCTGCATGGTCAGGCAGTAGTTGGTGAGGCCCTGTTCGCACTGCTTGCAGAAGCCGCAGGCGATGTTGAAGGGCAGCACCACCCAGTCTTCGCCCTTGATCTTGCTGACGGCATCGCCCACCTCGACGACCTGGCCGAGGTTCTCGTGGCCGAGGGTCCGGCCCGTCTCGAAGGAGGTCCGGCCTTCGTACATGTGGAGGTCGGAGCCGCAGATGTTGGTGGTGGTGATCTTCACCAGGATGTCGCCGGGGTGCTCGATCTTCGCGTCGGGGACGTCCTTGACCGTCACCGTCCGCGGTCCTTCGTACACTGCCGCTTTCATGGTCGTTCCTTGCCGACGCCACGCTTCACCGGACGCTTCACGGCGGGTGGTGGCACCTTTGTGGGGTGTTGGCGCGGTCAGTCCTACGGGCGACTCGATCGCGGGGCGGCGTCCGGCTGCCTCGGCGGCCGACGCCTCTCTTGTCGCGCCTACCCCGCCCCCCGCTCACCTCACACCACGCCGGGACCATGGGGGAGTGAAGGACCTCAGGTCCTGGCGCGGATCTGCTGGCCCGACCGGAGATCGGCCAGGAGGCGGCCGGCATCCGTGAGGAGCGTGCCCTGCAAGGCGTGTGCGGCCGGGGAGGCTTCCGGGGTGGTCCGTTCCTGCTGTTGCACACGGTCGAGTTCTGCGGCCGCTTCGTCGATCCTCGCGTCGAGGAGCTCCGGATCGGTGGGAGACGCCTGGCCCATCTCCTCCATCACCGTGCCCACGGCGCGCAGGACAGCGCTGAAGCCGGGCCGGAAAGCGGCGGGGAGATTCCCGAGTTCGCCGCTGCCGAGGGCGTAGTCCAAGGCCCGGGACATGGAACGGAGGTGGTCCATGCTGCGTTCGGCGACGGTGATTGCCTCCCGAGCGCGGGGGAGGACCTCACCGGATCCGCTGATGGCCGGGCGCGGGTTCATACGGCCGTTTTCGATTTCGGCTTCGATGGTGTGGCGGATGCGCTCACACTCGGCGGACAGGCTGCGCCAGTCGCGGCGCCACTGGCGCAGGTGATCCCGGTCGGGATCGTCCGCTTCGAGGGTGTCGGCGAGGTCGTCGAGGCGCCGGGACATGGTGCTGTAGAGGCCGGTGACGGCTTGCTGACGGTGGTGGGTGTGCCGGGCGGGAGCGAGGACGAGATGGGCGGCGAGGCCGCAGAGCGCCCCGATGCCCACGGACGCGACCAGGTGGCCGATGTAGTCGATCTGTCCCTGGCCGGAGGAGAACGCGAAGAAGCCGACGATGGCTACTTGGAGGCCCTGCTGGCCGAAGCGCCGGATCCTGCCGATGCAGAGCGCGATCAGGGTGAGAAAGGCGAATGTCCAGCCGTGGATACCGGCCACGGCCGCCAGGGTGGCGGCGAGCGTGACTCCCGCTGCCATGGCCACCACGTACTGGAGGCAGTCCCGGACCGACCGGTACACGGTCGCCTGAAGCGCCACCAGCGCGGTGAACGGCGCGAACGTCGAAACTGCAGGCGGTAGCAGGTACCGCGCGAGGATCCACGCCGCCATCGCCGCGACCACGGTCTTGGCGACCAGCAGCACCTGGTCCCGCTCGCTCCCGGCTCCCCGCACCGCGCGCCGCAGATAGTCGGCTTGCTCTGTGGCCGCCGACCAGATCCTTCGCGCCGCTTCCACCCCTCCGGGCAAGATCGACCACCTCCGATGCGCGCCTGCCCCGCAAGCTGCGATCAACGCTCAGATCCGCGTCACAAAGGGCCTTCAGGGAGCTGCGAGGCGAGGCTCGGACCCTTTGCGGTCCTGTTCGATCTCGGCCCGCTCCTCCGCGATTTCCCGGGTCAGGAAGAAGTTCAGGAGGGTCCGGATCACGGCGATGGCAGCCAACTGCCCGATCTCCGTAAAGCCGGGGGCGACGGCGGTGCGCAGCACATCACCCGCGAGCTGGAATTCCAGTCCCAGAACGAGGAAGCGCCCCAGGCTCAACCGGATCTTGTTGAACTCACCGATGAGCGATCGCCTGCGGAGCCCGGTCGAGGCGAAGCGGGCGAACGCCCACAGCGCACCGGTGAAGATGATCAGTGCGCCGGCGGCCTCGATCACACGGACGAGCCATCCGATCAGCTCCTGAACCTCGGACTCGGACAGTAGGTCTACGGGCAGTGTCATTGCGCCCGTCTACCCGGCCGCAGCCGTTGCACGGGCGATCCGCGGCACGAGACTCAGCTCACGCCGGAACCTTCTGCGCTTAGCCTCCCCACGCGGCATCCCGGCGTGCAAAGGGCGGTGTCATCCTTGTGGTGCCAGCACTGTGAACAGGGCGCCCTCCGGGTCGCGGAGGGCGGCCCACCGGCTGGCGCTTGAGGTCTCCACTGGAGAGGCGATGCTTCCTCCTGCCGTGGTGGCCGCCTCGACCGCGGCCTCCAGGTCGGGTACCCGGAAGTGGACGTGCCACCGAGGTCGCACGTGTGGGTCGGGGTCTGTGTCCACCGCTCCGCCACTGATCCGTGCCACCGTGTTGTCTCCGTGGCGCACGACGACGTGATCGTGTTCGTAGGCCGGTACGCAGGATGTGGGCGATTCGCCGGCCCAGTCCAGGACCTCCCCGTAGAAGATGGCGGCGGCGAAGGCGTCGCGGGTGCGGAGTTCCAGCCAGGCGGGAGCGGCGCCGCGGCCCACCCCCCAATCCCTGAAGATTCCGCCCTGCCAGAGCCCGAAGACAGCCCCGTCGGGGTCCGCGGCCAGCACGGCCCGGCCCCGACGGAAGGACAGCGGGCCAACCGCGACGGTTGCGCCGCGCTCGCGGATACGTGCGGCGGTGACGTCGGCGTCGTCGACGGCGAAGTACGGCGTCCAGGCAGCGGGCAGCGATGGATTCTCCACGAAACCGGCCACGGGAGCACCGTCGCGAAAGGCGAAAGAGAACCACTCGCCACGTCGGGTCCGTCGGAACGTCCAGCCCATCACGGCACCGTAGAACCGCTGAGCAGAAGTGAGGTCCGCGGTCGTCAGACTCACCCAGCAGGGTGCGCCGGCGGCTTCATGACTTGACGTGGACACAGTTACGGGCCGCCCGCCTATCCTGCTGCTCACCTCGTACGAGACCTTCCCACCGTAGCTCGGTCGGAGGGTTCAGGCGGTGCGGTGGGGCGCCCCTCCGGCAAGCACCCTCCTCATCCACAGGCCTGCCAAGCTATCCCGCACCTATCCCGCACCTATTTCGAGATCGATTCGCATTCGATGCGCCATCTTGATGAGCGTCTTGGATCGAGAGGCGAATCTGCGCTTCTCAGGTCGACGTGCGGTCTGAGAAATGTTGGCGCCAATTTGGTCTGATCCTCCGAAGATCGACGCTCAATTGGATGGGGCGCACGGGTCAGGGCAGGTGCCGTACCTCAAGCAATCGCTGCGGCTCGCCGGCGGGCCGCGGTGAGACCGGAGGTACGGTGCCCAGTACTGCTCTTTCCGTGACCACGCTGCCCGGCGGCCTGGTGGCCCTGCCGGGCGTTTACCAGCCGCAGGCGGACACCAGGCTGCTGGCCGCGGCCCTCGCCGATGAGGACCTCGGGTCCCATACAGAGATCTTGGAGATCGGTACGGGCACCGGCGCCCTGGCGCTGCACGCCGCGACCAGGGGTGCCCGGGTCACGGCAGTCGACGTGTCCTGGTCCGCGGTGGCCACGGCCCGGCTGAACGCCTGGCTCCACCGTCTTCCGCTGCGTGTCCTGCACGGGGATTTCGAGGCTCGCGCCGCCGGACGGCACTTCGACGTCGTCTTCTCGAACCCTCCGTACGTCCCTGCTCCGGACAACCGACTGCCCTCGCGCGGGCCGGAGCAGGCCTGGGACGCCGGACTCGACGGGCGCGCGGTCATCGACCGGATCTGCGGGCGCGCCCCCGACCTGCTGCGGCCCCGCGGAGTCCTGTTGATGGTGCACTCGGGGATGTGCGGTGCCGAGGAGACCCTCGACCGGCTGGCGGGGGCAGGGCTGGCCGCTGAAGTGACGGCGACGGCATCCGTGCCGTGGGGTCCGGTCCTGCGGTCGCGGCGGTCCTGGCTGGAACAGCGGGGCCTGGCGGCCGAAGCCGAGGAGCGGGAAGAGTTGGTGGTCATCCGTGCCCGGCGCCCCTGACCGCGCCCGGTGCCCAGTCCCCGTCACCGCGGAGGTCCGCCGGGTGTCCGTCGAACCGCAGGGCCCGGTGCTGGTCGAGGGCCCCGTCGAGGTTGTCCTGGACGACGGGACGGTGGCCCGGTCCGACCGCTTCATGGTCGCGCTGTGCACCTGCCGCCGCAGTCGCACCTACCCGTGGTGCGACACCAGCCACCGCCGCCGCGAGAGGACCGCGACGCCGCCCGAGGACAGGAACCCGTGATGACCCCACCCAGCCCGACCGTCACCGACGCCACCACCACGGCAGGCGCCGCCGGCCCGCGCCTCGTCGCGGGCCCGGGCGAGCTGTCGGGCGCCGTGACGCGCGCCCTGCGATCGGGCACGGCGCCGGTGTACGCGCCCGGGGCCGTCCTGAAGGCGGACCCGTGGGGCGAGGACCTGCAACTGTCGCTCCACCTGCTGTACGAACTGCACTACCGCGGCTTCGACGGCGTGGACGGCGAACGCGAATGGGATCCGGACCTGCTGCGGCTGCGCCAGGCCCTGGAAGCCCGCTTCCTGCACGCCCTGCGCACCGAACTGTCCGACGCACCCCGGTCCGTCGAAGAGGCCTTCGCCCCGCTGCTCGTGACCGTCAACCTGATGTCCCTCTTCGGACTGCACCGGGCCCTGCGCGGAGCGCTCGTCGGTCACTTCGCGTGCGTCGAGGTCACCTCGTCGCCGGGGTCCCGCCGCCTGGCCAGGGCCATGCGGCGCTGCGGGGCGGGCCCCGCGGCCGAGCACTTCTACGCCGAGCACGTCGAGGCCGACGCCGTCCACGAGCAGGTGGTCCGCCACGAGGTCATCGGTGGCCTCCTCGCGGACGAACCGGATCTGGAGGGGGACGTCGCGTTCGGCTGCGCGGCGACCGTCCTGGTCGAGGACCGGCTCGCCGCCCACATCCGCGGGGCCTGGGATTCGGGCCGCAGCGCCCTGCGCACGGCCCTGCCGGAGCCCTGAGACCCCGCCAGGGCGGCGCGCCGGACTCAGACCCGGCGCGCCGCTTCGACGTCGGGGGTGATGCGCAGGACCGCCGCAGCGCCGCTGATCTCCAGCAGCCGGCGCAGCTGGGGCGGGAGGGGGCCCGCCACCGCGAACCGGGGGATGCGGTGGTGGGCCTGGACGAGGAGCCGGAGCAGTCCGGTGTCGGCGTAGCTGACTGCGGACACGTCGATGATGGTCCGTGCGGCCCGGGAGGTCCGGGCCTCGGCCAGGGCACGGCGGAACGGAGCGACGGTCCCGCCGTCGAACTCCCCGGCGAGGACGAGGACCAGGGAGCCGTCCCCACGGTCGGGCAGCCGAGTCACGCCGGTCCCGCTCAGCGTGCCCGCCAGCCAGGAACCGTACGTAGGTCGCGGTCTGCGCCGAGAGCGCCCGACTCGGGCGGATCGGAAGCCGAACAGAAACCGCATGCGCACCACTATCGTCGAGGCTGAGGAAATCTGAGGGGCGCCTTGGGAAACCTGCCGCGGGGCCCGCGCCCAGGTCGGCGGCGGGTATGGGTGGCGACCGTCGTGTGAACCGACAGCGAAACGGAAATCGCCGCTCCTGCCGTCTCAGCACCGCTGTGGCTGCGGGATTGAGGGAGTTCGCACAGCGAGCAGGACGACGTCGTCCTCGGGCGTCGGGTGCGCCAGCCGGTTGCTGATCCGGCGAAGCACCTCGTCCAGGGGGCGGTTCCCGTGGCGGGCG
This sequence comes from Streptomyces sp. NBC_01232, assembly GCF_035989885.1. Taxonomy (GTDB): domain Bacteria; phylum Actinomycetota; class Actinomycetes; order Streptomycetales; family Streptomycetaceae; genus Streptomyces. The sequence continues at coordinate 7,568,532 of NZ_CP108518.1, forward strand.
AGCAGGGCGACGAGCTGCGAGACGGCGGCGTCCATGTCCCGGCCGCGGCGTTCGACGAGCCCGTCGGTGTACAGCAGGAGCGTCGAGCCCGGAAGCAGGGCGCGCCGGTGCTCCGTGCGATCGAACGGCCCGAGCGACCCGTGCAGCAGTACGTCGTGTTCGAGCAACTGGGCCACATTCCCGTCCGGAGTGCGGAGCAGGGGCGGCGGGTGACCCGCGTTGGACCAGGTCAGCGTCCAGTCGTGGTTGCCGTCGACGGGGTCGAGGCGGGCGTGCACCAGGGTGCCGCTGGTCTCCATGGGCAGGACCGAGCAGGCAGCGTCGAGCGCGGTCAGCGCGGTGGCGGGACTGTAGGGGGCATGGTCGAGGGTTGCCTGGCGCAGCATGCTGCGGACCTGCCCCATGATCGTGGCGGCGTGCATGTCGTGTCCGGTGATGTCGCCCACCGTGATCATGAGCGAAGCGGTCTCGCCGTCGGAGGCCGCGGCGGCACGGGGCAGGTGATAGGCGTCGTACCAGTCGCCGCCGATCATGTGGTCGTCCGCGGCCGCCTGGTACAGGGCGCTGATCTCGACGTGGTCGGTGAGGGGCAGGTCGGTGAGCATGGCGGCCTGGAGCTCGCGGGCGACGGAGATCCGCTCGTCCAGGTACAGGGCGCGTTCCACCGCCTGTGCGACGTAGCCGGACGCGGCGGTGAGGGTGGCCCGCTCGGTGACGCCCACCTCGTGCCGTTTGGCCCAGCAGATCGCGAGCACGCCCAGCAGAGCGCGACTGCCCCAGAGCGGCAGGCACAGCACCGTGGTGAGGCCCATGCGGTCGAAGAAGCGAACCGCCTCGGTGCCGTAGTCGGCGACCATCGCCTCGCGGTCGGGAACGAAAACCGCCCTGCGTTCCCGCATGGCCCGGGTGCTCGGGAACGCCGCGTCCACGGACAACGTGAGAACGCCCCGTTCCACCGCGTTCTCGATATCCGGGTCGGCAACCCGGTGCAGTTCGTCTTTGTCAGCGACCAGCAGACCGACGTACGAGGGCTTCCCGACGCCGACGAACAGGTCCCGCACTCGTCGTCGTACGTCCTCCAGCCCGGACGTCTGGGCCAGCTCCTCCGAGGCCCTCAGCAGGAGCTCGGCATGATCCATCCCGGCCTGGGCTTGTTGCTCCAGACGCTGCGCATCGCTTCTGGCCTGCTCGGCGGCGGCCCGCGCGGTCTCCAGCACCTGCTGCGCGGACCGGCTCTTCGCAGACAGGACGCGCAGACGCAGCTCGGCAGAGCATGCCGCGGCCAGATCCTCCAGGTCGGACAGCTCGCCCGGCTCCCAGGCCCGCGGTTCGTGGTCGATGGCACACAGAGAGCCCACGACGAGTCCCTCGGCGTCGGTCAGCGGCATTCCCGCGTACGCGATGACCCCGAGGTCCGTGATGGCCGGATGGGTGCGGAGCCGTTCGTCGGCGCGGGCGTCCGGCACCACCAAGGGCCGCCCGGAGGCCACCACGTACCGGCAGAGCGAATGAGACAACGGCAGTGCGCGGCTTTCCGCCCAGGGCTCTCCTAGGCCGACCAGTCCGGGCAGGATCTGACGGTCCTCCTCGACCAGCGAAACGAAGGCCACCGGCGCGTGGAGCAATCGGGAAACCAGCCGGGCGAAGCGGTCCATTCCGGTATCGGAGGCAGCTGTCAGTCCGGCCCACCGCAATGCCCGCTGCTGGGCGGCGCTGTCTGCGTCAGCCTCCGTTGCTCGGCCCTGCTCAGGCATGTGCCCTCCGGTCCTGCTCGTCCCGAGGCCCTCAACGGCATCGTAGGACAGCCGCGGGCTGCCGGTCGCGCCTTGCCGGCGCCGGCAAGCACGGGAGGTGCCTGTGGGCCGAGGCTGCTCGGAGGGGTAGACGCGAGGCAGTGGGGTGAGCCTGAAGCGGCCCGCTCCAGCCTTTCGGCGAGGGGCTTCCGTATGTGTGCCTTGGTGACGGTGCCGATACGCGGCGTCGACCCGGTACAGGCTGGCCTGCCACGGGGGACCAGCCGGATGACGACGGGCGTCGAGGAGGAGTTCCTGCTCGTGGACCGGCGCACGGGTATGCCCATGGCCCGGGGGCCCCGCGTCGTCGAAGCCGCGATTCCGATCCCGGGCGGGCAGGCGCAGACGGAGTTCTTCGGACCACAGGTCGAGGTGTGTACCCGTCCCTCGGCGACACCGGCCGTGCTGAGGTCCGAACTGGCCTTGCTGCGGAGGGTGATGGCCGAGGCCGCGGCCGGCGAGGGGTGCCTGCTCGTCGCCACCGGCACTCCCGCCGTCCCGCCGGGGCGCCCGCTGACCGTGACCCCCGGCGAGCGCTACGAGCGGATGGCCGCCCGGTGGTCGTCCCTGGCGGGTGGGTACGACGGGATGGTGTGTGGTTGCCACATCCACGTCGGAGTGACGGGACACGCCCAGGCGCTCGCGCTGGCCAACCACATGCGCCCTTGGCTGCCGACGCTCCAGGCGATCGCCGCCAATTCCCCGTTCTCCCTGGGCCGGGACACCGGCTGGGCCAGCCGCCGTTCGGTCGAGTGGGCACGGTGGCCGGGCGTCGGCCCCGCGCCCCTGCTCGACGAAGCCGGCTACGAGCGGCTCGCAGGCCACTTGGTCCGCACGGCACCCTGCTGGACCGCCGGATGATCTACTGGCACGCCCGCCCCTCCGAGCACGTACCGACGCTGGAGATCCGCGTCTGCGACGTCAACGCCGACCTCGACGTGGTCGTGCTGCTCACCGCCCTCGTGCGAGGCCCGGCCACCTCACTGCTGCCCGACATCGGCAACGGACGGCCCCCCGGCCTCCCCATCCGCTGCCCTCCAAGCCGCTCACCAGAGGTTGCTGAACCTCGCGGCGCCCGGACCGGCTGCCAGCGGGGACCTGGACCTCACGGCGGAGTTGTCCGACCGGTTGCAGCGCTCTGGGGCGGAGCCGCGAGCCAGCGCACCGCCCATCTCCGCAGAGGGCGCCTGACCGACGTGGTGGGCGAGCTGGCGCGCACCACAGCCCCGGCCTGACGGGCGCCCCGACCGGAGTCGACACGACCACTTGGGTGGACGGTGGGACGATGAGAAGAGCAACGGCAGCGCGCCGACACCGATGCGCGCATTTCCCGAATAAGACAGCAGGCCAGGCCATGACAAAGCAGCCGAAGCCGTCCCAGCCGAAGCACGGCAAGGGACCGAGTCCTCACGAGGGCACCAAGCAGCACGGCTGGTCCCCCGATGTGGACGAGACCCGTCAGCAGGAGAACCCGAGCGCCCACCGTTCCTTCCACCCGGACCAATACGCCCCGGACAAGGGCCCCGGACGTACGGTCTCCAAGGAAGAAGCCGGGAACCCCCACGGCAAGCCGACTAAGAGCCACGGCACACGAGGCGAAGATCAGAGCAAGGGCTCCGGGGAGAAGGGCATGCACGACTTGGGCCCCCGCGGTCGGTCCCAGCGGCCCAGCGGAACGAAGGACGCGTCGGCCACGACGGGCGTGGACCCCCAGGATCCGCCCGGCAAGCGCAGCGCCGGGTAGCGCCGCTCGGCATGAGCCGGCGAGTGTGCCGTGCACGGTGAAGCCGTACTCCCCCTCTCGTGCTGCGATCGCGCTGTCGACGGCACGAGGCGGCTTCGGTAAGTCCTCCGAGTCCGATCGTCGCTTACGCGAGAAGGACCTGCTCATGGCCGTACGAAACCAGCTGATTCACCGTTTGCCACCGGCCGTCTGGACGGTACTCGCCGACCCAAACTGCTACGGGGAGTGGGTGGTGGGACCCTCCGAGTCCACGCCACTTGATCAGGCCTGGCCCGAAGTCGGCTCCCAGCTCCTCTACACCGTGCGACTGGGCCCGTGGTCGACTGAAGGGGTCACAACAGTCAGGCACCAGGTGGCAGGCCGTGAGCTTGAACTGGAGGCGGCTTTCAAGGCTTTGGGCACGGCGAGGATCTTCCTGCAGCTGAGGCCGTGGGGCGAGGAGACCTTGGTCGTGTGCGACGAGCACCCTCTGCGCGGCTTGGGCGGAGCTCTTCACAACCCCGCCGTCGAGGCCCTGCTGCAGCTTCGGCACAGGGGGATGCTGGCCCGCTTGGCCAAGATCGTGGAGCAGCGCGACGAGGTCGAGCATGCTTGACGGGCGATGACCGCGCGAACCTGTCCGTGCGGCACCGGCGAAGTGCTCAGAAGGGCTGTCGCAGCTCGGGAGGCGGCGCCGTGGAGGCACCTTCCGGTGTGACGCTGGGGGCGGACGGAGACCTGGCCGAGGCTGTTGCACCTGACATTCTGATCGTTCCGGGAGGCACGAGGTACCTGACGGGACCGACCGACTGCGATCCTGAGGTCGTCCAGTGGCTGCGCGACCACGCGCCGAAGTCTCAGCGCGTGGTGTCGGTGTGCACGGGCGCGTTCTCTTGGCCGAGGCCGGGGTGCTCGCCGGCAGGCGTGTGACGACGCACTGGAGTCGCCCGAGGAATTGGCGAAGCGGTACCCCGATGTATCGGTGGACCCGACCCCGATCTTCGTCCAGGACGGCACTGTCTGTACGGCCGCCGGTGCGATGGCTGCGATTGACTTGGCTCTTGCCTTTGTGGAGGCGGGCATTGGGCGTGACGCAGCGATGATGGTGGCTCGTTACATGGTCGTCTTTCTGCGCCGCTCGGGTGGGCAGTCGCAGTTCAGCGCCCAGATGCGAGCCCAGATCGCAGAGCGTCCGGTGTTGCGCGAGATTCAGCAGCGGATTGCCGATCACCCCGACGCGGACCTGTCCGTGGAGGCGTTGGCTCACCGGGCGAACCTGTCGCCTCGCCAGTTCACACGCTCGTTTTCCAGCGGAACGGGAACCACCCCAGGGTGCTATGTGGCGCACACACGCCTAGAAACTGTGCGACGCCTACTGGAGGACACGCAGGACGATGTCGGGCACGTCGCTTCCTCCAGCGGTTACTCCACCACGGAAGCGATGCGCCGCGCACTCCAGCGTGCCCTCGGGCTCTCGCCGAGCCAGTGCCGAAGCCAGCACAGCTGAGGGATTTGCCCTGGCCCTCCTGGACGGCTTCCTCCTATGGCGGTCTCGAACAGGGGCCCAACTCACCCGATCATCCAACAGAGTTGGCCATGGTGGTACTGCTGACCTGGTCGCGTAGGTCTCTCAGGAGGTTCGTGGCGTCGTCCACGGCGCTGACCGGCTACCTGCTCAAGGCTGTGGCCCGGCAGCTGACGCAGGCGAGGCCGCTCGACCGGCCGTATCGGTGAATCGGCTCCGCGCAGAGCATGCACGGTCCGATCTCCCATGCGGGGCAGCCAAGTTCCATCGCGATGACGGCACGTTCGCGGACGGACAGACGGCGCATCTGCACCGGACGGCTGGGGGCTCGGTAGGGGGGATGTTGCGGACCCGCACGGCCACGTGTTCTCCGTCGGCACTGGTCACGACGAGTTCATCCAGAGCGGTAGCGCGTTCCTGCGGGACGCACAGGGCGGGCAGGAACCAGCCACTGTGGAATTTGCCGCAGGGGGAACCAGCTTCAGGGCAGGATCGCTCGCTGGTCGCGGTGCACTTCCAGATCTGAAGGTGCCGTACACCGCCTCGGACGATCATCGCCAAGGGCGAGACGATGCGCTGCCAGGGCACGTCGTCGACCCTGGTCCAGGGTGCGCGATCGATGATCTCCGAAGATGCGTCGCCGGTCACCCAGAGAGGCGCTATGCCGTTCCCGGGTGGCCCAAGTCTTCGAAGGTCAGATTGATCGTGATGCCGTACTTGGTGTGGTACACCCCGTTCGCCATGGAAAAGACGATAGGCACTCGCGCGAAGTGCGGGAAGGCCGACCGCAGTCCGAGGGCACAGCAGACCTGAGCCGGGCTGTGGCGCCGCTGATCGGCCGGAAGTTGCACTGCCGCCGCCCGAACCGCGCCCTAGACTGCGACCGCTCCAGAACCTGGCGATCATCGGGAGGGCGTGCAAGATGAACCGAACACTCATCAGTACATTCGCGGCCGTGGCGTTGGTCGTGTCCGGCGGGAGTGTCGCCACCGCTTCCGACGGCGCTCCGCCGCGCACCACGCACGGCCCTTGCCAGTACACGCAGACCCCGGACGAGCCACCGGCGCGCACTGTTCCGCTGCCGCCCGACCCGCGGCGCACCCCCAGTCGTGGCACGGTCGATATGGCTGTTCCGACCAGCCGGGGCGCGCTCCCGCTGCACTTGGACCGGGCCAAGGCGCCGTGCACGGTCCAGAGTTTCCTGCACCTGGCACGGCATGGGTTCTACGACCGCACGGTGTGCCACCGTCTGACGGCGTATCCGACGCTGAAGGTTCTGCAGTGCGGCGACCCGACCGGTACGGGTGAGGGCGGGCCCGGCTACAAGTACAAGGACGAGCTGCCGGTGGACCTGCCGCCGGCGCCGACCGATCCGACCGGCGCGCGCCGTCTCTATGGGCGCGGCCTGCTGGCGATGGCCAACGCCGGGCCGGGTACGAATGGTTCACAGTTCTTCGTCGTTTACGGCGACTCCGCGCTGCGACCGAACTACACGGTGTTCGGCACGGTCGGCGCCGACGGCCTCAAAACACTCGACAAAGTCGGCGCCGGAGGCATCGAGCCGACTGCGGACGACCCGGCACCGGTCGACGGCACCCCCGTGCTGCGGACCGAGCTGCTTCGCGTCCGGCCGTCCTGCTGGCATTGACGCACCGCGACGTGGCCGCGTCCGCTATGGGCGTGCCTGGCGCCTGTGGCCGCCTGGGGCGGCATGCCGGCCGGGTGAAGCGCCCGGGTGCGGAAGCGGAGGGATCCGGGTCCTGTGCCCGGACTGCTCCGGCCGGGGCCGGACTCCGGGACGGGCAGAGCCGGATGCCGGGCCATGGAGCTCCCGAGCGTATTCAGCCGGCGGCCGTCGCCGATGCCCCTCGGGCCGACCCGGCCGGCGTCCGGGAGGCCCCCGGATCGTCTCGTGGTCCTGGGTGACGGGTCTGTCGCGCCCGGACGGGGTGCGGCGTACGGAGTCGGTCCGCCGGCGAGGTGAGTTGGTCGGCCGGGGTGAGGCGATGGAACGGGGCCGGTGAGGCAGGGGTGCAGGCGGAGCGGCTGCCCCGGCGTGCAGGAACGCGGGGGACGCACACGAGTCCTTGCCGGCTGATCGGGCTGGAGGGCGAAGGGGAGTCGGGCTGCTGCCGTCGGGACTCGTTGCCCGGGGACGGCGGTATGAGCGCCGACGCCGAGGGCTTGCCGGGCGGCCCGGGTTCCCGGCCGGGGAGGGGGCCGGGGAGGGGGCCGGGGCGCGGGGTGCCAAGGTGCCGTACGGATCCGGGCGGCAGCCCGTCGTGCGGGCGAACCTGCCGCACGCTGCCGGGGGAAAGGGCAGCATGCGGCGGGTTCGCTCCAGAAGGCCCCACCCGTGGGGGGGGGCTTTCTCCTCTCACCCGACGCGGCCGACGGGGAGGCCCCGGATCAGATGCCGCAGGAGGGCGCCGACCAGAATCGGCTCGGCCGGTGGTCCACGTGGGTGTGGTCGTCGTGGCCCGGGTAGCCCGGCCCGAGGATGCCGGCGAATCCGTGGTTGCGTGCGGCCTGGGCCAGCTTGCACAGGGAATGCGGTCCGGCCGCGAGGTCAGCCGAGTCTCCGTACAGGTGGCGGCTGTCGGCTGCGCCGCCGACCGCCGCGTTGCAGGCGCGTGAGCGGAAGCCGCTGGTCACTGTGATCGGCGCATCGCCGAGCGCGTGCCGCATGGCCTGCAGCTTCCACATGGTGCGCAGGGCGTTGGACTTGGCCGTGGCAGCGGAGACCGCGCCTCCGGACCATGTGGTGTTGCAGTCGTTCAGTTCCGCGTACGAGAAGTTGACGGGTGTGCAGTCGTTGTCCTGCAGGGCGTAGATCTTGCTGAAGGTGGCGCTGTCGGCGACGCCGTTGGCGGGCAGCCCGTAGGCCTGCTGGAAGCGGGTGACCGCGGCCGCTGTCGCGGGGCCGAAGGCGCCGTCGATGCCGAGGACTCCTCCGGAGCCGGGATAGCCCGCGACCCGGATCTGCAACTGGGTGACGTCCGCCCCGGAGGATCCCCGTGCCAGGGTGCGCGTCCAGGTGAAGCAGCCGTCGGCATGGGCGGCTCCCGCCGTGGCCACGGTGGTGACGAACAGGCTCACGGCGACCAGCAGCACGGCCAGGAACGGTGTGAAGAGGCGATGGGTCATGAGGGGCTTCTCCCTGGTTCGTTGATCGGAGGGACGCGTGAATCGAGGGACGGGTGGTGAGGAGGAGCGTCGGAGTCGTCGACCCTGGAGGAAGAAAGGTTCGCGGCCGTCATCGCCGCCCGAAGGAGCTGGATGCCGTGCGGACTGCTGGGATCGAGCCCGCTGAACTCCCGGATTTTCTGGAGGCGGTAACTCAGGGTTCTTCGGTGGATGTTCAACGCATTGGCGGTCCGTTCCCGGTCCAGCTCGTGGAAGAACAGCTCGTCGAGGGTGAGACGCAGATCGGTCCCCCTTTCGAGCGGTCCCAGGAAGTCGACGAGGCGGTTCTGCAGTGCCGGCTGTCGGGAGATGGCGAGCTCTATCACCAGTTCGGCCGCCTTGTAGGGGCGCGCCTGTGCATCGGGCATCGCCACCACCACGGACATGATCTGCCGCAGCTCTCGCAGCGTTTCGGGTACCGATCCCACCGTGGTGGCCAGGGCCTGGGCGGCACGTACGGATCGCACCTTTCGAGATGCTGCGGTCACCAGCTCGGCGGACAGCGCTTCCGCGGCGTCCTCGTCACCGTTCACCGGTAGCAGCACCAGCATCTCGTCCCGCCGGGCCTCGGTGGACCAGAGGATTCCGGGCGAAGACCCGAGCACGCCCCGGCTCGCGTCCAGCGCACGGTCGAGGGCTCCCTCCTCCTGCAAGAACCTGCAAATGAGGATGAGATAGCCCTCGGGGAGGAGGATGCCCGCCGCCGCGGCCATCGCCGCGGACTCGGTCGACGCGCGTAGCACTTCGGCAAGGAGCTGACGGCGGGCCTGGATGGTCTCTCCCCGTTCGACGCGAGCCGTGTCGTGGTAGCCCGCCATGGCGGCCGCGAGGATCCGGGCGTTCTCCTGAGCCCCGTACGTGATCAGCTTTGCGAACTCTGCGTAGTTCTCGGAGTTCGCCACCGACAGAACGTCTCGCAGGCCGGCCAGATGCCCCACCTCGAATGCGTCTCGCACGTCGGACGCGGAGAACGAGTCGAAAAGGCACCGGCGCGCCCCCATGTTCCGGAAGACCTCAAGATCGGAGTCGAGGAGGGGAGCTCGGCCGTTGTCGAACATGTCGAGCATGCGGACCGTAGCGAAATCCAGTTCAGCCGGGATCTCTTTGGGGCGTTTCGCATGCAGCTGCGCCACTTTGGGGATTTCGCTCGCCGTCATTTCGAGGACCTTCGAGACAGTGACGTCACGTCGCGCCTTCAACTGCCGGACGAGTTTGGAACCGTTGATGTGACACACCTCTATCGACACCGGAGGAACGCCCGAATCGCACCAGAATGGAGCGGGCGGCCCGAGCTCTGACTGGTAATTTCCAGCACATAGATGCCAATTCGCGAACGCCGAGGGGGTGATCGCCGACCTGCGGGAGAGACTCAAGGGCCTTCCGGCCCGGCCGGACATGGCGGTTCACGCCCATCCCGGAAAGCCCGGGCATACAGGTACAACAAACCGTGGTTCCGCGTCATTTCGGCGGCGATGCTAAGGGCTGTCCCGTAATCCGCGGTGGGTCAGCGCACGGCGTCAGATGCGGTGCATCGCAAGGCGGAGGGTCGTACTCATACCGGGTGTATTCGGGCGATCCGACAACGCAGCGAGGTGCCGTAGCTGGCGTCGTGCGCCCGCCGGGGATTACGGGACAGCCCTTAGCCGCCTGGCGGGCCGTCCGGGAAGGGTGGCGGGAAGGCAGTCGCGGGGAATGAAGTACCACCCCGGCCGGCCGACGCCGTCGGGGCTGTCGGCCCGCGGGGCGCGGATCATCACCCACTTGACGTCGCGCGAGACATGGCGCCACAGGACGGTCTGACCGAGGGCCGTCCGGCCGTTCAGTGGCGAACTGGCCGCCGTGGGAACCCTTCCAGGGCTGCACGTTGCCGTAACTCCTGACGTGCGATCCGTCCCAGGTCCGGCACCCGGCCCGTGCGGCCGTGGCCACGGCCGCACGGGCCGGGTGCCGGACCTGGCCGTTGGTGAACAGCGAGGTCGCCAGCGTGGCAGAGGTGCCACAGCCATCGGCGGCGGACGCGCACCCGGCGACCGCTCCGACGCGTCTCGACATGGACATTCCTTCCCCTGGCGTGAAGTGGATACCGGGTGACGGCCCGACAGCATGGTGACGCGGCTCGGCATTACGCAGCAGCGGTCAAAGCGGTATTCCCGCCGCCATCCGCGGCGACCGCGCGCACATTCCTCTGCGGAAGAGCAACCAGGAGGTGTTTCGGCCCTCTTTCATCGGGATCAGTGTCGTGCACCTGACAGATGAGCCCAGCATTCATGACGGCGGTCACGACAGGCAAGGGTTGCAGGGAAGAAGATCCGTTCCCGAAGGTCCTTTGCGCAGACGGGTAATTGTCGGACCGTCAGGTCTTCCTGGATGCGCATAGGCCGATGCCGCCGTACGTGATGCACTCCTGCCGATGCGCCGCCCGCTCAATCGCGGGCCGCCAGCTCCCGGAGGTAGCGAGTGATACGTCGCATGTCCGCATTCCTGACCATTCCGGCCGCCACCATGCTCGCCTGGGCCGGTGCCACAGCGACGGCTTCGGCGGCTCCCGCCGACAAATCCCAAGTCCTGTCCAGCTGGACCCAGACCAGCGCCACCAGCTACAGCGCCTTCATCTCGGCGCGCAACAACCAGGGTTCCTGGGCGGCGTACGGCTTCGACTGGTCCACGGACTACTGCTCCTCGTCGCCCGACAACCCGCTGGGCTTCCCGTTCAACCTCTCCTGCGCCCGGCACGACTTCGGCTACCGCAACTACAAGGCCGCCGGACAGTTCGACCCCAACAAGCCCCGGTTGGACACCATGTTCTACGAGGACCTCAAGAGGGTGTGCAGTTCAAACGGGTACGGCGCCACGAAGAAGGCGTCCTGCAACAGCCTCGCCTGGACGTACTACCAGGCGGTCAAGCAGTTCGGCTGACCTGCGGGTGCGCAGACGCGGCCAGGCGGCCGGTGCCGTCCGGGTCGGCGGGGTGCGAGAGGCTCGCGCAGCATCTCGAAGAGCAGATGGCGGTTCGCCGGACCGCTCGCACGTAGCTGCGCCGGGGTGCTCGCGGACCGATCCGTGCCGCAGGCGAGGGGAACGCGGCGTAGCGGGATGAACACCGGGCGTGGCCGGGTGGGTGCGGCAGGGTTTCGGCAGCGGCTCCCTGCTGCCGAGATGTGCCGGAAGTGCAAGCCATCCGGTACGGGGCCGGCCTTCTCGCCCTCCCCGCGCCCGGCACGCTCCTCGCGCCGAGGTTCCGGCTCCGGGCCGGATGTCGATGCGGGACGGTTCCGGAGCGCCGGGCTCGACCAAGCGAGATGGGGGGCGGCCCGCTGCAGGTGCGGGCCGCGCGATATCCGGAGGGCCGAACGACCGCCCCGCGCTCTCGGAGGAATGCGACGCGACGCGAGGCCGTCACGGCGGGGACGTGTGGCGCGGCCGGGCCGGGGAAGGTGCTAGAGCATACCTCCCGATACCGGACATGGAGGACGGTTGTGGCGGCACGCATACGCAATCCCCTGCAACAGCAGCAGGCCGACCGGCCCCCTCCCGTCGGCCCCTTCCGATCGCGCGTCGTGCTCCGCGTCAACGGCCGGACTCACGTCCTCGACCTGGACAACCGCGTCACCCTTCTCGATGCCCTGCGGGAGCTGCTGGACCTGACCGGTTCCAAGAAGGGCTGCGACCACGGGCAGTGCGGAGCCTGCACCGTCCTCGTCGACGGTCGGCGCGCCAACAGCTGCCTGCTACTGGCCGTGACCCTGGACGAATCCGAGATCATCACCGTCGAAGGGCTTGCCGCCCCCGACGGCGCCCTCACCCCCCTTCAGCGGGCCTTCCTCGACCACGACGCCTTCCAGTGCGGCTACTGCACTCCCGGCCAGCTCTGCTCCGCCGTCGGCGTACTGCGGGAAGCCGCCGCCGGACACCCCTCGCACGTGACGGAAGCGGCCACCGCAGCCGACACCGCCCGCCCGGTCGTCCTGAGCCCCGAAGAAATCGCGGAGCGGCTCAGCGGAAACCTCTGCCGCTGTGGCGCCTACAACGGGATCGCGGACGCCGTGGCGGCCTGCGCCGCCCCTGCGACCCCCGAACGGACCCCGCCACCGACCCCACGCCGGACGTGATCGCGTGAAGCCCTTCGCCTACATACGGGTCACGAGCCTCCAGGAAGCGGCGGCCGCCTACGCGAGCCACCCCGGCTCCCGCTACATCGGCGGAGGCACGAACCTGGTCGACCTCATGAAGCACGGCGTGGAGACCCCCGACGCGCTCATCGACCTCACCCGGCTGCCCCTTCGCGACATCCAGGAGCTGCCCACAGGAGCGCTCCGGGTCGGAGCCGGCGTGTCCAACACCGATCTGGCCGTGCACCCCCTGGTCCGGACCCGCTACCCCGCCCTGTCCCAGGCCCTCCTGGCCGGCGCGTCCGGACAGCTGCGCAACGTCGCCACCACCGGTGGGAACCTGCTGCAGCGCACCCGGTGCCCGTACTTCCAGGACGTGTCCAAGCCCTGCAACAAGCGGGAACCCGGTACCGGCTGCGCAGCCCGCAACGGAGTGCATCGCGACCATGCCGTGCTCGGCCACTCCGCGCACTGCATCGCCACCCACCCCTCGGACATGGCAGTGGCCCTCACCGCCCTCGACGCCGGTATCGAGCTCTACGACGGTGAGCACGGCACCCGTGAGGTGGCGGCGGCCGACTTCCACCGGCTCCCCGGCGAGCACCCCGAACGGGACACAGTCATCCGCCCGGGCGAGATCGTCACCGCCGTGCTCCTGCCCCCGGCCGCGCCCGGAGCCGTCTCCCTCTACCGCAAGGCCCGCGACCGCGCCTCGTACGCCTTCGCGCTCGCCTCGGTGGCCGCCGTGCTCGAAATCGACGACGGCCGCGTACGCCACGTCGCCCTTGCCTTCGGCGGTCTCGCCCACCGGCCCTGGCGCGCCAGGACCACCGAGGAACGGCTCACCGGCGCCGTACCCACCGACGAGGCCGTCCGGGAAGCCGTGGACGCGGAGCTGACCGCGGCCCGGCCCCTGCCCGGCAACGCCTTCAAGGTCGACCTCGCCCGCAACCTTGCCCGCGACGCCCTCGGGGCGCTGGTCCGCTCCGCCTCCGGAGCCCCTCCCGCCCGCCCCCGGCCGTGACCGCCCCAACTGCAAAGGGGACCCGCGATGCCCACCACGCCCGACAGCCCGTCCGCCCTCGGCAGCCCGGCACGGCGCAGCGAGGGACGCGAGAAGGTCACCGGAGCCGCCCGGTACGCCGCCGAACACACACCGCCCGGTTGTGCCTACGCCTGGCCGGTGCCCGCCACGATCGCCCGCGGCCGTGTCACCTCGGTCGACACCGCGACCGCCACCGCCGTACCCGGAGTGTTCGGCGTACTGACCCCGTACGACGCGCCCCGCCTCGGCGCGGCCGACGACCCCACCCTGCACCTCCTCCAGGACCTGGCCGTGCCGCACCGCGGCTGGTACGTGGCGCTGGCCGTCGCCGACTCCCTGGAGGGCGCGCGGGCCGCAGCCGCCGCGGTACGCGTCAGCTACGAGACCGCCCCCCACGACGTCACCCTCAGCGTCGACCACCGGCGCGCCTACACCCCCGAAGAGGCCAACGGGGGCCACCCCGCACATCGCGAGCAAGGGGATCCGGACGCGGCGCTCGCCGCCGCCCCCGTACGGATCGACTGCGCCTACGCGGTGGCGCCCCTGCACAACCACCCCATGGAACCGCACTCCGCCCTCGCGGACTGGGACGAGCAACGCCACCACCTCACCGTGCACGACTCCAGCCAGGGCGCCGGCCCCGTACGTACGGCGCTGGCCGCACTGCTCAAGCTGACCGACGAGGAGGTCACCGTCGTCTCCGAGCACGTCGGCGGCGGATTCGGCTGCAAGGGCACCCCGCGGCCGCACGTGGTCCTGGCGGCGATGGCCTCGCGTCACTACGGCAGGCCCGTCAAACTCGCCCTCCCGCGCGCCCACCTGCCCGCCACCGTCGGCCACCGCGCGCCCACCCTGCACCGCATCCGGCTCGGCGCCCGGACCGACGGCACCCTGACCGCCCTGACCCACGAGGTCACCACCCACACCTCCCGCGTCCGCGAGTTCGTCGAACAAGCGGCGGTGCCGGCCCGCGTCATGTACGCCGTCCCCGACATCCGCACGTCCCACCGGGTCGTCGCCCTCGACGTACCCACCCCGTCGTGGATGCGCGCCCCCGGCGAGGCGCCGGGCATGTACGCCTTGGAGTCGGCGATGGACGAGCTCGCCGACACCCTCGGCATCGATCCGATCGAGCTGCGCGTACGCAACGAACCCCGCACCGAGCCCGACAGCGGCCTCCCCTTCAGCAGCCGTCACCTCGTCGAGTGCCTGCGCGAGGGCGCCGAGCGCTTCGGGTGGGCAGCCGGCCGAGAGCCCCGTCGGCAGGGACCGCACCTCATCGGGAGCGGAGTGGCCGCCGCCACCTACCCCGTTCTCATCGCGCCCTCCACCGCCCGTGCGCACGCCTTCCCGGACGGCCGCTACCTCGTCGAAATCAACGCCACCGACATCGGAACGGGCGCCCGCACCGTCCTGGCCCAGGTGGCAGCCGATGCCCTGCGGGTTCCGCTCGACCGCGTATCCGTTGCCATCGGGCACACCGGCCTGCCCGCGGCCTCGCTCGCCGGAGGCTCCTCGGGCACCGCCTCCTGGGGGTGGGCCGTCCACAACGCCTGCACTGCCCTCACCGCCCGCCTTGAGCGCCACCACCATCCCCTGCCGGCCGAGGGGCTGTCCGCGTCCGCCGACACCACCCAGTCCGCCAAGCAGAAGTCCCCGTACTCCCGGCACGCCTTCGGTGCGCACTTCGCCGAGGTGCGGGTCGACACGACCACCGGTGAGGTCCGCGTACCGCGCATGCTGGGCGTCTTCGCCGCGGGCCGCATCCTCAACGCGCTCACCGCGCGGTCGCAGTTCAAAGGCGCGATGGTCATGGGACTCGGCATGGCGCTGACCGAACACAGCACGATGGAAGCGGAGTTCGGCGACTTTGCCGAGCGTGACCTCGCCTCCTACCACGTACCGGTCCACGCCGACGTGCCCGCCATCGAAGTCCATTGGATCGACGAACACGACAAGCACCTCAACCCCATGGGAAGCAAGGGGATCGGCGAGATCGGCATCGTCGGAACGGCGGCCGCGATCGGAAACGCGTTCTGCCGCGCCACGGGCCACCGTCTGCGTGAACTCCCCCTGACGCCGGACCGCGTACTGACCGCACTGGGCCGTGCCGACTGAGAGGCGCGTCACGAGGGCCGCCCCGGATGCCCTGCGGATATCCGGAAGCCCGCGTGGACCCGGGTCGTGGCGCTGTACGAGGCCGCGGGATGAAGTGGCAGGCATGAAGTCGGGGCTTTGAAGCATGCGCGATCCATGGAATGTGTGCTGTACCAGGAACGGTCGGGCAGGGCGGAGACAGTCGAGTGCGGGCTGGAGGACGAGGCCTGCCGAACGGTGTTGAAGCGACTGCGCGGGCTCGGCGACGGCGAGTTCGGCTGGGTGCGTCTGGTCGACCCGTCCGAGGAGGAGCTGGTCCAGCTGGCCGAGGAGCTGGGCCTGCACCCGCTGGCCGTCGAGGACGCCGTCCAGGCGCGGCAGCGCCCCAAGAAGGAGCGGTTCGGCGAGGTCCTGGCCATTGCGCTCAAGACGCTCTGGTACGTCGAGGAGGAAGGGGCGGTGGAGACCGGCGAGATGATGCTCTTCATCGGGCCCCGCTACGTCCTCACCGTCCGCCACGGCGACATGGATCCGGCTGCCGAAGCGGCCCGCCGACTGGACGCCGAGCCGTCCATGCTGCGCTTCGGCCCGCTGTCCGTCCTGCATGCCGTCCTCGATGTCGTCGTCGACGCCTACGGTGAGGCCGCCGAGACGGTACGCGGAGCGCTCGACCGGCTGGAGGACCGGGTCTTCTCGTCCTCCCGCGTCGACCACACCGAGGAGATCTACTCGCTGAAGCGGGAGGTACGCGAGTTCCGTGACGCCGTACAGCCGCTGGTCCCGGTTCTGCCCGGCCTGCTGAACGGGCTCGGTGAGCAGGAGCGGCCGGCCAAGGTGATCCCGTACTTCCGTGACGTGACCGATCACCTCCACCGCACCGACATCGAGGTTCGGACGCTCGACGAGCTGCTGAACTCGGTCCTCGACGCGCAACAGGCCCGGGTGGGTACCTGGCAGAACGACGACATGCGGCGCATCTCCGCCTGGGCTGCGATCTTCGCGATCCCCACCATGGTCGCCGGCGTCTACGGAATGAACTTCGCGCACATGCCGGAACTCGGCTGGCGCTTCGGCTACCCGCTCGCCGTGTGCCTCATGGCCGTGGCTTCGGGCCTTCTTCACCGCGCCTTCCGTCGCAACGGCTGGCTCTAGTAGTGCCTTGTCACCAGGTCTTGTCACGTCGGGTGTTCGGTCGTTCGCTGGCTGTATGAGGGCTGGGGAGCTTGCCGCGGTGCGGGTCCGGTTGGAGGAGTTCACTTCCGAGGTGTTCGCGCCGTTGGTGCGGCGGGACTGGCTGGCGAGCCGCGTCCGGACCGAGGAGGCCTTGCGTCGCCTGGGGGAGTGTCGGGCGCGTCGCGTGACGGCTCCCGAGGACATCGCCGCCTTGCCGTACCGGCTCCGTAGCGGGGACGGTTCCGACTCCCGAACCGGTCGAACCGGTCGAACGGGCCGATCCGCGAGGAGTGAGCGGAGAGGCTGAGGGTAGCCGCCGAGTGCCCGTCCTTGTGCCTGCGTGCCGGACCGGACCGGTGCCTGTGGCAGGCGGGGCGGTTATGAGGAGGTGCACGTCATGTCCGCATCGAACCCGGCCTCCGACCCTGACCCGCGCCGGTTGATTCCGCCCGGTGCCCGAGAAGGAGGAGGCGTCCCGCCGGGCGAAACCCCGCCCGGGGAGTCGAGCACCGGTACCGGGGCCGGACCGTACAGGCCCCTGTCACGCGGCTGGGGCAAGGGCCCCTTGGTGCTCATCTGCCTGATCGCGTTGGTGTTCGCCCTGTTCTTCCTCGCCTACGCCATCATCCTGAACATCTGAGCCCCAGCGGTACGGGGAGGACAGGGACCATGTCACCGGACACCGAGACGTACGGGATGCCCGGCGCTGCCGCCGCCGCGGACCGGCCGCCGGCCGTGTACGACGAGCGGCTCTACAACGCGGCTGCGAGCGAGCTCGCGCGTTGACGCCGGGCCGGGGAACCCTGACGGCCTTCTGGCCCGCGGCTGGCTCCCCGCCCGACGTCGCGCACCCGTCGTCCGCGTGACCCGCGGCGACGGCCAGGGGAACGGAGGCGTGGACGCCGCGGGGTGCGCTCCGGCTCCGATCCCGAGGGTGCGGCGGGGGCGGCGCCACGCGGTGGCCTCGGCCGCCGAGGCGAACGGCTGCTGGACCGCCGCCACGGGCGCGGTACCACTGCGCAGTGCCGCTCGCTGCTGGAAGTCAGCGACGCCTGGCCCTACTTGGTGTGGCGGTAGGCGGTTGTCGCGGTCTCGACGAAGGATCGGATCAACGGGTTGGTGTCGCCCTCGTTCCACGCCGCCACCACTCGGCTCGGAGGCATGTCGGTCAGCGGCACCACGGCCAGCTCCGCGGACAGGTCGTGTCCGAGCGGGGCCAGGCCGACCGTGCCGTTCCACAGCACCGCCTGCAGACACTCCTGGACGGCACGTACCACTGGGCCCTCGCGCGGTGTGCCGCCGTTCCAGTACGACTGCCAGGCGGGGTCGGTGCCCCGCGGGAATTGGAACCAGTGGCGGTCGCTCAGCTCGGCCAGTCGTAGGCCGTCGCGGCGGGCCAGCGGATCGTCGGCGCGCAGGACCACGCCGACGGGATCGGTCCGCAGCGTACGGACCGTCAGGGCGGTTTCGTCGAACGGCGCCCTGGTCAGGGCGACGTCGACCAGTCCGGCGCGCAGCCCGCACGTCGGGTCGGTCAGATCGGTCTCACGGATGCGGATGTCGATGTCGGGGTGTTTTCGACGATAGGCGGCGGCCAGCCTGGACACTCCCCGGTCGGTGCCGTCGCCCAGGATGCCGATGGTGATGGCCGCGGCGCCGGCCGCCGCGCTCACGCGTACCCGGACGCGGTCGGCATGGTCGAGCAGGGCCCGCGCCTCGTCGAGCAGCACCGTGCCCACCGGAGTGAGTGTGACGCCGGTCGGCGAGCGGGCGAAGAGCAGGGCTCCGACCTCGGCTTCCAGCCGCTTGACCGCCCGGCTCAGCGGCGGCTGGCTCATGTGCAGTCGGGTGGCGGCCCGGCCGAAGTGCAGTTCCTCGGCGACCGCCACGAAGTAGCGCAAGGTACGAAGCTCCACGCTGCAACGATACCCGCCGGGTATCGGCGCCGTGGAACGGGTCTTGGACACTGAAGCAGCTCGGGCAGTGCACTGGTGAGCATGACCGAACAGGCACGAAACACCGAGCCGCGGACCGGAATCGCCCTGTCCGTGGTGGGTCCGGGCGAGGGCGAGAGGATCGTTCTGGGCACCACGCGCATGCGCGTCCTGGAGGACGGCAGCCACACCGGGCACCGCCTCGCGATCACCGAGTCCGTCCTCGCCCCGCACACCCAGGGACCGCCTCAGCACCGCCACGGCCTGCACGACGAGGGCTTCTACGTCCTCTCCGGCACCGTCCGGTTCACCGTAGGGGACGAGGACCACGACGCCACCACGGGCACGCTCGTGATGGTTCCTCCCGGTACCCCTCACACCTTCGCCAACCTGACCGACCGGCCCGCCGTCCTGCTCAGCACCTTCACCCCCGACCTGTACGTGCAGTACTTCCGAGACCTCCAGGAGGTGCTCGCCGGCGGTCGGCCGCTGACACCACAGGCCAACATCGACGCGATGAGCCACTACGCGACCGAGCCCGCCACCGACCGCGACTGAAACCGACGGCATGGCACGCCCCGGCCCGGCCACCCTTCTCTTCAGCGGGCCAGGCGGCGTCCCCTCGAACGGCTGCCCCGATCTGCCCCAATCTGCCCCGGCCTGCCCGAGCCTGCGCGGGCGCTCTTCTGACACGGAACACAATCGACGGGTCCCCGTGAACCGGTGGACCACGAACGGGAACCATGAACATCGCCTACTGGATCGTCGCGGGACTGCTCGCGCTCTTCTACTTCTACGCAGGCACCCTGAAGGTGATCCGCAGCCGCGATCAACTCCGACCGATGATGACCTGGGTCGACCGCATACCCCTGCCCGCCCTCAGGGCGCTCGGCGCGGTCGAAGTACTCGGCGCGACCGGCCTGGTACTGCCGCCGCTGACCGGCATCGCTCCCTCGCTGGCGCCGGCCGCGGCCATCGGCTTCGTACTCCTGCAAATCGGCGCGATCACCGTCCACCTGAGCGGCCGGGACCGCCGGATCGCACTCAACGCCGGACTCACCGTAACCGCGGCCGTGACCATCTGGCTGGCCGTCCGGCTGTGACCAAGCACGATCTTCGACCGGGGAGTGCGGCTGCCGGGCCGGCCCGGCCCGGCCTCACGGCCGCTGTCACTTCTCGGTGCGGCACCGGGCGACTCGATGCGGCACCCGGCGCCGTCGCACCGGGCGGGAGGCCGGGCCGCATCCCGTTTCGATCAGGTGTCGGGACCGACATGCGGTGTCGGTCAGCCATCGGCGGCTGCCGGTTCGACGTCGGTGGCCTGTCGGTGAGGTCCGGCAAGGTTCCAGGAACGGCCGACCAGAACTCGCTGGGCGGCCCCGATCCCCAGGAGTCACCATGCACATGCCCGTCACGATCATCGGCGCCGGACTCGGCGGACTCACTCTGGCCCGCGTCCTGCACGTCCACGGAATCCCGGCCACGGTCTACGAGGCGGAGTCCTCCCCGGCCATGCGCACGCAGGGAGGCCTGCTCGACATCCACGACTACGACGGACAGCTCGCCCTCGAGGAAGCCGGCCTGATGGACGACTTCCACGCCATCGTCCTGGAGGGCCGCCAGGCAATGCGGGTACTCGACCACGACGGGACCGTCCTGTTCGACAAGGCCGACGACGGCACGGGCAGCCGCCCCGAGGTGCACCGCGGCGAGTTACGGCAGATCCTGCTCGACTCGCTCCCGGCCGGCACGGTCCGGTGGGGGCACAAGGTCAGCAGCACCCGCACCGTCGGCCCGAGCCGCCACGAGGTGACGTTCACCGACGGCGGCACCGTCGTCACCGGCCTGCTGGTCGGCGCGGACGGCGCCTGGTCACGGGTACGGCCGCTGCTCTCCGAAGCCACACCTGAGTACGCCGGCACGTCGTTCGTCGAGACGTACCTGTTCCACGCCGACACCCGCCACCCGGCCGCCGCGAAAGCGGTCGGCGGCGGGATGCTGATCGTGCCCGCGCCGGGCAGGGAGATCTTCGCTCACCGGGAAAGCGAAGACACCCTGCACGCCTACATAGCCCTGAGCAGGCCGCAGGAGTGGTTCGCCGCCATCGACTTCACCGACGCCGCCGCGGCCACCTCGTCCATCGCCGCCGAGTTCGACGGCTGGGCACCGGAACTCACCGCGCTGATCACCGACGGCGATACGGCGCCGGTCCTGCGCCCCCACTACGCTCTGCCCACCGGGCACCGGTGGGACCGGGTTCCAGGAGTCACCCTGCTCGGCGACGCCGCCCACCTCGCGCCCCCGAACGGCGAAGGCGCCAACCTGGCCATGTACGACGGCGCCGAACTCGGAAAGGCCCTCGCCGCGCACCCCGACGATGTCGAGGCCGCGCTCACCGAGTACGAGCAGGCCATGTTCCCCCGTAGCTCCGAGCCCGCCACCTTTGAAGGCGGAGAAGTCCCGGGGATCGACGCCGAGCACAACACCGCCCAGGGTCTGATCAACATGATCGCCGAGCAGGGCCGCCAATGAGCCGCTGAGGCACCGCAGTCGTGCTCGCTTCGCTGATCGCGCTCACGCCCGCTCGCGGAGGTGGTTGCTGAAGTCGCTCGGCGCCGCTCCGGCCGTCACGATCACGAGAGGACTTGCGCGAGTACCCCGGTCAGGGTGGCTGCGAGAGTGAACGTCACGGCGAACGCGGAGGCGGCCCGGGCGAGAGCGGCGGGGTACGTGGCGCCGTCCAAGCGTGCGAGCTTGGCGGCGCCGGCGGCGGCCAGCAGCGCGAGCAGGAGAGCGACGACCAAGCCGAGGGCCAGGAGCATCAGATGCGTGGGCGAAGTGGTCACGGGGTCTTCCCTTCCGAGATGGCGGATGAGGGGAACAACATGACCGAAGCGCCGTACGGCGGCGTTCTGGGTGAACCAAGATGAACGCATCCGAACAAGGACAGCGCCGTCCGTGAAGGAGCCGCCGGGTGGGGGAGAGCGAAGGCCTGCCGGATGCCCTGGCCGAGTTGAAGGCACAGCTGAGGCTCTTGCATCTGGAGAGCAGACGTGGGCTGTCGATGGCCGGGCTGGCGCGTGAGGCGAGGCGGGGGCGCACCACCGTCAGCCAGGCCCTGCACGGGCCGACCGTGCCCAGCGAAGCCACCGTGGTGGCGCTCGCGCGGGCGCTCGGGACCGATGCGAAGCCGCTGCTGACGTTGCTGGAGCAGGCAAGGCGGCAGCGTCCTGCGCCGGACACGGCGGCGCACGGACCGAGCGGCAGGCGGAAAGCGGCCGCACAGGCCGAGGACCGGCGCCCGCAGCATGCGGAGCAGCGGCCCGGGCAACTGGACACGTACTTGAGAACGGTTGAGCCCACACTCGATGCCCAGCCCTATCCCGGCGTCATCGACGACGGCGTGCCGGCCCTCAGCGCGGTGTACCTGCGCCAGCAGATCCGCTGCCTGGACGAGAAGCCGGACCGGAACAACGCGGACGGCCCGCCACTGGTGTCCAGCGCCGCTACCGTCCCGGCGGACCAGATCCTGACCGGCGCACGCACCTGTGTCGTCATGGCAGGTCCCGGCGCAGGCAAGTCCAGCCTCCTGCGCACCTGGCTCGCCGAAGGTGTCGGGCGCCGCCTGGGCGGAGAAGAACCTGCCGCGCCCGTACCGGTGCTCGTCCCGGCACAGGCCCTGATCGCGAGCGGGAAGGCCCTGCGCGGCGGTAGCCTGCCGGAAGCCCTGACCCGGGCGGTGTCCCGCGAGTACGAGCTCGAGATCCCAGGGCTCTTCGCCTCGCCGCCCCAGCACGGTGTCCCCTGGCTGGTACTGGTCGACGGACTCGACGAGATACCCCGCGCCGAAACCCGCCAGAACCTGCTGCGCCACCTCGCCGTGCACGCCAACGGACCCGACGCGGATCTTTACCGGCTCGTCGTCGCCACCCGTCCGCTGCCACAGGGCGAACTGGACCGGCTCGGCTCCCACGTTCCGCGATTCGATCTGCTGCCGTTCCGACGCGAAGAACTGTCGCGGGTCGCTCACAGCTGGTTCACGGCCCTGGCCGTCCCCGATCCCGTCGGACTCACGAAGCTCTTCATCACCGAGCTGTCGGCCATGGAACAGCTGACCGAGCTGGCCCGCACCCCCCTCATCGCCGGGCTGCTGTGCCAGCTCTACGCCCATCACCGGAGAATGCCCCGCGCCCGGGGCGGGATCTACGACGAGTACGCCGCACTGCTGCTCCTGCAGCACGAACGACGAGCGCAGGACGCGCCCGAGATCCCGGGCATCGGAGAACTCGCCCTCGACATCGCAGGACACATCGCGGCCCGCCGTCTGGCTCCCCAGAACGAACAGAACGAACAGAACGAACAGGACGCCGGCCCGACCCTGACCGGCCTACTGCGCTCCTGGCCCGGCGCATCGCCGGCAGGCATGACACCCAAGGAGACCGTGCTCCGCACCGGCATGCTCACCCAGCGCGCCGGAGAGCTCGAGTTCGTCCATCAGACCCTCCTCGAATACTGCGCCGCGCGCCACGCCACCCGGACGCCGCAGGCGCGCGCCGAGGCGACCGCCCGTCTCTTCGATGACAAGTGGGCTCGGCACTGGCCCTGGAAACCGGTTCCGGACGTCACCCTCCTCGGCACCGGCCAACGGTTCTGGACTCCGCCGGGTGAGAAGGAAACGTCCTACACCGGCTTCCTGCTGGACCGGCTGCTGGCCGACCCGGACGGTGCCGCCCAAGTGCAGAAGAAGCTGCTGCGGCTCGCCGGCAGGCGCAACCTGGACGGCTGCCGCTTCCTGGCCGAGCAGAAACGGCTGGGAACCGGTCTGCCGGAGCCCGTCGTCCGAGCCGCCGCGACGTCACTCACCTTCCTCGCCCGGATCACCGACGACGACAGACGCCGTGCGGACCTCAGGGCGAATCCTGACCGCCTGCACCCGGAAACAGACCCTGGGCTGGCGGAGGTGTTTCTTTCCCAGGCCCAGAGGAACCACCGGGTGAGCGCGGCAGAGGCCCTTGCTTGGCTCGGCGGCGAACATGCGGCGGACATTCTGGCCGAACTCGCCGAGGTCCCGTACCTGGCCACCGGCCCGTGGAGAGTGCAGGCCGCCGACAGGCTGGCGGGCGCCGGCGACCCACGCGGTCTGCTGCTGTTGCACCGCCTGGCCACTGACACCCGGCTCCGTGACGATGCGCGGGTCGATGCCGCCGGCTTCCTGGTGGAGCACGGAGATGAGCACGGCGTGGAGCTGCTCCACAACCTGGCCCGTGATGTGAAGCTGCTGCCGCAGGACCGTGCCCTGGCCGTCTCGGTGCTGGCCGCGATCGGCGACCAACCGAGTGCGGACACGCTCGCCGCCCTGGCCGACAGCGCGAGCACATCGCCCGACGTCCGTATGCGCGCGGCCACGATGCTTGCCGTCGTCGACGATGAACGCGGCCCCGACCTGCTCGCGCGCCTGGCCGAGGACATCGATCTGCCCATCGGGACACGCCTGTGTTCGGCCCTGGGGCTGGCACAGTTCGAACCATCACGCGGCGCGGACACGCTGGCCTCCCTCGCCCACGACAGGACCCTCAAGAGCGCCTGGCGCCTGGCAGCCGTCCGGGAACTCGCCGGCCGCGACCCCGAACGCGCCGCCGCTGTCGTCGCGGTCCTGGCCCACGATCCCACGGTCGGACGCCGCCACCGCCGAAAAGCCGCACGGCTCCTGCGCTGAGGCGAGGGACGTGCCGGCCGCGCGCAGGGTCCGGCCGGTGCCCGGTGGGCCCACCCGGGTCATGGACCTGTTGCGAGTGCCCCGGCCGCCCTCGCCGTAGGCCTACGCGTCCCGGGCGGTGATCCCGCAGCCCGCCGACCAGGGTGCCAACCGCAAGCGACTCGGCCGGCTCGGCGGCGGGCCTTCGGCCGCGAGGCCTGCCGGCAGCGCAACGCGGGGTCGAACGGTGCACCAACAGGCTCAAGCAATTGGGCGGCCTGGCCACGCGCTACGACAAGACCGCGACCATCTCCCTGGTCGCCATTTGATCTGGTCGCCATTTGATCCGGTCGGCGAGGTGATCCGGAGGAAGCGGCCCAGGTCCGTCGCGGGAAAAGGGAGTGGCCGTGCCCGGCCGGACGCTCAGCCCACCGTCACGGTCGGTTCGTGCCGGACGGGGAAGTTCACCGAGTTGGCGATGAAGCAGGCCCGGTGGGCCTCCTCGTGCAGTGCGAGCGCCGCGACCACCATCGACTCCTCGCTGACGGTGATCCGAGGGTGCACCACGGCCTCCGTGAACTGCCCGCCGTCCCCGGCGGTGGCCATCGTTGCGGTCGCCTCGTCGACGTACGAAGTGACCACCACGCCGTTGACCGTGCAGAAGTGCAGGTAGGAGAGCATGTGGCACTGGGACAGCGCGGCGAGCAGCAGTTGTTCGGGGTTCCAGCGCGAGGCATCGCCGTGGAAGGTCGGGTCGGAGCTGCCCAGGATCGCCGGCAGTTCTCCGGCGGCCACTTCGTGTGCCCGTGAGAAGGCGCGGTAGTGGCTGGTGCCGGTGCCGAGGTTGCCGGTCCAGGTGACGCGGGTGGCGTAGGAGTGCAGTCGGGCCATAGCGGCTGCTCCGTCTCTAGATACGGGAGTGGGCGGCGGCGCAGCAGAGTGTCCGGGGTGCGGTGCGGTGCGGTGCGGGTGCAGGGGCGGCGGCTGCGCCGAGCGGCGCGCGTTGCCGGGCGCCGACCTGGATCGTACGGCCGCCCTGGGGAGCGCCGTCACACCTGGGCGGCCAGCCGCCGGAAGGACTGAACCCATGGCCTCCGGGGCCCTTTGGGATGACCGGTCCGGGGAGCGGGATCGCAGCGATCAGCGCGACGACCTCTGCAGGGCGGGTGGCCTCCGGAGCGCGGCCGTGAGGATGAGCTCACGGTCCGGGTCAGCCCCCGGGCCTTCGATGCGCGGGGACGCGCCGGGTGCGTGTGCCATCCGTCCAGCGTAGAAGGGCGGGCAGGCGCGGGGCCGCAGTGTCCGGGATGTGGCCTTGAGCGGGACCGCCCCCGGACCTGGCCCTGACGGTCGCCCGTACCTCCATCGCGCCCGTCGGCCGTCCGTGAGCCGGCCTCCGGACGGATGGCGGCCGGTACGGATCTTCCGCTGCGCCCGAGCCTGCCTCGCGCCCGCCCGTAACTGGCCACGGCCGGGCCGGACCCGATCCACGGCCCATAGAGTTAGATAAGGCAAACCTAAATTCGAATCGCGGGCATAGTCGTCCGGGACAGCAGTGGGGCGGTACCGGGATGGTGAGGAATGGACGGGACGCGCGGCGTCCGCATGGTGAGCTCGTCGCGGACGTGCTGGCGATCTTATGGGCGGCAGAGGAGCCTTTGACGCCGCACCAGATCAATGCCGCGCTCGAACGAGACCTGGCCAGGACGACGGTCACCACGATCCTGACACGTCTGCACGAGAAGGGGACGCTCGTTCGCACCCGCGCGGGGCGGGGCTTCGCCTACGCAGCGGCGGATGATGCCGCCGGGCTGGCAGCCGGGCGCATGCGGCAGGAGCTGGAACGGGAGCCGCAGCGTGACCTGGTGCTGAAGCGGTTCGTGTCTTCGTTGTCCGGGGACGACGAGGAGGCATTGCGGCGCCTGCTCCTGGAGCGCGAGCAGGGCGATTGACCCTGTCCTGGTTGTGGCCCTGGCCATGCTGACGCGGGTGCATCCATGGGCGCGGCCGCAGCCACGCGCCGGTCGCTGCTGCCGCCGGAGCAGTGCTGACAGGCCGGACAGCACCGGTGGTTCGCCGCTGGTACGGGCACCGTTCGCTGCTCGCGCGCCCGGTCCGTCGCAGGCGAACGCGCCGTCCGGCGAGACCTGTTGGTCCGGGCCTCGCAGGGCTCGCGACGGTGGTGGCCGCATCGGTCGTACTGGGACTGGCCTGGCGTACGGGCTGTACGAGTAGGCGGAAGGCTCGCGGCTCAAGCCCTGCGACGCCGCTGAGACCGTGAGCGTCGACTGCGATGTAGACCAGCCGCCTTGGGCGTGAGTATGGTTAGCCTAGGTTTATTCCACATCCTGCCATCCCCGGAGTGCCGTCTGAGTCCGGGGACATGTGCCCCCGTGACCGGCGTATTGCTGCGGGCTGCGGGAACGACTGACCGCGGCGGGCCGGTTCGGGGGTGACGTCCCCCTCCCCAGTGAGTTGGAGGCGACGTGTACGACAGGGGGAGCGGATCGTCGAATCCCTCCGAGCAGACCGTGGAACTCCTGGCGGCAGCCGGCAGGGCCGTGGAGACGCTGGTGGCCGAGCGTATCGGTGTGCGCGGGTCGAGCCCCCTCCACCAGTCGGTCCTCAAGGCGCTCGCCGATCTGGGGCCGCACGCCCACCTCGATCTCGCCACGCAGATAGAGGCGCCGCTGGATGATGTCGTGCGGGTGATCGATGAGCTCATGGAGCAGGGCCTGGTCCACGCGATGGTTGTCAACATCGGTGGCCGGCATGAGGTGGTGACGCTCACGGAAGCCGGTACTGAGGCCCTGGCGGCCACAGTGGATGACGTGAAGAGCCTGCAGGACGCTCTGCTGGCCTCGATCACGAAGGGTGAGCGCGCACAGCTGCACTACCTGCTGCGGCGGGTGTACACGACTGCCACCCGTGCCGATGGGCTGCGCTCGGTTTCGCCCTGAAGGCGCAGGCGGCCAGGGCGGAGACGACCGCGCCGGTGGCCGTGGCGAGCACCCGTACGATGAGCGCATGACCTTCGCCGCGAAGCCGCTGGGACGACGCCCTGCCGGGCGGGGCTTCCTGCTGCTCGTCCTCGCGGTGCTGGCCGGTGTCCTGGGCATGCACGCCCTGGCCCCGAGCCCCCTGCCGACGGCGCACGCCGGTAGCGGGCACACCATGGTCATGGCTCATACGGAGGCCGACCCGGACGCGGCGGGCGACTGCTCGCACCCGGCCGGTGGATCGGATCATCTCGATCACGCGGACGGAACGTGCGCCGCCGCCGGGGTGAGCTCCTCCTACGCCCCGCCCGCGCTGAGCGCCGCGTTCGGTGGTGTTCCCGCTGCTGTTGTGCAGGCTGGGGCGGCGCCGGAGGCGCCGGTGAGTACGCGGGCGCCACCCGACCTTTCCGAGCTGCAACTCCTGCGGATATAGAGCGGCCCACACGGCATCTGCCGGTCCGGTGACCGGTGAGCGATGCCGTGCCCCGGCACGCCCTGTTCCGTACGCGCGCACGTCCTGACCGTAGGACTGCGCATCAAGGAGTCGCACCCACATGAACCGCAACCGTTCCCTCGTCCGCCGCACCACCGCCGTCGGGGCCGTCGCAACGGCCGCCCTCGTGCTGGCCGCATGCGGCAGCAACGACAGCCCGGCCGGTCACGGAGGCCACGCTTCCGCCTCGCCGTCGGCTTCGGCCTCCGCCGCACAGGGGCAGCACAACGCGGCCGATGCCGCGTTCGCCAAGGGGATGATCCCTCACCACAGGCAGGCCGTTGAGATGGCCGACCTCGCCCCGACCCGTGCGGACTCCGCCGAGGTCAAGCAGCTCGCCGAGGAGATCAAGAAGGCCCAGGACCCGGAGATCAAGACGCTCTCCGGTTGGCTGGCTTCCTGGGGCGAGCAGGTGCCCGCCGAGGGTGCCATGGACCACTCCATGCACGGCGCGGGCGGCGGCATGATGACCGCCGAGGAGATGGAGAACCTGAAGAATGCCTCGGGCAAGGCGTTCGACACCGCTTTCATGGAGCTGATGATCAAGCACCACGAGGGTGCGGTCGCCATGGCCAAGACGGAGCAGAAGGACGGCTCCTACCAGCCCGCCAAGGACATGGCCGACGCCATCGTCACCTCCCAGACCGCCGAGATCACCCGGATGAACGGGCTCCTCGGCAAGGTCTGACTCTCACGAGCAAGAGGCGGGGCGGGCGGGCGTCGCACCCGGCGCCCGCCCCGCCCGGTACGCCTGGGCTCTCTCCCACCGTGCCCACCGTGCCCACCGGGGTGGACCGGCGGAGGCCGACGGCACGGGCTTGTCGGTACGGGTCACGGTCGACCGGCGGTGTGATTCGTCGTGGTTCGAACCGATCTGTGTGGGCGCGGGATCAAAGCCACCAGTTGGTACCGGTCGGACCGCGACCGCGACCGCAACCGGCTCGTGTGACACCGGGTCCTTGCCCGGACCGCATCTGACAGGCTCAGTCGCCCGCGGTGTCCTTCCGGACGGCG
Organism: Streptomyces sp. NBC_01232; assembly: GCF_035989885.1. Lineage (GTDB taxonomy): Bacteria > Actinomycetota > Actinomycetes > Streptomycetales > Streptomycetaceae > Streptomyces. The sequence continues at coordinate 7,597,318 of NZ_CP108518.1, forward strand.
GTGACCAGCCACGAGCTGCTGCGCAGCCACACGGCCCCGGCGTCTTCGTAGGGGCGCAGCGCGTCGATCAGTGCCTGTCGGGCCTGCTCCTGGGCATCGGGTGCGACCTGGCCGAGCAGGTGGCGGCCAGGGCCGGAGTCGATCAGGAAGGCCGAGGCGTCCTCGGCATCCTTACCCCAGTTGCCGGCGGCTTCCACCCGCTCCGCGCGGGCGTTCCCGAAGCCGGCGGAGGTCAGGAGGGCGAGCGTGTGGTCGGGGTCGGTCAACGAGAACATGCCCGGTGCGCCGGGCGTGCCGAAGTCTCCGAGCGGCAGGATGCCGTCCAGCGAGGCCAGCGCCCGGAGCCACTCGTTGGCCCCGGCTTCTGCCGCGCAGATGAACGCCAGCCGGCCGCCCGGGCGCAGCGCGCCGCGGATGTTGGCGAAGGCGCCGACAGGGTCTGCGAAGAAGGTCATGCCGTAGCGGCTGACGGCCGCATCGAATGCCCCGGGGTCGAACGGGTGGACCTGTGCGTCGCCTTGGACGAAGGACACGTTGTGCACTCCTTCGCGTGCCGCACTCGCCCTGGCCCGCTCGAGCATCGGACCCGACAGATCCACTCCCATGGCCCGCCCCCCGCCGCATCGCTGTGCCGCCAGGCGGGTCGTGCGGCCGGCTCCGCAGCCGATGTCGAGCACCTGGTCGGTGTCCCGGATGTCGGCGGCGTCGAGCAACGGCTGGTTGAAGCCGTCGTTGATGGCGTCCCAGCGTTCCTGACTACGGGCCCACTGTGCTCCTTCGTAGCCGTTCCATGCCTCGGCCTGCGTCGTGTTGGTGATTCGGCCCATGGGTGAACTCCCTCCCGTCCGAGCGCAGTACGGTGCCCGGACCCTTAGTATGGGCAAGTGCCCAAACAGTATGGGCGATCGCCCGTACTGGCAATGGGCTTGAGGGAAGGGGCTGTTGTGTCACCTCGTGGAGTCGCGATTCCGGATCTGCGTGAGCGGTTGTTCGCGGCGGCGGAACGGGTGGTGGCGCGAGACGGTGCGGCGGGCCTCACGAGTCGCTCCGTCACGGCTGAGGCGGACTGCGGCAAGGGCGTCCTGCACGCGCACTTCGCGGGCCTGGACGAGTTCGTTGCCGAGCTGGTCCTGGACCGGTTCGCGCGCGGTGCCCGCCAAGCCGAGGCGCTGGACGCGAAGGTGGGGCAGGCCACGGCTGCGGCCAATCTCCAGGAAGTCGTCCTTGCCTTGCTGGATGCCCTGCCCCCGGCGGTGGTGGGTCTCTCGCTGACACGCCCGGCGGCCGCGCTGCGTACCCGGGAAGGCTTCCAGGCGGGAGCGCCCGCGTTCGATGCGATCCAGCACGCCTTTGTCGCCTACCTGCAGGCGGAGCAGCGTGGCGGCCGGATCGCCGCGGACGCCGACGTCGCCACGATCGCGCTGGCGCTGGTCGGCACGATGCATCACCTGCTGATGACGCGCGTTCCCGGCCTCAGCGAGGAGCCGGAAGCGACCGTAAGGCGACTGCTGGCCGTACTGCTGGGTGGCGCCGGGCAGCCGCCAACGGCGTGAGCGTCGGATTGGGTGTCGCTGCACGTCCCGCAGCCAGGTACGGCTCGGTGGGGTCCGGGGGGCGGCGTAACGCACTGTGCGACTGGACCCACCGCCACCTCGGCCACATCGAGGCCTCCCGCCACCGCTTCGGCACCTGACGGGCGGAGCCCCGCGCCCGAAGCCGTCCGCCGCACGCATCCGGCAGCCGCGTTGGGGCCGTTGAGGGCGGGCGGCCGGGCTTGTGCGGCACTATGCCGGGCTGCGCGGCGGTAGCCGTTGTGTGATCCGGTCGAACAAGTCCGTCAGCGGCTCGCTGATGTCCTGGCCGAAGTCGGTCAACCCGTAAGTGACCTGAGGCGGCGTCGTCGGCTCGACCTCCCGCCAGACCAGGCCGTCCTGCACCAGCGCGCGCAGGGTCTGAGCCAGCATCTTCTCGCTGATGCCCTGGATGCCGTCGCGCAGTTCGTAGAACCGAAGGTCATTGCTCCGCAAGGAGATCAGAACCCAGATGCCCCACCTGCTGGTCACATGGTCGACCACGTCACGCGCGGGGCAGTCGGTGTGAAACACCTCACGCCCATGGTTCGTCGCGACCGGTTTCAGCTGCGCGCCTTCCCTCATGTCGGGAGCTTACCCCTGGGTATGTCCTTACGGAAAGTAAGCCCGGCTCCTAGCGTCCATCACGGAAGCGCACGACGAATCAGGAGCTGAACATGATCGTGGTAACCGGGGCTACCGGGAATGTGGGCCGACCGTTGACGCAGGCCCTGACAGAGGCGGGCGAGCAGGTGACGGCGGTGTCGCGGCACCGGGCGGAGCTGCCGGAGGAGGTCCGGCACCTGTCGGCCGACCTGGCCGAACCAGCCGCTCTCACAGCCGCGTTGACCGGGGCGAAGGCGCTCTTCCTCCTGCTCTCCGGCAACCTGCACGCCCCCCGAGCCAGGCCGACCGACATCATCCGCCTTGCCGCGTCCAGTGGCGTCCGCCGGGTCGTGCTGCTGTCCTCGCAGGGCGTGGCGACCAGGCCGCTCGGTCCGTCGCGGGTCGCGATGCGCACCGTGGAAGACGCGTTGCGGGACTCCGGAATGGACTGGGTCGTCCTGCGGCCGGGAGGGTTCGCCTCCAACGCCTTCGCCTGGGCCGAGTCCGTCCGCACGCAAGGAACGGTCGCCGCGCCCTTCGGCGATGTAGGGGTTCCGGTCGTCGATCCGGCGGACATCGCCGAGGTCGCGGCGGCCTGCCTGCTGGACAATCGGCACACCGGCGCGGTGTACGAGCTGACCGGGCCGGAGGTGATCACGCCGCGTCAGCAGGCGGAGGCGATCGCAGCCGCGCTCGGCTCGCCCGTACGGTTCCGCGAACTCACCCGCGAGGAGGCCAAGGCCACGATGGCCCGGTTCGTGCCGATCGAACTCGCCGACGACACCCTGGACATCATCTCTGCTCCGAACCCGGCCGAACTGCGGATCAGCCCGGACGTGGAAGGAGTCATCGGCCGTGTCCCGCGCACCTTCAACGACTGGGTTGCCCGCCATGTCGCCGCATTCCGCTGACGCGGAACTTTAATGAACGGGCGCGCCAGTTGACCTCGAGGTGGACCGACTCGACCTTGTCGAAGGCGCTGGTCCCGGTGTTCATGCCCGCGACGAACGCTGCGTGTGACCAGGCGTCGAAGTTGCCGAACACGAAAGGGAGTTCCAGGCAGTGCGGGGAGCCCAGCCCGGCCGTCTTGGGCGGGGGTGGGGCAGTCGAACTCGTCGGCACAGGCCGGGCGGCCACCGGCTGCCCGCGCTTGCGCGAACGCCAGGGTGGGCTTCCTGACCAGCTCGTCGGTGATCAGGTCGATGAGGACGTCGACCGGCCGTGCGCCCGGGCGGGCGGCCTCGTAGGCGGCGTACGCTTCGGCGCCGGCGCCGAACGACGCGGCGGCCGCCTCATCGACCGGAGTCCGACGATCCAGCCCGGTGAAAGCCCGCCCAGTGCGGGGGCCCTATGTCTTTGGTCAAGGCGGTCGGGTGGCAGTGTGGCTGTCATGAGTGATGACGTGCCTGTTCGGGAGTCGGCGGGCGAGGCGAGGGCACGCGGTGGTGCGACTCTTGCGGTCATCCGGGCGTGCTGCTTTCCGCCCTCCCCGGCGTTCCCCGAATCGGACTACCCTCGGCTTCTGCCTGGCCGCTGCGACGGCCTGGCGGTGGAGGTCTCTCGCCTTCACTCGATTGCGTGACGCTTGGTGGCGCACCTTCTTGTCGTAGTAGGCCCGCGATGCCGGGGCCCCCAGGGCCGCGAAAGCGGAGAGGAAGAAAGCCCGTTTGAGCTGCTCGTTTCCCCGTCTGGAGGTCCTAGTACTCCAGCTGTAGATCGTGATCTTGCTGGTGGGGCCTGTAAGGGAACGGGCGCGGCCGCCGTTGATCATCGTCGATGTGGACTGACGACGAGACGGTGGCCACTCCAAGCGTAGATCCTGCACGTTCACTGTCGGCCGGCATGCCGCCGGGCACCGCAAGCGGTCCGGACCTGCCCTCGGACCGGACCGCTCACCGCGTGCTACTCCTCGCTAGGCTGCTTGGCCCGCCGGGTGGAAGTTGATGCGTTCACGGATGACGGGGAAGCCAGCCTTGGCGAAGTTCGCGGCCATGGGGAAGTTGGCCTGGTCCGTCGCTCCGCTGACGAACTCCGCGCCCTGCTCGACGAGGAGGTGGGTGCACTCCGCGAGGAGGTCGTAGGCGTAGCCGCGACCGCGCTGTTCCGGGACGACTCCGACGAAGCCGATCGTCGGGCCGGAGGGGTTGTGGGCCGGGATGTGGATGCCGGCCAGGTCGCCCTCCGGCGTGTGTGCGATCTGCCACCATTCCCGTGGGGAGGGGCACCAGTTGAAGAAGTCGAGTTCCTCCTGGGCGGCCTGGTCGAGGCCGCCCTCCTCGATGGCCCTGAGCGCGTGGGCGTCCAGAGTGGCGGAGTGGATGCGGCGCAACGCGTCGAAGAACACGGTGTCGTCGGGTTCGGCGCTGAAGCGCAGGCGTCCGGGCCGCTCGGGCAGACCTCGCTCGGGGGTCCAGCGGTACAGGAAGCGTTCCACCAGAAGCTCGTACCCTGCGGCTCGTGCGGCGGCGAAGCGCGCCTCGGCTCCGGCGCGCAGGTAGGTCTTTTCCCGCCAGCCGCCGGGCAGGTTGATCTCGAGTTCGACTTGCCAGGGAGCGGAGCGCAGGAGTTCGGCCCCGGCCTCCTCCTCGCCCTCGGCCACGTCGAACCAGTTGATGTTGACGGGCTCCGAGTCGTCGGGGCCGCCCCACCACGCACCGCGTGCGACGACCTCGCCGTCGCGCAGGGCGACGCGCTTCCAGTCGGGCCGGAACCGGGTACGTCGGTGGCCTTCACCGGCGCCGAGGGGGTCGGGGTGTGCGTCGAAAAGATGTGCGTCGCTCGCGGAGAGCGCGCGGATGACCGTATCGGTCATGGATTCCTCCGGGATACAGGCTGCTTGGAGCGCTCCCGGTCAGAACTGACGAACTACGCCGGGATAGCGGAAGAGGGAGCGCTGGAAAGGTGTGAACTGCACGGCACTCGCCTCCTTCCATCCATCTCAGGGCGTGAAGCCACACGGTACGTGATCTTCCGCGGGTCCGTCCACGGATTTCCGTGCCCCTTGAAGGAGGGGTTCGCGGGACGATGCAGAGCGCCCTCAAAGGCCCGCGGGGCCGTAGGCGGACTGTAGTGCTCCAGCTGTGTGGATTGTGATCTTGCTGGTGGGGCCGGTACGGGAACAGATGCGGCTGCCGTTGACCATCGTGGGTGTGTGGACTGACAACGAGACGGTGCCCACTGGTCACAGCATAGATCCGCGCGTTGGCGGGAGGCGTTTGAGGTGGCCATGGGGCGCATCGCGGGCCGGTTCGCCCGCGATGAACCTCGCCTACGGGCCGGGCGGTTGGTGCTGGGCCTGCTGTCGGACCTGCCGCGCAAGAACTGCTGGACGATCGCGGAGTGGGCCGGCGAGGCAACCCCGCACGGCATGCAGCACCTGCTGTGCCGGGCGTCCTGGAACGCTGATGCCGTCCGCGACGACGTCCGAGAATACGTCGTCGAGCACCTCCACGACGATGCGGCGGCGCTGGTCGTCGACGAGACCGGCGACGTGAAGAAGGGCACCCACACCGTCGGGGTCCAGCGCCAGTACACAGGCACCGCGGGACGGATCGAGAACTCCCAGGTCGCCGTCTACCTCGTCTACGCCGGCGCCCGGGGACACGCGGCGGTGGACCGGGAGCTGTACGTCCCGCGCTTCTGGACGGGCGACCCGGACCGCTGCCGGGCGGCAGGGCTCGGTGAGGAAACCGTCTTCGCGACCAAGCCGGAGCTGGCCCGCACGATGATCGAACGGTTCATGGGATGCCGGACACCGCGTGGACTGGGTCACCGGTGACGAGGTCTATGGCGGCAACCCGAAACTGCGATCCGCCCTGGAGGAACGCCGCATGGGCTATGTCCTCGCGGTGGCCTGCTCGGCCGAAGTGACCACCGGTGCGGGCACGTTCCGCGCTGATGCCCTGGCCCGGAAGCGGTCCTAGGACTGGGCGGTCATCGACCTGGCCGCTCCCTGCCCGGGTCACCGCCAGCTGCTGATCCGCCGCGACCGCACCTGCGGCGAACTCGCCCACTACCGCTGCTACTCGCCGGATCCGGTGCCGCTGACGACGATGGTGCGGGTCGCGGGATCGAGAGGGCGGGTCGAGGAGACCTTCCAGAGCGAGAAAGGGCTGGCCGGCCTCGATGAGCACCAGGTCCGCCTCTACCCCTCCTGGATCCGCTGGGTCTCCCTTGCGATGCTCGCCCACGCCTTCCTCGCGGTGGTCCGTGCGAACGAACACGCCCGACAGTCCACCTCTGACGACTTGGTCCCGCTGTCCTGCAACGAGATCCAGCGCTTGTTCATCACCCTCGCCATCCGGCCTCTCCGCGATGCGGCCCACCGGCTCGGCTGGTCCGACTGGCGACGCCGCCATCAAAAGCGATCACGCATCAGCCATTACCAGCGACAAGCCGCATCCCAGACATGAAGATCACGATCTACAGCTGGAGTACTGGCAGCCTCCGGCGGCGTGTACTGCTCCTGGCGCACGGTCGGACACTGAGCCATCACGTCGGCCACTCGGTTCGTCCGTCGTCCGCTTCCGTCTCGCCCCCGCGATCGGGGAGCCTGGGATGGTGGTCACCGGCGGTGGCCCTGGCCGCCATCTCGGCCAGCAGCATGCAGGCTCGCGCGATCTCTTTCTGGGTCTGGTCGCGCTGGCTGACGGCAGCCGCGACCAGCAGCGCGGTCAGCGAGGAAGCACCGTTGAACGCTTGCAGGGTGATCATGTTGGTGAGCAGATCATGACCGGCGAACGGGCCTGAGCCACGGGCAGCGGCGACGATGGCGAAGGTCGACACGGACAGGGCGCAGAGCGCAGCCCCGGCCAGCTGGAAGCGGAAGGCCGCCCAGATCAGCAGCGGGAAGCCGAGGAACATGAGCGTCGTACTGCTGGTCTCGAGGAAGCCGACGCAGACCGTGGCTGCCAGAAGCAGCAGTCCCTCCGCCCAACGGGACGGCCGCGCACCTTTCGGCCAACGCGCGAAGCGGAGAACGAGCAGGACGGGCGTCACCACCAGTACCCCCATCGCGTCGCCCGTCCACCAGACCGACCAGGTGGGCCAGAATTTCTCGGTGCTCAGCGCGCCGGCGAGGGCCAGGGTCCCGCTGCCCACCGTCGCGCTGATCAGCATCCCGGTGAGCGCACCGAGGAAGATCAGCCCCAGCGCATCCTGCAAACGGTCCAGTTCCGTACGGAAGCCCGTACGGCGGAGCAGCGCGTACGAGCAGACGGGCGCGAGGGTATTGCCCGCCACGATCGCGAGCACGGCCGGGATCGATGGGCCGAGCGGGACGTTGACCAGGAAGGCACCCAGCGCGATCCCGGGCCAGACCCGCAGACCGCGCAGGAGCAGGCTCGCCACGGCGATACCGGTCGGCGGCCACAGGGGGGTGACCTGGCCCCCCACCAGTTGCTGGACCAGTCCCAGCGCGGCTGAGCCGTAGTACAGCCCGGCAACGACGCAGATCTCCAGGGCGGCCAAGCCGGCCTGTCGGAGCCGCTCAGGCCGCGCTGCAGTCATCAGGCGGCACCTCCGCATCAATCGGCCCGATTCCATCATCCGCCGGATCTCTCGGATCCTCCATGGCACTGGTGAGATGGACGCGGACACGGGGATCAGAGGTGCGGGGTGCGCAGGGCGAGGATGGCCAGGTCGTCGTGACCGTCGCTGGGGTGGTGATCGGCCAGAGCCTGGACGAACTCCTGCAGGGGCAGGGCGGCGTACATCGTGGCGAGATCGGTGAGCCGGTTGAGACGCTCGTCGATGGGGTGCTCAGGATGTTCGACCAGCCCGTCCGTGAAGAAGACCACGGTGGCGTCCGGGGGCAGGAAGCGGGAATGGTCGGGGCGGGGCTGCTCGGGGTCGACCCCGAGCGGTACGCCGGGCTCGGCGAAAAGGTACTCTGCCGGGCGCCCAGGGGTGATCAGCAGGGGTGGGACGTGGCCCGCGCTGCTCCAGTGGAGTCGCCACCCCGGCTCCTCCGGTTCGATGCGTGCCAGGGTCGTGGTGGTGACGGGATTGCTCGTGATGGCGTGCAGGGTGCGGTCGAGCTGGGTAAGGATGGCGCTGGGCGGATTGCTCTGGTCGAACAGCAGAGCCCGCAGCATGTTGCGGGTGGAGGCCATGGAGGCCGCGGCCTTCAGGTCGTGACCGACCACGTCGCCGATGACGAGCGCCACGACGTTGTCGGCCAGTGGGATGGCGTCGTACCAGTCCCCACCGATCTGACTGGGCTCGGCAGCGGGCCGGTAGATGGCGGCGGCGGCGAAAGGCCGCAGGTCCGGCAGGGTCGGCAGCAGAAGCCGTTGGAACTGCTCGGCGCCGAGGCGAACCCGTTCGAACAGGCGTACCTTCTCGATCGCGATTCCCGCGGCACTGGCCAGGGCAAGGACGACGTTCTCGTCGTGGACGTCGAAGGGATGTCCATCGCGCCGCTCGGAGAGGTAGAGGTCACCGTAGATCGCGCCGCGGACGCTGATGGCGACGCCGAGCAAGGTGTGCATGTGCGGGTGGCCGGCCGGAAACCCGACGGACGACGGATGGGCCGGGATGCTGTCGACCCGCAGGGGTTCGGGGTGGTGGATCAGGTGCCCGAGGACCCCCAGGCCTCGGGGCAAACCGGTCTCGGCCAGATCGGCGCGTTCCTGTTCGGACAGGCCGGCGGTGATGAACTGCTCCAGATGGTCGCCGGACTCGCTGAGTACGCCCAGTGCCCCGTAGCGAGCGCCGGCCAAGTCCATGGCGGTGGTCACGATGCGGTGCAGCACGTCGGGCAGCTCCACCTCCCGGCTGATGGACACCACCGCGTCCAGCAGGCCCTGCAGCCGGTCCATGGCGGCCAGCAGGGAGCGGAGTTGCTCATCGATCCTGGCCAACTCGGTGCGCAGACGCACGTGCAGGTCGGAAGGTGCGGTTGCTGCCCCCGGTGTTCGCCTTCCTCGTTTCCTGCCATCACGAGCGACCGGTGTCAGGATCGCTCCGCTTCCGCACCGACGTCCTCGGGTCTGCCCGCGGGGCACGATGGATCCGCTCGAACAGCCCCTCACCTGAGCGGTGCATTCCGGTCTCCTGACACGACCCTGGTCAATCGGGACCACAGCGTGGCACGGCGATACAGGCAAAACGGCCATTACGCCGAAGGCGGCATGCCCCTGCTGGTGCGCCGCCGCAGTCGGTCGCGCGGTGTCCGAGTCGCAGGCCCTGGCGGGCCGGGCCCTCCGGACTCGGGGCCGATGGCGAACGACCTCCTGCCGACGTACGGCGGCGCGGGGATACTGAAGGTAGGCCGACTGCTCAACCTCCGGTCTCTGGTCTCTGATCGCTCTGGGTAGTCGCCGCGGCAATGCCCGCTGTGCGGTCCGTTCGGCAGGTGGAGCAGGTCGAGCAGGTCGAAGGGTGGCAGTGATGGACGCACCGGCGCCGGGATCGGGCGAGGTGCCCGAGGACCCGTTCGAGCTGCACAACTCCGTCTCGGCGGTCCTGGACGACCACGGCAGGGTCGTCGGCTGGAGCGAGCGCGCACAGGAGCACCTCGGCTACCTGCCCGATGAGGTGCTGGGTCGTATGGCCTTGGAATTGTTGGTCGACTCTCGTGACCATGGGACGGTCCGGGACGCAGCGGCCGAGTGCGCGCGCGACCGGGGCTGGTCCGGCGTCCTGCCCGTCCTGCACCGCGACGGGCGGCGGGTGGAGCTGGGCTTCCGCGTCCGCGCCGTCATCCGCGCCGGCTCGACCCGTGAGTGGTTCCTCGTCGTCGCCCCGGCGGAGGAAGTGCTGCGGTGGGAGACGGACCGGTCGGTCCTGGACGGTCTCTTCCGGCGCTCCCCGATCGGCCTGTCCGTCCACGCCCCCGATCTGAGCATCCTGCGCATCAACCGGGCGCTGGCCCGGTTCACGCAACTTCCCGCGGCGGAGATCCGGAGCCGGCGCATCGGCGACTTCCTCATCGGTCCGGACCTGAAGACCATCGAAACCCGGCTGCGCCGGGTGCTGGATACCGGCGCCCCCCTGATCTTCACCGAGCAGCCCTGTCGCCTGAGAAGCGACCCCGACCACGAGCGGGTGGTGTCGGTGTCGGCGTTTCGGATGGAGGACCCCTCCGGCGGGATCCTCGGAGTCACCCAACTGGTGGAGGACGTCACCGACCGCTACCGGGCCCGGCGGCGGCTCGCCCTGCTCAACCAGGCGAGCGCCCGCATCGGGACCACACTGGATCTCGGCAAGACCACCCGGGAGCTGGCCGACGTCGCCGTCCCCGACCTCGCGGACGCCGTCTCGGTGGATCTGCTGGATTCGGTCGCCCGAGGCGATGAGACCACCGAGGAGGCGAGCGGTCCGGTCCGCAGGATGGCCGTGCACTCGGTCGTGGCAGAGGCGCTGCGGGTGATGTACCCCGCCGGAGAGGTCTTCCGCTTCGACCCGCGCACCCCGCAGGCCAGGTGCCTCGCCGAGCAGCAGCCCATCCTCGAACCTGTGCTCCAGAGCAGTCCCGGCTGGTATTTTCAGGATCCGGAGCGCACGCAGCGCGCCCTCGATCTGCGCGCTCACTCACTGATCGTCGTACCGCTGACGGCCCGCGGTCTGCTCCTCGGCCTGCTCAGCCTGTGGCGGGCCCAGCGGCCGGAGCCGTTCGAGGAGGACGACCTCACGCTCGCAGAGGAGTTCGCCGCGCGGGCCGCCCTGTGCATCGACAACGCCCGCCGCTACACCCAGCAGCATCAGGCCGCTCTGACCTTGCAGCGCAGCCTGCTGCCGCAGGAGTTGCCCGAACACAGCGCGGTCGAGGTCGCGCACCTGTATCTGCCGGCCGATCCGGCCGCCGGCGTCGGCGGCGACTGGTTCGATGTCATCCCCCTTTCCGGAGCACGCGTTGCCCTCGTCGTCGGCGATGTCGTCGGTCATGGTCTGCACGCCGCGGCCACCATGGGCCGCCTCCGCACGGCCGTGCACACCCTGGCCGGCCTCGACTACGCTCCGGACGAGCTCCTCTCCCACCTGGATGACCTGGTCAACCGCCTGGCAGCTGAGCAGGAGCCTGCCGACGGACGCTCGCGGGGCCGGCAGATCGTCGGCGCGACGTGCCTCTACGCGGTCTACGATCCCACCTCCCGGCGCTGCACCCTGGCCCGGGCGGGTCACCTGCCACCCGCCGTGGTGACCTCCGACGGCAAGGTGACCCTGCCCGACCTTCCCGAGGGGCCTCCGCTGGGCCTGGGCGGACTCCCGTTCGAGTCCGCCGAATTGGAACTCGCCGAGGGAAGTCTGCTGGCGCTGTACACGGACGGGCTGGTCGAGGCCCGTGGCCTCGACCTCGACGAGGGACTCGAGCGGCTGCGAGAAGCCCTGTCCCGCCCCGGCCGCTCGCTGGAGGAGACCTGCACGGACGTGCAGAACGCCCTGCTGCCGGATCACCCGCCCGATGACGTAGCACTGCTCCTCGCCCGCACCCGCGTGCTGGCGCCGGAGCAGGTCGCCTCCTGGGAACTGCCCGCGGAGCCGACCTCCGCCGCCCGGGCACGGCACCTGGCAGACACCACATTGACCGGGTGGGGCCTGGGGGAGCTGGCCTTCACCGCCGAACTGGTCGTCAGTGAACTGGTCACCAACGCCTACCGGTACGGCGGCGGTCCCCCGGTGACCCTGCGGCTCATCCGCGACCGCAGCCTGATCTGCGAGGTCTCCGACAGCAGCAGCACCGCTCCCCACCTACGACGGGCGCGCACCACCGATGAGGGCGGGCGCGGCCTCTTCCTGGTGGCCCAGCTCACCGAACGGTGGGGCACCCGCTACACCAGGGACGGCAAGACCGTCTGGACAGAGTTCCCCCTCGGCACAGCGGCGGAGGGACACTCGGCGGCTGTGGCGAACCCTGCGCTCGACGGGTGACGCCAGGACTGTATGCGCTCACTGTCCACGGGGTGCTGTGGCGGTGATGGATCGGTCGCGGCTTTCCCCCCGCCCGGTGGCGCTTCATCGCCGGTGTTGCAGGTGCTCATTCAGGCCACCCCGCCATGTCAGCCGGTATCGGGCTCGCCCTGCCGTACGGAGTCGTGGGCGGCCAGTGCGGCGTGCAGCGTCAGCAGGTCGGCGCCCCGGGCCGCGTCCAGTCCGGTGAGCTCCGTCGCCTTGCGCAGGCGGTAGTCCACCGTGTTGGGGTGTACCTGGAGCCGGGCGGCGGCTCGGCGTCGGTCGAGGCCACAGGAGAGGAAGGTGCGCAACGTGTCGAGCAGTTCCGGGCGCCCGGCCAGTGGGCCCAGCAGCGCGGCGAGCCCGTCCCTGGCCCGGCTCGGGCGGCTCAGCTGGTACTCCAGCAGCACATCGTCGAGCAGGTAGAGTCCGGGCCCTCGACCGGATGCCTGGGCCACCCGCCGTACTTCACCGACCATCCGGGCGGCGTCCGCGACGGAGTCCGGTGCGGCAGCGGCAGCTGCCACCAGCAGCTCCGCGCCGCAGATCCGACCGAGCTGCTCGACGAGCCGGGTGAGCCGCTCCCGGTCCGCGGCGGCGAAGTCGGCGGCCGGCGTCTCGTACGGGATCAACACCAGCCCCCCGTCGCCGGACAGCACGGACAGCGGGACACCCGGTGTCTGGCGCTGCAATTCGTTGCGCAGCCGCCGGAGTTTGCGGCGAGCGGCAACAGAGTGGTTCACGCCGGGCCGCAGCTCATCCGGGTGCGGTCCCATGGCGATGCTCAGGGCGAGGTACGTGGGGGGCAGCCGGATGCCTGCACGGTCGGCCGCGGCCTGCGGGTCGCCGCCCTCCATCAGCCGGGACAGCAGGGACTGCCGGGCGACCTGCTCGTCACCGAGGGCCGCCTGCCGCTCCTGCACGTACCCTGCCGCGACCGCGCAGCTCACCTGTCGGAGGTAGCCGAGCAGTCGGCGCTGGACCAGCAGCACGTCCGGCAGGTCGCCCGGCTCGGCCGTCGCAAGGATCTGGGCCGCGCACTCCTCCGCACCGAAGTGGTAGGCGCCCACGACGGCTTCCAGCGGCACGCCCTCGTCGGCGCGTCGAGCCGACGACTCGCTGATCCTCGCCAACTCGGCCTCCTCCGGCAGCTCGCCGTGGCGCAGCACCCGGATGAAGGCCCGGATTCCACGGTCCACCTCCTTGGTGATCTCACCGTGGAGCTGTTCCGAGGGCAGTGCTCCGTAGGCGGGCAGCTGCTCGACGAGCCGGGCCGTCACCGCCGACGCCAGGGCCGGCGCGGCGGCCAGAAGCCGCTTGTGAACCGGGACGCCGCCGAACTGCGGCCCCACCGCGCTTTCCGCGGGTTTGGATGCGGTCACAATGCACCTCGCGAATCTCTGTTGTGCGACCCGGAGACATGGCCCCGCCGCGACCCCATGCTGGTTTCCGGGACGTTACTTACTAGTTGGTAACACGCCTGCCCGGTGGATCGCCAGACGTGTTCGGACCCAGACCGCATCCTCCACCGGATCCCCACGCCCCCACCCGCACCGGAGGACCGCCGTGCCCGTGCAACAGCCGCCACGCGCCCCCGCCCGATCACGCCGCCGCCCTGCCGGGGCCGCCTGCGCCACCTGATCCGGGCGCATTCCGCGGACCGGAACCCGAGCACACGTCAGGCCCGGCGCGCGGCTGCCGATGGAACGCCACGACGGCGCCATCAGTGCCGCCCACCGACACCCTTCATCTCCGAGAAGTCCAGCGTTCCCATTCCACGATTCGGGGGAGTCATGCCCAGAAACACTGTTCGTCTCCTGGCCACCGCCCTTGTCGCCGCGATGGTCGTGACCGCCGCTCCTGCGGCAACGGCCGCCGCGGTCACGCCGTCGAGTGCCGGCGCGAGCGACCCCTTCTACACCTACACCGGCAGCGAGCCCCTGTCCTCGTTCGCGCCGGGCACCGTGCTGAAGACTCGGACGCTGCAGTACCACCTCGTGGGCCTTCCCACGTCGCTCAGGGCGATCCAACTGCTCTATCGCACGACCGACGCCCAGGGCCGTCCGTCCGCCAACGTGACCACGGTGGTGCGCAGCCTGACGGGCGACGGCAGCAAGGCGGTGTCCTACCAGTCGTTCTACGACTCGCTCAACCCCGAGGACGGTCCGTCCCGGGCCATCGCCGGTGACCTCACCCTGGGCGGCGTCATTGCGAATGCCGAGGCCGTCTTCATGGCTCCGCTGCTGCTGCAGGGCTACGACCTCGTCATCCCGGACACCGAGGGACAGACCGCCAACTTCGCGGCCGGCCCCGAGTACGCGACCAACACGCTGGACTCGATCCGTGCCGCGACCCGGTCCGCGGAGACCGGCATGGACGCCGACACCAGGTTCGGCCTGATGGGATACTCCGGCGGCGCCATCGCGACCAACTGGGCGGCCGCGCTCGCACCCTCCTACGCGCCCGAGGTCAACAGCAAGCTGGTGGGTTTCGCCGAGGGCGGTCTGCTCGTGGATCCGGCGCACAACCTCAAGTACGTCGACGGCTCCCTCGTGTGGTCGGGTGTCATCCCCATGGCGGTCATCGGCGTCTCCCGGTCGTACGACATCGACCTCAAGCCCTACCTGAACGCCTACGGCCTGGAGGTGTACAAGAAGCTGGAGCACGGGTCGATCGTCGACGCGCTGGGCCACTACCCTGGCCTGACCTGGAAGAAGATGGCGAAGCCGCAGTACTCCGACCCGAATTCGGTGCCTGCCTTCGTCCAGGCGGTGAACAGGATCAACCTCGGCTCGGCACCCACCCCCACCATCCCGGGGTTCATCGCGCAGGGCAACGGGGGAGTCCTGGAAGGAACCTTCAGCAACCGCCAGGGCATCGGCACCGGTGACGGGGTCATGGTCGCCGGAGACGTGCGGACGCTCGCCCGCCAGTACTGCGGAGCCGGCAACGGATCGATCAAGTACCAGCAGTTCGACCTGCTCAGTCACGTCGCCGTGCCCGTCGTCTGGGCGCCCGTCGCGATGGGCTGGTTGAACGACCGTTTCGCAGGCGGCAACGCCCCGTCCGACTGCGGCCGCATCCCCGCAGGCAACTCGCTGGCACCGGAGAGTCCGGTGCCAGCCTCCTGATGCGCCCTGGGCACCCCGGGCCCCGCCGCACCCGATTCCGCGGCGGGGCGGCATCGCAGCGGGCGCAGGATGCGCGGCGGCAGGAGCGGTTGCTGCAGGAGCTGTGGCAGGCCGCCCGTCCGCAGGCCCTGCGGTGAGTGGCGTCCGGCTGCGACCTCCTCTTCGGCCGGGCCGAACTGCGCCAGCCCAGCCGGCCGCCTGATCCCACCCGCTCGCCCTTCGCGCAGCAGGCCCGGGACCCGACCTCCATGGGGCAGGCCCGACAAGGTCCAGCCGCAGGCGGCCACCCCGGCACTCCGATCAGCCGCCCCGGCTCGGAGCGGACGCTCCCCGCGTCACGCTCCTGCAGCCGCCGGACGGACTCATTGCGGCGGTTGGTTTCGGAGATCCTTCAGGCGTGCGATGTCATCGTGGACCGACTCCTGCTCCTCGGCGGTGAGGTGAACCGCAGCGGCCTCATCGAGGGCGGTCGTCATGGTCTCCCTGTCGCCCAGGCGGCCGGCGGTATCCGCTCGCAGGACCAGGAGGCGGACCAGTTGCACCGGGGTGGGTCGTTCGCCCTCCATGCGGAGGGCGCGATCGATGATCCTTGCGGCGCCGCTCGGGTCGTCCTTCGAGTCCGCGAAGAGGGACGCCATGTGGAGAGCGCGGGCGAAGGTCTCGTCCGGGGCGGGTCGGTGGTGTTGGTCCGCGCTCGTCGGCTGCCCGACACGGATGCAGTTGCCGCCCGGATCGGTCATGAGGAACTGCCGCACGCCGTACGACATGTCCTTCAGCGGCCCGATGCGTGGCAGCCCACGGGTCGGGACCCTCCCGTACGCCGACCTGAGGCCGGTCCGGAAGGCATCGTGCAGGCCGTCGACGTCATCGGTCACCACGTAGCACGTGCTGACCGACTGGGTCGGCTCGTACTGCTTCAGGCCGAAGAACTGGAGCTCGATGCCTCCTCGTTCCACGACCGCGTAGGGATTGGGGCTCCGTTGCTGAAAGGTCACCTCGAAGCCGAGCGCGAGGTAGAAGTCGAGGACGGGCTGGAGGGTGCGGCACGGCAGGATCGGAATCGTCTTCTCGGTCATACGGCCACTCTAGTCAACTTTGACTAGAGTGGGGAGCGGATATGGGTGATCCGATCGCCCGGGCGTCGAATGGCCGGTGAGGGCCGGCGGCTCGCGGCGGAGGCCGACCTTCCCGAGGTGCTGCCCCGTGTGACTGCGGACAGGGTGACCGTCCCCCCCGGCTGCTGCAATCCGTCCGTGTGCGCCCCGCTCTCGGGGTGCACACGGGTGAGGAAGCGCTCGTGCGATACGGACTTCGTACTGCCTTCGGGGCTGCGGTACTGCTGGTCACGGCTTCGACGGGCTGCTCGGGTGGAGACGGGAGCCCTGCGGTGCCGTCGCCGCGTGGAGGCCGCGCGGGCCGGACCGACCCGGGCCTGTTCGGGAGGAGGGTCCGCCCCGACCTAGCCGGCCACGGCTGCCGGGGCGATCCCGGCCGGTCCGGCGGTGAGGGTCTTGCTCGCGCGCTGCGTCCCGGGGGCGACGTCCAGCACGGCGGACGAGAGCCGGCATCCGATCGGTACCTGCACCAGTACGGGATGCAGAGGGTGCCCGGGCGGCCTGCCGCGCAGCAGATCGCGCATCCCGCCCGGGGGAGCGCGCGGGATGCCCCGCTGGAGCACCCTGATCGCCGGGTCGGCCACCGCGGCCCGTTCGAGCCGGTCCAGCGCGGTCAGCCACCGGGTCGAGGCAGCGCCGGGTGCCGCGGTCCGCCCGGCCGAGGCGCCGGGGGTGTGCGAGTTCATACTCGACGCCTGCCCGGTGTCACGCCGCGATCCCGCTCCGGCCAGGGCCGGCACCCGAACGACGCGCCTCCCGGCCGGGCGCTCGCGCGGGCGTGTCCTTGCCCCCGGGTCTCGGCTGTCCGGCGCGGTCAAGTCCTCGCGTCGGGCGGCCACGTGCGCCCCCGGCCGCTGACACTTCAGGCGGTCGCCGCCAACCCGCCCTTCTCGTGCGCCTCAGGCGTTCGGCCTGGCGGCGATCTCGGCGATCAGGCCCTCGATGAGGCCCTTGATCTCGTCGCGGATGGGGCGGACCGCCTCGACGCCCTGGCCGGCCGGGTCCTCGAGCTGCCAGTCGAGGTAGGTCTTGCCGGGGAAGTACGGGCAGGCGTCGCCGCAGCCCATCGTGATGATGTAGTCGGACGCCTGGGCGGCCTCGGGGGTGAGGATCTTCGGCTTCTGGTCGGAGATGTCGATGCCCAGCTCGGCCATGGCGGCGACGGCGGACGGGTTGACCTGCTCGCCGGGCACGGACCCGGCGGAGCGGACCTCGACGCGGTCGCCGGCGAGGTGGCGCAGGAACCCGGCCGCCATCTGGGAGCGGCCGGCGTTGTGGATGCAGACGAACAGGACGGAGGCGGCAGGGGTGGAGGACATCGGTGCTTCCTTGGGGTGAGGCGACTGCGGTGGGGAGCTGTGGGGCTTCAGGGGGCGAGCCGGGTGCGCAGCTCGGAGATGCGGACGTCGGTGGCGTCGTGGATGCCGTGGATGCCGTGGGCGACGGCGATCGGCGCCCCGTCGGGGTCGGCCACGGGCCGGTCGAGGTGGCGGCGGCCGGGCATGGCGGGACGGGCGGCCCCGGCGGACAGGCGTTCGTCCGGCAGGAGGGGCGAGGAAGGCAAGGGCACGGCGATCCCGTTCAAAGGAGCCAAAAGGATCAGCTGGGGCTGGTATCAGCTCCAGCTGATGTGACAGTATCAGTCCATGATGACGTCAGTCGACACTGATCTGTTCCGGGTTCTGGCCGACCCGCTCAGGCTCCGGATCGTGACCCTGCTCGCCCGTGAGACCCTCTGCACCACCCACCTCGTGGAGGAGACGGGCGCCAAGCAGACGAACCTCTCCAACCACATGAAGGTGCTGCGGGAAGCGGGGGTCGTGGAGACGGAGCCATGCGGCCGGTACATCTACTACCGCCTGCGCCCGGAAGTCATCGAAGCCCTCGCCGGTCAGTTCGCCGACCTCGCCCGGACCGCGCGTGCCACCGCAGAAGCGAACCGCAAGCGGTCCTGCCCATAACCTTCCGCGCTTTGCCTCACCTTCCCGAGGAGAACCAGCCTTGACCGCCACCGAGCCCGTCGGCACCCCGATACCTGCCGACGAGCCCCAGC
This sequence comes from Streptomyces sp. NBC_01232, assembly GCF_035989885.1. GTDB lineage: Bacteria > Actinomycetota > Actinomycetes > Streptomycetales > Streptomycetaceae > Streptomyces. The sequence continues at coordinate 7,615,688 of NZ_CP108518.1, forward strand.
CCGCACCCGGCGCGACGCCGCCCCGCACCCCGCTGATCGCCCGCGCCGCCGCCGAGCTGGTCGGTACCGCGGCCCTCGTGGCGGTCGTCGTCGGCTCGGGAATCCAGGCCACGAAGCTCACCCAGGACGTGGCCCTGCAGCTGCTGGCCAACTCCACCGCCACGGTCTTCGGGCTCGGCGTCCTCATCGCTCTCCTCGGCCCGGTCTCCGGCGCGCACTTCAACCCCGCCGTGACGCTGGCCGAGTGGTGGACCGCCCGCCGAGGCGGCGCCGGCGTCACCGCCCGTGAGCTGGCCGTGTATGTGCCCTCGCAGATCGTCGGCGCCATCGCGGGCGCCGTCCTCGCGGACGCAATGTTCGGTGAGCCGCTGGTCAAGTGGTCCACCCACGACCGCTCCGCCGGGAACCTCCTCCTCGGCGAGGTGATCGCCACGGCCGGGTTGATCCTGCTGATCTTCGGCCTGGCGCGAACCGACCGCCTCCGCTTCGCGCCCGTCGCTGTCGCCTCGTACATCGGCGCCGCGTACTGGTTCACCTCCTCCACCTCTTTCGCCAACCCGGCCGTCACCATCGGCCGCGCCTTCACCGATACGTTCGCGGGCATCGCCCCGGCCTCGGTGCCCGGCTTCATCGGCATGCAGCTGATCGGCGCCGCGGTGGGCCTGGCCCTGGTAGCGGTCATCTTCATGCGCCCCAGGACTCACGGCGGAACGCCCTCGGCATGACGCGGCGCGCGGACGTGGTGGTGATCGGCGGCGGCCAAGCAGGGCTCGCCGCCGGATACCACCTGCGCCGTCTGGGCATCGAGCACGTCATCCTCGACGCCCAGACGGCGCCCGGCGGAGCCTGGCAGCACACCTGGGACTCCCTGCGCCTCTTCTCCCCGGCGCAGTACTCCTCCCTGCCCGGACGGCTCATGCCCTCTCGGCCGGGCGAGCTCTACCCGGACGGCGCCCACGTCGTCGACTACCTCACCGACTACGAGAAGCGGTACGCGCTCCCCGTTCAGCGCGGCACCCGGGTCGACAGCGTGCACCGCGACGGGCCCGGCCTACGGGTCGAGACGTGCTCCGGATCGTGGACGGCCCGGGCGGTCATCAGCGCCACCGGAACGTGGACCCGCCCCTTCCTGCCCACCGTCCCCGGCCGGCGGGACTATCAGGGCCGCCAGCTGCACACCGTGCAGTACCGCAGCCCGTCCGAGTTCGCCGGGCAGCGCGTGGTCGTCGTGGGCGGGGGCAACTCCGGCGCGCAGATCGCCGCCGACCTCGCCCACGCCGGGGTCGATCCGACCTGGGTGGCCCAGCGCCCGCCCCGCTACCTCGCCGACGACATCGACGGCCGCGCCCTCTTCGACCACGCGACCGCCCGCCGTCGCGCCCTCGACGAAGGCCGCACCGACGCCGGCGGCGTCGCCTCCCTCGGCGACATCGTGGCCGTCCCGCCCGTACGCGCCGCCCGCGACGCCGGACTTCTCAGCGCCCGACCGATGTTCACCCGCCTCACCACGACCGGGGTCGAGTGGGCCGACGGCACCCGGGCCGAGGCGGACACGGTCATCTGGTGCACCGGCTTCCGCCCTGCCCTTGCCCCCTTCGCCTCGCTGCGCCTGCGCGGGAGCCGTGGCCGCATCGCGATGGACGGCACCCGCACCGCGGACGAACCCCGCCTGCACCTGCTCGGCTACGGCGACTGGACCGGCCCCGCTTCAGCCACCCTCATCGGCGTCGGCCGCCCCGCCAGGGATGCGGCCCGGGAGATCGCTCGCTTCCTCGAGTGTGCACCGGACCGCCGACACCGAAACCGCGTACCGGGCAGTCAGCCCGCCACGGAACTGCGGCGCTCCAGCAGTACGACGTTGCGCCAGACCCCGTGATGGCGGCCGATGCGCTCACGCGTGCCGATGATGCGGAAACCGGCTCGTGCGTGGACGGCGAGGCTGGCGGTGTTCTCGGGAAAGATCCCGGACTGGATGGTCCAGATCCCGGCTGCCTCGGTCGAGGCGGCCAGTGCGTCCAGCAGCGTGCGGGCGACGCCGCGGCCGCGGGCGTCGGGGTGGACGTAGACGGAGTGCTCGACCACGCCCGCGTACGCGCACCGGTCCGAGACCGCGCTCGCCGCGACCCAGCCCAGCACCCGGCCGTCGTCGTCGAGGGCGACGAAGCGGTGGTCGGGCAGCTTGGCCTTGTCGAACGCGGCCCACTCGGGGGCCTTCGTCTCGAAGGTGGCGTTGCCCTCGTCGATCCCCGACCGGTAGATGCCCAGCACCTGCTCGGCGTGCTCGGGCAGCAGCGCCTCGATCCGCACGCCGGTCACGCCGGTCACGCTGTCTTCGCGGCGCCGGCCAGCAGCGCGCCCATGGCGGCGAGCACGGACGGCTCGACCCGGTAGTACACCCACGTACCCCGGCGCTCGGAGGACAGCAGCCCGGCCTCCTTGAGCTTCTTCAGGTGGTGGGAGACGGTGGGCTGGGAGACACCGACGTCGGAGATGTCGCACACGCACGCCTCCCCGCCCTCGTGGGAGGCGACAGCGGAGAACAGTCGCAGGCGCACGGGGTCACCGAGGGCCTTGAACATCTTCGCCGCGACCTCGGCCTCCTCGGCCGACATCGGGCGCTCGTTCAGAGGCGGGCAGCAGGCCGCGACGACGTCGGGCTCCAGCAGCGGCAGAACCTTCACATTCGACATACGTCTATGTTGACACACATCGAACCAAGAGGGCAGGGGGTCGGCTGCGGGTCAGGTGGGAGGCCGGAGGGCGGGCCGGGCGGCGCTCCGGCCGGCGACCTCGCCCCCGGTGCGGGTAGGTCGTCTCTTTCGGATCTTGCTCCCCCAGCTACCGCTGGGAGGTGCCCCCAGGCCCGCGTCGACCGGCACCGCACCTCGCCGCGTTGTCGGAGCACCGCAGTACGTCCAGTACAACGGCGCTCCTCCGCCTTGCGATGCACGGCACCGGACGACGCGGGCCGACCGACAAGATCCAAAAGAGACGACCTAGCGGTCCAGGTCCCCGCCGAACGGCATGCCGGGCGGTGCGCCGAACCGGGTCGGGGAGAACAAGGGTCGGGCTGTCGTAGCAGTACGGCCACGACCCCGGCCCCCGGTCCGGCGCCTCCGGCGCCACCGGCGTCAGTCCTGCCCTGGCCGGCGCACGCGCTGCGGCCGGCCCCTACTGCCCGCCCCCGATGGCGACGGCTTCCACGTGTTCCGCAGCAGCCTCCAAGAATTAGATGAATGTCTATGTTGACGTCTATCGATACAAGTGCCATGCTGATCACGCAAGCCATAGATGAACTTCGAAACAAAAGGGAGTTGTCATGAACGAGTGGACCACCGCCACCAGCCCGAACCGCGCCGCGACGACGGGCTCCTGTTGCGGCACCGCCCCCGCGCAGCCCGCCGCCGAGGTGGCGCCCGCCCAGTCCTCACCCTGCTGCGGCAGCAGCGAGGGCGCGGAAGCAGCCGGAGCCTGCTGCGAACCGCAGGCCAAGCGCGAGGCCGTCGCCACCGGTGCCGGCTGCTGCTGACCACGTAGAGCCCTCGCCCACCCGCCCATCCGCCCACCTGCACTAAGACCCGGAGACATGTCATGAGTGAGACCACCACCGAGCTGCCCGTCGTCGTCATCGGGGCCGGCCCTGCCGGACTCGCGGCAGCAGCCCACCTCCTCGACCGCGACATCACCCCCCTCGTCCTGGAAGCCGGCCCGCTCGCCGGGGCCGCGGTGCGCGAGTGGGCTCACGTACGGCTGTTCTCCCGCTGGGGCGAGCTCGTCGACCCGGCCGCCGAGAAGCTCCTGGCCCCGACCGGCTGGACCAAGCCCGCCGAGGACACCTACCCCTCAGGCGGTGACTGGGCCGAGCGCTACCTTCAGCCGCTGGCCGATGTGCTCGGCGAGCAGGTCCGCTACGGAGCGCGCGTCACCGGCGTCTCCCGCACCGGCCGCGACCGCGTCGTCGATGCCGAACGGGACGCGCAGCCCTTCGTCGTCCACTACGAGAGCGCCGACGGCCGCGAGCAGCGCCTCTTCGCCCGCGCCGTCATCGACGCCTCCGGCACCTGGTCCACCCCCAGCCCCGCCGGCGGCAGCGGAATCGCCGCCCTCGGCGAGAAGGCCGCCGCCGACCGCATCACCTACCGTGTTCCGGACCTGAAGGACCCCGCCGTCCGCGCCCGCTACGCCGGGAAGCGCACTGCGGTCATCGGCTCCGGCGCCTCCGCCTTCACGGCCCTCGCCTACCTCGCCGACCTCGCCAAGTCCGAGGACGGCCGGGGGACTCACGCCACGTGGATCCTGCGCCGCGGGATCTCCGGCTCGACCTTCGGCGGCGGCGAGGCCGACCAGCTGCCCGCCCGCGGAGCCCTCGGCCTGGCGGCCAAGGCAGCCGTCGACGGCGGCTACGCCGACGCCGTCACCGGCTTCCGCACCGACACCATCGAGAAGACCGACGACGGCCGCGTCGCCCTGGTGGGCGAGGACGGCCGCCGCCTGGACCCGGTCGACGAGATCATCGTCCTCACCGGCCTCCGCCCCGACCTGTCCTTCCTGGACGAGCTGCGCCTGGGCCTGGACGAGCGGCTCCAGGCGCCGGTGGAGCTGGCGCCGCTGATCGACCCGAACCAGCACTCCTGCGGCACCGTCTACCCCCACGGCGTGAACGAGCTCTCCCACCCGGAGAAGGACGTCTACCTCGTCGGCATGAAGTCCTACGGACGCGCCCCCACCTTCCTCGCCATGACCGGCTACGAGCAGGTCCGCTCCGTCGCCGCCCACCTCGCCGGTGACCAGGAAGCCGCCGAGCGCGTCGAACTCACCCTCCCCGAAACCGGGGTGTGCGGGGGCGCCGGTCTCTTCGACGAGCCCGCAGCCGCGGAGGAGACCGGTGGCGGGTGCTGCGCGGCCCCGGCCACCCTCACCATCGGCGCAGCTCCCGCTCCCGCTTCGACCGGCGGCTGCTGAGGTGAGCGACCTTCAAAGCGGCGTGGCCGCGACCGGGACGGAGGTCCGGTCGCGGCCACGCGCCGTCCTGCCCGCCCTCTGCCTCACCCAGATCACCAGCTGGGGCATCGTCTACTACGCCTTCATCGTCCTCAACCCGGCCATCACCGCCGACACCGGCTGGAGCGCGGGCGCAACCACCGCGGCGTTCTCCGCCGCCCTCGTCGTCTCCGCCGTCGCCGGGATCTACGTCGGCCGCGCCCTGGACCACCGCGGCCCCCGCACCGTCATGACGGCAGGCTCCGTCCTGGGTTCGCTGAGCCTGCTGGTGATAGCCGCGGCCCCCAACCTGGCCGTCTTCTTCGCCGGATGGCTGCTCGCCGGAGCTGCCATGGCCGCCGTCCTCTACCAGCCCGCCTTCGCCGCCCTCACCCGCTGGTGGGGCCCCGACCACATCCGCGCGCTCACGATCGTCACCCTCGCCGGCGGCCTCGCCTCCACCGTCTTCGCACCCCTCACCGCGATGCTCGCCGACCACATGTCCTGGCGCGCCACCTACGTAGTGCTCGCCGGCATCCTCGCGGCTCTGACCGTCCCGGCCCACGCGATCGCACTGAAAGCCCCCTGGCCGCCGGCTCCGCCGAGCCCGCCGCACGTCACCAGCGGCCACGAGGGCGTGGTGCGCAGCCGGGCGTTCTGGATGCTGGCCGTCACCTTCACCCTGTCCGCGTTCGCGATGTACGCCGTCGTCATCGGCCTCGTCCCCCTCCTGATCGAACGCGGCTACACCACCACCCAAGCCGCATGGGCGCTCGGCCTCGGCGGCGCCGGCCAAACCGTCGGCCGCACCCTGTACGCGATGCTCGCCCGCCACCTCGGCGTCACCGCCCGCACCGTCACCCTGATCGCACTCGGCGCCCTCACCACCGCAGCCCTCTCCACCGTGGCCGGCCCCTACGCCCTGCTCGTCGCGGTGTCCGTCCTCGCCGGTGTGATCCGCGGCAACCTCACCCTCCTCCAGGCCACCGCCGTCACCGACCGCTGGGGGACCACCCACTACGGCCGACTCTCCGGACTCCTCGGCGCACCCGCCCACGCGGCCGCAGCCCTCGCCCCCTTCGCCGGTGCCCTCCTCGCCGGACCCCTCGGCGGCTACCCCGCACTCTTCGCACTGCTTGCCGCACTGTCGATCACCGCCGCTGTCGCAGCATTCGGGACTCGTCCGGGCAACGGCCCGAGCGGATGAGCTTCAGCGTCTCGCGGCTTCGGCCGCCTCCTCCGCCGGGATGACGGTGATCGATCCGCTCCACGGATGAATCCGCGGCGGACGCGGCCGAGGCGGCGGATGTGGCGTACTCGCCGCCGAAGACGTTCGTGAACGCCGTCACCCTCCAGTACGCGCGGGAGCTGAGCGGTACGAACATCCCGGTCAACGCCGGCTGCCCCGGCTACGTCACAACCGACCTCAACGGCTTCCGAGGCGTGCGCACCCCCCGACCGCAGCTGGTACAACCGCGCCGGAGTCGAGCACGTCATGGGCTTCTGCACACCGGCGGAACACCGGCTCTTCCTGCGCCAGTGTCCGCTCTTCGAGCACATGCTCGTCGAAGACGGGATCCTGCTCCGCAAGTACTGGTTCTCCGTCAGTGACGCAGTGCAGGAGGAGCGGTTCCGCGCCCGGGCGCAGGACCCGCTGCGGCGCTGGAAGCTCTCCCCGATGGACCTGGAGTCCCTCACGCGCTGGGAGGTGTACTCGCGGGCCAAGGACGAAATGCTCGTCCACACCGACACGGTGGACGCCCCCTGGTACGTGGTCGAGAGCGACGACAAGCGCAGCGCGAGACTCAACATGATCGCCCACCTGCTGTCCTCGCTTCCCTACGCGGACGTGACCCTGCCTTCGCTCACCCTGCCGCCCCGTCCTCCCTCCACGGGATACCAGCGACCTCCCAAGGACCTCCAGAACGCCGTCCCCGATCACGCGTCCACGCTGGGGAAGGACTGAAGCGCGGCAGATGCCGACGCGGAGTTGCCAAGTGCACCGTCAGCGGGGAGCCCGATGTCCGCACGTGGGAGGCCGTCCCCGCTGCCTCCCGGTCTCAGGGGGTACCGCCGGGCGTGGCTCAGTCGGGACGCACTGGCCGGGATCACCGTTGCCGCCTCTCTGGTGCCCCAGGTCATGGGCTATGCGGGGTGGCCGGGCTGCCACCTGTCGCGGGGCTCTGGGCAGTGCTGCCGGCCATGGTGCTCTACGCCCTGACCGGTTCTTCACGGCTGCTGTCGGTGGGACCCGAGTCGACCACCGCGCTGATGACGGCCGTCGCCGTGGTCGTCTGCCTGGGCGCTGTCGTCCTCGTCCTGCTCCTGGTGGCACCGGGGTACTGGCGGCTGGTTCCGCGTCCCCTGCTCGCGCTTGTCTCCGCCACAGCCCTGGTGGCGGCCTTCGGGCTGGACGAGCGGTACGGGATCGCCGTGATCGGCTCCGTACCCTCCGGGCTGCCGGTGCCCGCACTGCCGTCCCTCGGTGACCTGCCGCAGCTGGTGATCCCGGCGCTGGGCGTCCTCCTCGTCGGCTACTCGGACGTGATCCTCACCGCCCGGGCCTTCGCCGACCGGGGTGATCCGCTCCCGCTGGACCCCAATCGCGAGCTGTTGGCCCTGGGGGCGGCGAACCTGGGGGCGGGCCTCATGCAAGGGTTCCCCGTCAGCAGCAGCGCCAGCCGCACTGCCCTGGCCCAGGCGGCGAAGGCACGGAGCCAGGCCTACTCCCTGTTCGCCGCATTCGCGGTCGTGCTGGTCCTCCTCTTCCCGGGGCCACTCCTCGCGCACACGCCGAGCGCCGTCCTCGGCGCCATCGTCGTGTATGCCGCCGTCCGGCTCGTCGAAGTGGGCGAGTTCCGGCGCCTCGCGGCCTTCCGCCGACGCGAACTGCTCCTGGCACTCGGATGTCTCCTGGGGGGTTCTGGCCCTCGGCATCCTGTCCGGCGTCCTCGTCGCCGTGACCCTGTCCGTGGTCGAGCTGCTGGCCCGGGTGGCCCGCCCGCACGACGCCGTGGAAGGCATGGTGCCCGGGCTCGCCGGCATGCACGACGTGGACGACTACCCGACGGCGCGGACGGTTCCGGGGCTGCTGATCTACCGCTACGACTCGCCGCTGTTCTTCGCCAACGCGGAGAAGTACCGCCGCGGAATGAGCAGGACCTGCTGTCCCGGAGAAGGGCCGTCCGGCCCTGCTGGTGACTGAGCCGGGAAGCGCAGTGCGGGAGAGGAGGGGCCGCACAGCAGCTGGAGCGGCCCTGGCTCCCGGACCAGCGATGACAGGGACCACGGGCGGGCGGTGTCAGTCTGCTGCACTATCCTTCCCGCCACCGCACACCGACTGCAAGGACCAAGAGAATTGACCGGCCTGTCTGCTTTTCCGCTGCCCTTTACTGCGTCCCGTTCCATATCGTTCGCGAAACCCCGGACCCTGCGGGAACTCGGGATCATGCAGTGCAGCGCGCACCTCAGGGCGAAGCCGGGGTGGTTCGACAAGATGAACGACGCCGACATCGTGGCCCGGTGGACGCAGGAGGCGCTCGCCCAGGGCCTCACCGAAGCGCAGCTTCGCTACGTCTTTGCCGAACTCGGGCACTACGCCACGCTGCGGGACGGACGAACGGGCATCGAGGTGTCCGCCGTCGACGGGGTGTGGCAGTCGGACGCACTGGTCGACGACACGCTCAGGTTCCGGCTGCGCGAGGCGGTCCGGGTTCTGGAAGAGGTGCCCGAAGAGGAACAGGACTGGCACCCCGGATCGGACGGCCAGGTTCTGGATCTGGTTCATCCCTCGATGTTCTGCCTGGTGAGGGAGGCGAGCGGCGCACCGGAGCGGGCCTGGCAGAATCCGACGACCCGCTACTCGAAGTACGAGTTCTCGGAGAGGTTCCAGTGGCTGCCCACGGACGTGGACGTCAGTGACGACGGCGATGTCGCCTTCCGCTCGTATGTCAACAACGTCCATCCCGAGACGCATCACGAACTGCATTCCGTCCTGCCGGACTTGTTCGCACGGATGCTCCCGCTGTGGGAGAAGGTGCTCACGGATCTGCGTCATCCGCGGCCCCTGCGGATCGAGGCCGATCCCTACGGGTGGTACGACTCGAAACCGGAGTATCCGAACAAGTCCTCGTACAGCGATCCCGCGGCCCACCAGGAAGCCCTCCGTGCGTGGGAATCCGCCCACGAAGAATGGTGGGAGAACCGCCGCCCGGTCATCCCGGAGGCCCCGGAGTTCACCGTGCCCGAGGCGCCCGACGAATCCGCCCGGGTCGACCTGCGTGGCCGCCGCCTTCAGGTCATCGTCAAGCTCGCCACCATTCACCTGACCCCGGACAAGCCCGAGTACGCCGGTGGTTCCTGGCACGTCGAGGGCATGCTGAACGAGCGGATCGTCTCGACCGGCATCTACTACTGGGACAGCGAGAACATCACCGAAAGCCGGCTGAGTTTCCGGGCGGCACTCGACGACCCGGACTACGAGCAGAACGACGACGACGGGCTGCGTGAGGTCTACGGCCTGGAGGACGAGGACGCGCTGAACCAGATGCTGGGATCGGCATCGACGCCGGCGGGCCGCTGCCTGGCGTTCCCGAACATTCTGCAGCACCGCGTCGGCGACTTCCGCCTCGCGGACCCCACCCGCCCGGGATACCGCAAGATCCTCGCCTTCTTCCTGGTCGACCCGTCGGAAACCATCGTCTCGACGTCCGACGTGCCTCCGCAGCAACCGTGGTCCGACACATCGACCATGACGCTTGAACAGGCCGCGGTCTACCGCGAACAACTCATGCAGGAACGCAAGTTCTTCGTCGCCGAACACAACGAGCAGCTCTACGAGCGGGAATTCTCCCTCTGCGAGCACTGAACCTCGCGGCCTGGCGCAGGGCTTCGGCGGGGTGACCCGCGAGGGGGCGGCCGCGGCTTCGAGCTGCCGCCCCCCTCCCATGGATTCGGCTTCAGCCCATCCGGACACGTCCCGCCGGCCTCCGATACCCGGTCACCACCCGGTCCCCCCGCCGACGGGAGTCAGCGCCAGGCGGGATGCCCCTCGGTGGTGGCGCCGGTGGTGAGCGCGCGCTCGCCGGTCTTGTCCGCGCGCACGGCCCAGATCACGGGCTTCTCGTACGGACCGCGGACGAAGGCCAACCACGTGCCGTCGACGGACCAGGCGGGGTCCATCTCATGGGCACTGGTGGCGACCAGTTCACGATCGTCACTGCCGTCGGCGCCCACGAGGCGGATGTCGCCCTGAGTGTTCGTGCCGTACGTCCCCGCCGTGTAGGCGAAGGTGGTGCCGTCGGGTGACCACACCGGGTCGAGTGCCGGATGGGGCAGCCGGGTCACCTGCTGTGGCGCCCGGTTCGGGTCGGCGGGGTCGACCACGTGGATCTGCCAGTTCCCGGGCCCCGTCTCCAGGCAGACCGCGATGCTCTTGCCGTCCGGCGACCACGCGGGATCCTCGACCTGGCCCCCGCCCGAAGTGAGCTGGCGAGCCGTGCCGTCGGCGACGCCGACCACGAACAGCTGCTGGACACCGTCCTTCTTGCGGAGCACGGCGAGCCGGCTGCCGTCCGGCGACCAGGACACCCTGCCGCCGGCGATGGAGGTGATCCGCCGAGCGTTCGAACCGTCGGCACTGGCGGTCCAGACGGCCGTGCCCTCGGGCGTGCTGCGGGTGAACGCGAACGACCTGCGGTCGGGGGACCACTGGGGCAGGGTGTCGCATGCGCCTGCGCTCCCTGCGATGAGCCCCACGGGCTTCTCCGTCGCCGCGTCCCGGCGGGCGACGACGCCGTGGCACGTCCCGGGCCAGCCCGGGGCGGTGTCCTGCCGGATCAGCAGGGGATCGGCCGGGAACGGGGCAGGGACGGGGGCAGCGGCGGATCCGGTGGGCGTGGCGGCGCCGGACTTGGAACGGTCCTTGGCGGAGTCCCTCCAGGGCTGCCACACGTACAGGCCGACGACCGCGAGAGACGCCACGAGCACCGCCGCCACCACCGCGCGGCGCCGCCGGGGCTTCTCCGCAACCGCCTGCGGCACCTGTGCGGGGGCGGGGGAGAGCCGCGCCGCGGGTCCCGTCACCGTGCGCGGCTGTTCCGTACGGGGCTCCGCGACGACGGGCGGGACGGCGTCCGGTTCCGCGAGGTCCTGCGCGGTGCCCGACGGGCCGTCCGGCCCGGTGGGACGCACCGCCGGTTCCGGGGCGGGAAGCAGCTGCGTCGCCGCCTCCGGCAGCCAGGAGCCACCGTCTGGGTGGCGGACGGTGAGGGTACCGAGGAAGGCGGCCGGTGTGGGCCGTGCCGCCGGATCCTTGGACAGGCAGGCGCCGATCGCTGCGCGGAGCTCACCGGGCACCGCGGTCAGGTCCGGCTCCTCGTAGACCACCTTGTAGTGCCTGGCCGCGGACGGGCCGTCGCCGAAGGGGGCGCCGCCCGCCGCCTGGGTGAGCACGACCCCCAGAGCGAACATGTCGACCGCGGGGGTGAGCACGCCACTGCCGGTGAGCTGCTCGGGTGCCAGGAATCCCGGCGTGCCGACCTGCAGGCCGGTCTGGGTCAGGGACGTTCCGTCCAGGGCGCGCGCGATGCCGAAATCGATGACACGCGGTCCGTCCTCCGCGACGATGATGTTCGCGGGCTTGAGATCGCGGTGGATGACCCCCGCTCGGTGGATCGCCTCGAGCGCCTCGGCCAGGCCGGCGGCCAGCACGGTGAGCGTGTCCAGGGGCAGCGATCCGAGGCGCGCGAGTACCGCTTGCAGGGTGGGACCGGGCACGAAGGCCGTCACCAGCCAGGCCGGCTCCCCCTCCGGGTCGGCGTCGACCACCGGCGCGGTGTGGAAGCCACCGACCCTCCGCGCGGCCGCGACCTCGTCGGCGAACCTGCGCCGGAACCCGGGCTCGGTGCTCAGCTCGGGACGTACGACCTTGACGGCGACCGCACGGCCGGACCGGGAGCGGCCCAGGTAGACCACGCCCATGCCGCCCTGGCCGAGCCGTCCCACCAGCCGGTAGCGGCCCTCGCCGAGCGAGGTGGGATCGCCCGTTTCGAGCGGCTTCATAGGTCCCCCGTTTCACACCTTGCGCGATGAACAGCCTCTCCCTACCTGTCGTGCCGACCACCAGTCAAGCGGCGCCCTTGCGGAGACCCGACCGGCGTGCCTCCGAGAGCCTGTCCTCCTGGTCGGCCGGGGGCGGGTGTCGGCGTGTGACCGGCGGGGTGGTGGCCGCGCCGGCAGCCGTTCTGGGGGGCGCGATGTCCCCCGGCCGCCGGGGCTCCGCCCAGCGCGAACCGGATGGCGCTGTGCATGCGGGGGAGGGGCCGCGACCGCCCCCCGATCCCGGCTCCGAAACTCCCGCCGGTGCCCCTCAAGGCACGCGTCCAGGATGCGGGTCGGCCGCACGCGGCGCAGGACGGACGAGGACGTCCCAGGAGCAGAGGCGGCCAATGCCGAGCGGGGGGGGCCGGCCACTCCACGCGCACGGGCGTCTTCCTTCACACCGCACGCGCCCGACCCGGGAACTTCGAGCGCGAGAACGGGGACGACCCGTGAGGTAAATCTGGTGGCCGCGCTTGCCGCGGCCACGTCCGTGACGGCCGTCCTGCTGGCCGGCCCTGTGACTCCCGCGGGTGCCTCGTCCGCGTACTGCAACCAGACGACGCCGAACAGCTCGATCCTCTTCTCCAAGGCGAGCACGGGTGTCCAAGGCCGAGGACGGCGGCGGCATCTCCTTCCGCAAGATCGGTACCAGCGGTATCTGGGACAAGGTGGGCCGGACCTCGGACAGCCTGTTCTTCTGCAAGAACAACGGCACCGCGTGGATCTCGACGCTCGTGAACGGCAACTACACCAACGTCGGCCCGCTGCCCCTGCCCTCCGGCTCGAGATTCCCTCGAGCCGGAGGGCCGGTCAGGCCTGTTCCAGCACCCCGCGCAGGGCCTGTGCGAACGCCTCCGGCTCGCCGTGCTGGCCGTACTCGCCGCCCAGGAAGCCGCCGTGGTCGCCGGGGAACAGCGTCAGCTCGGTACCCAGCTGCTCGGCGACGCCCACCGCGGCCCGCGCGGGGAACTGGCCCTCCGACTCCTTGCCGACCGCCACGACGATCCGTGTCTCCGCGGCGCGAAGCGCCTCGAATTCGGGCCGGTACGAGGTGCAGCCGCGCATGTTCTGCCCCAGCAGCGGGTCCCCGCGGGTGCCGTCGTCCTCGGTCGGCAGGCCGAAGGCCGTCGGCTCCGGCGCGGGCTCGTCCTGCCAGTCCGCAGGGAAGGGGCCCTTGCGGCTGGCCGCCGCGATGAACTTGGCCATCGCCGGGCCGGTGCCGGCGCGCAGGTAGGTGGCGTGGATGTCGGCGCACACCTCGAGTACCGCCTCCCGGTCCGGGAGGACCTGGGCCGCGGGCGGCTCGTGCGCGACGAGGGTGCGGACCAGATCCGGGTGGCGGGCGATCAGGGCCAGCGCGTTGACCGCGCCGCCACTGCTGGCGAACACGTCGACCGGGCCGGTTCCGGCAGCCTCGATCACCCGCCGGAGGTCCTCCGCGTGCTCCTGCGGCAGGTTCTCCGAGGCCCCGTCGGTACGGATGCTGCGGCCTGCGCCCCGCGGGTCGTACGTGAGCACGGTCCGGTCGGTGAAGTGCGAGGCCAGCGTGCCGAAGCCGGAGGCGTCCATGGGGGAGCCGATCAGGAACAGCGGCGTGGGCCGGACTCCGCCTGCCACCCCGGCATCCGCGGCACGTACGTCGTACGCGAGCGTGGCGCCGTCCGACTCCAAGGTGCGGGTCACGGTCTCGGTCATGGTGCTTCTCCTTCGGCTGTCGGGCCTTTCGTAGGTAAGACCGTCCCCGCGCACCGAACTCATCGGTGCTCCCGAAGCAATTTCTTCAGCCCGTGCCGAGGGTGACCGACACCTGTGAACGAAGGCCTGACCCGAGGGGCCCGGCCGGATGAGAGGATCGGCAGCACGTACGTCGGTCGGTGCCAGCGTTGCACAGGGCGAGGACGGTCCGGGCGGTGCCTGCGGGGTCGGTCTTCCGGGCCGGCCGTACCCCGACGAAGTGGGCGGTATCGATGCACGCGCGTCCGGGGGCGCCGGTCGTTCCGGAATACGCGCGGCGGGGGAGCAGGCCGGATTCGAACCGGCGTCCTCCCCTCTTGCCAAGAGGGCGCGTCTACCTCTGCGCTACAGCCCCCCGCCGCGGTACGCACACCCTATGGGTGCGGAACGGGATCCGCGTAACAGGTTTTCAGAGCTGTTGTCGGCCGTGCAGTGAACGGCAACCCCGCCTCCAGCATGGCTACGCGCTGCCCGCCCCTCGGGCACCCCGGGGCTGTCCTGCGGATCGGGATCCGCCTATCCTCCCCGTGATTCGGCACAGCGGACAGGAAGGGCGCGTGGATGAGCGCAGAGGGCAGTGGCGGCCGAACGCCGTGGAATCCGTACGGAGAAGGGCAGCCGCCCGTTGCGGGGTGGCCTCCGGCGGGTCCGGCTCCGGCTCCCGCTCCCGCGCGCCGACTGACCTTCGGGCGCCTGTTCAACCCGATCGCCGTGGGGCGCGCCGTGTTCACGCCGTCCCGGCCGGACCGTGTGCACGATCCGGTGGTGAAGAAGGTCCAGGTCCTGCGCACGGTCATCGGACTGGCCGCCCTCACCTGGATGTTGCTCTCCTACGGGGTGGTGCCGGACGCCGATGCCGTCGTCGACGACCGCTTCGCCCAGATCCGCACCACACTCATCGTGCTGGCGGTGACCTTCCCGGTCGCGGTCGCCGCGTTCATCGCGGCGGCCCGCCCGCCCCACCGGCGCATGTTCCTGCGGCGCGCGGTCAAGCCCGCCGGGGCGCTGCTCGTGCTGGTCGTCACGCTCGGTGCGCCGCGGCTGATCACCGGGCTCGGCTACGTGACCGAGGAAACGGACTGGACGTCTTCCGCGGGGCGGGTGGCCCTGCTGTTCGCCCTGGGTGCCTTCCTGTTGTGGCTCGCCCCCTTCGGCCTGTACGGCATCGGCCAGTCGCTGGTCCACGTATTCCGTACGGCGGACCTCCATGAGACGGTCCCGCCGCTCCTCGCGGCGCTCCTCGTATGGGAAGTGGCCCTCTTCGACATGATCCGGGGCACCTACGAAGGCGTGCCGTTCGCCGTCCGGATCGTCTTCATCCTCGGAGCGCCCCTGTCCGTCACCGCCGTGGCGATGTGGGAGCTGCGGCGGCTGCGCACACGGCACGGCATCACCCTGCGCGGAGCGCTGCTGCGCTGACCGGTACCGGAACGCACGCCGAACCAGGACGTCGAGCAGTTACCCGCTCCGACGGGCCCTGCACGCGCGGCAGTTCGCGACCGCGAGGGCGAGACCCAGGGGAACCAGCACGAAGAAGAAGAGCAGAACCGCAACCAAGTCGATGGCTGAGAAGTACACGTGACCCCCTTGAACGCGCTTGATCTGAACGCGTTCAAGATAACCTCTGGCCCGCCTTCTCGGAAAGGGGCGCCGAAGGTCCCCCTCGCTCACATCAAGCCGGCGATTCGCCCGAGCCGTGTCCGCGCCCGACCGGCGGGCGGCCGCGGCCGGCCGTGCCGTTCCGGACGGATCTGACTGGCTTCTTCGCCGCCTGGTCGAGGGGACGCCAGAGAACTACCAGGCATGGGCCCAGAGGTACTACGGCAGACCGGTGCACCTGGACGCAGTCATCGACGTCTACCGGCTGCGGCCTCTCACGCCGGATGCGGTGGCTGCCCTGAATCCCGCCGTGACGCTGGCGCAGCTCGGTGACACCATCGCGGCGATCGGCTACCCGGCCTGAGCGCGGCTCTCAGCGGGCCGCCCCGCACGTCTCCCGCTACCGGAACCGCTCCACGGGTGTGCGCCTGCCGGCCCGGAAGTCGATCAGGGCGGCGCCGATGTCGAGCGCGGAGCCGGAGAAGAGCACCGACCGGTCGGCTGCCACGAGGATCGTCCCACCGCCCCGCGCGCGGTGCACGACAGCCACCGCGTCGTCCTCGGGCAGCAGCACGTGAGCGGTATCGGCTTCTGCGGCGATGCGACGGTGCAGCGCCTCCCCGAACTCGATGAGGCTCTGCTGCTCCGGCGTGGGCGCCAGGGCCTTTCCCGTGCTCCCTTCCGTCATTCCGCTGCCACCTCTCCACCGTGGACCGCCGCGAGCCCGGCGATCAGGTCCGCGTTGCGCATCCCGGGCAGGGCGTACCCTTCGGCCTCGTCCCACGGGACATCGAGGTCGTCCATGTGCACGCGCCACTCCGCATCCGGCGTGGCCCGGCGCAACTCCGTCATGCTGTCCAGCACATGGGCGATCACGGGCATCAGGCGACCGGGATCGCGTGGCATTTTGGTGGACCCGGCGACGATCTCGTGCGGCCCGGCCGTACGCCGGTCGTACAGGTACAGGCTTTCCTCGTCGTCGTACGGAAATGACGCCGCGTGCGCGGCGACGACGCGGGCGACGGAGGCCGACTCGGCCTCGGTCAGCGGTGTCGTGCGGTGCGCGCTGTAGTAGAGAGAGACGCTCATGACGGGAAGCGTATGACGGGGGTGTGACAGCCCGGGACCGAGCGCCCTGCAGGGCTCTGCTCGGGACGGAAGCCGGCCGGGCGCGCCGAGTTCCTTCCCTGCTCGTGACTACGCTGTCGGTGTGTTGCGCTCGAGACGGGCCCGGAGTTCGTTTTCGGCCGCGGCGCACTCGGCCGGTAGGCCGGGCAGGAGGGCAAGGGCGGCAGCCATGAGCTGTGCCGAGGCCCGCGGGTCCTCTCGGACCGCCCGGAACAGCACGGTCGCGTCCATCGGGGCCAGCTGGTAACGCCACGCGGGGTGGCTGTGCGTCGCCGCGTAGTGGTCGGTCAGGATCTCGACGGGGGACAGCTCGGCTCCGCAGCGGCGCAGGAGCATCGCCAGGCCGTGCCGGTTGATGAACCCGCAGATCTCCTCGGCGTCCGCCTGAAGGACTGCGGTGCGGGGCCGGGGCCGGTTCTCTTTTCGTCCCCTTGACGATATGGGCGGGGTCCCTTATCGTCGCGTTGACGAAATGAAGGGGGTCCGCCATGGCCGACATCACCCGGCGCTTCGGATGGCGCCATCTGCGCTCCGCGCCCACCACCCACATACGCCACCACAGGCGCGGCCGGCTCGTCCACGACGGGCGGGGGCTCAGCTTCTGGTACAGGTCGCTCTCGGCGGCGCTTTCCGAAGTGCCGGTCGACGACCGGGAGCTGGCCATGGCGTTCCATGCCCGAACGTCCGACTTCCAGGACGTCGCCGTCCAGGCCACCGTCACCTACCGGATCAGCGACCCGGCCGAAGCCGCGGAACGGCTCGACTTCTCCGTCGACCCGGACACCGGGAGCTGGCGCGGGGCCCCCTTGGAGCAGATCGCCACCCTCCTCACCGAGAGCGCGCAGCAGCACGCGCTGGACGTACTGGCCCGGACTCCGCTGGCCGTCGCCCTGGTCGACGGTGTCACCTCGGTGCGGACGAGCGTCGCCGCCGGCCTCGCCGCCGAGCCCAGGCTCCCGGCCACCGGCATCGAGGTGGTGGCCGTAAGGGTCGTGGCGATCCGCCCCGAGGCCGACGTGGAGCGCGCCCTGCGCACTCCGGCCCGCGAGCAGATCCAGCAGGAGGCGGACCGGGCCACCTATGAACGGCGGGCCGTCGCCGTCGAACGTGAGCGCGCCATCGCCGAGAACGAACTGGCCAGTCAGATCGAACTGGCCAGGCGCGAGGAGCAGTTGATCGACCAGCGCGGCACCAACGCCCGCCGCGAGGCCGAGGAGAAGGCGGCGGCGGACGGAATCCGGACCGAGACCGAGGCGGCGCGCAAGGTCAGCCTGGCACGCGCGGACGCCGAGGCGGCGCGCGAGACGGGTGCGGCGCGCGCCGAGGTCCAGGCCGCCTGGCTGCGCGTACACGACGAAGCCGCCCCCGGAACCCTGCACGCCCTGGCGGCGACCCGGCTGGCGGAGAACCTGCCGCGGATCGAGAGCATCACGCTCTCGCCCGACGTCCTCACGGGGCTCCTCACCAGGCTCGGACGCTCGGAAGGCGGCACGGGCGCGTGAGCCTGGCCCCGCGGGCGGTCCTCGTGCACCGCCGGACCGAGTACGAGGAACTGCTCGCCCGGCACGGGACGCACGGGCAGGCCGCGTTCTTCCTCTCCAGCCGCGGCCGGTCGATCGACGAGGTGCACCGCCGCCACGAGCGCACCCTGCATGCTCTGCGCCAGGTGGCGGCTGCGGTGCCGCTCACCTGGCGCAGCTCCCGGGTGGAGCGGGCGGACCTGGACCGCTTCCTGTTCGCTCCGGAGGACGTGGTGGTCGTGATCGGCCAGGACGGTCTGGTCGCCAACACCGCGAAGTACCTGCACGGACAGCCGGTGGTGGGCATCGACACCGACCCGGGGCGCAACCCGGGGGTCCTGGTCCGCCACCGCTGCGCCGACGCGGCCGCCCTGCTGCGTGCGGCGACCGCTGCCGGTGGCACGGCAGATGAGCTGACCATGGTCGAGGCCGTCGCCGACGACACCCAGCGCCTTCTCGCACTCAACGAGATCTACCTGGGGTCGCCCGGTCACCAGACCGCCCGCTACCGCCTCGGCCCCGACGGCGACACGGGCCCGGGCGAGGCCCAGGCATCCTCCGGGGTGCTCGTGGGCACCGGCACGGGCGCCACCGGCTGGCTGCGTTCCCTGTGGCAGGAGCGCGGCAGCCGGGCGGAGCTGCCGGCCCCCGGCGACCGGCGGCTCCTGTGGTTCGTACGGGAGGCCTGGCCCTCTCCCACGACCGGCACGACGATGGTCGCCGGTGAGCTGGGACAGGGGCAGAGGTTGCAGTTGACCGTGGAGTCGGACCGGATGGTGGTGTTCGGCGACGGCATGGAGGGCGACGCCCTGGAGCTGACGTGGGGCCAGAGCATACGACTGGGCATCGCGGGAACGTCACTGCACCTGGTGACGTGACGTGAGTCCCCTGCCCGACTGCGCCCGGCGCGCGATGGTGCCGCTACGTGTCGGAGAGCACCGCGGCCGCTCGTGCCGACCGGGCCATCGCCATCCGCGACCAGCCCTCCTCAGGTCCTGTCGTCAGGCGCTCCCTCAGAACGCACCGGGCCGGGACCGGTGGCAGGGCCACCCGTCCCGGCCCTTCCGGGTACCGGCTCGCTCGTTACATCGGGTCCGGGAAGATGTCGGTGATGCTCCAGGCGACGCTGAAGCAGGGGAAGACGGAATCGGACTCCGGCTCGGTGTCCAGTGCCTGGAGCGCGAGGATCTGGCTCATGGGTGCTCTCTGCTTTCTTCTCGGGGTTGTGTCGGTCGGTAACTGCACGCCTCGGCACGGAGCTGCTCGCCGCCGTACCGAGGCGGTCATGGGACGCCCGCCCGGTACCGCCGGTCGGCGGCAGGGATCCGGGGACGCGCGTGGTGGGGCTCCGTCAGGAGCGGGCCGGCCAGCAGGCGGTGCAGGGCCAGCAGGACACCGGCCCCGCCACTGGACAGGTCGGCGGTGAACCGCTGCGAACCCGCTCCGAGGAAACGGACGCCGCGCCGGTACGGGACGGCGTACTTCAGCAGGCCGGTCGCCGCGCGCACGGCGTCGCCGCGGGCGGCGTCCGTACCGGTGAGCTCGGCGTGCTCGGTCAGGAACCAGGTCAGGCCGGCGAGCCCCCGGTACAGGCCCGCCTCCTTCGTGGCGCAGGAGACCCGGATGCCGGCGACCAGCCTCGGCAGCGCCGCGGCGCAGCGCTCGTCCGGGGCGGTGGCGACGTAGCGGGTGAGCACCGCCGCGACCCCGGCCGCACCCGTGGCCAGGTACGGCATGGCGCGGGTGAGCTGCGCGTTGTCGGAGATGGACAGGGCACCGTCGTCCAGCGGGAAGGTCCGGTCCAGCTCCTGATGGAGCAGCAGGCGACCCGCCTCGAGGCACCGGGCGTCGCCGGTGTCGCGGGCCAGGCGATGGAGGAAGAGGGCGAGCCCCGAGCGGCCGTGCAGCAGACCGCGGGCATCGTGTGCGCCGAGGGTGGCGGGCAGGTCGCGGGTGCGCAGCAGGCGCTCCCCTGTCGCGGCGGCCCGCTCCAGGTGGCTGTGGTCCCCGGTCAGCCGGTACAGGGCGAGCCAGCCCAGGCCGACCCCGGCCCGCCCGCCGGCCAGCGTGCCGCACGAGTCGGTGAGCGGGTGGTCGTCTGCGTCCCGGAGCAGGTCGAGGGCCTCGTCCAGCAGGCCGAGCCCCGCCAGCACCCGGGCGATGCCGGCCGAGCCGACGAGCAGTCCGGGGGGCAGCGTGCCGCGCAGCGCCAGCGTGTCGCGGCGCAGGCGTTCGCGGATCTCCTCCGGCACCGGGGCCCCGGCGCGGTGCAGGGCGTGCACCACCCCGGCCGTGCCGTAGGCCAGGCACACGTTGTTGGTCCGGAACGCCTCGGGCGAGGGCGGGAAGGCCCAGTCCGGCCGGCCGGCGTCAGCCATCTCCAGCAGCCCCGCGGTCACCTCCTCGGCCAGCCGCTCGAGGCAGCCGCGCGGACCGGTGTCCGGTTCGGCGGGGGAGGGCAGGCGGCGGCCGGGGGCGTCCTGGCCCTCCGCCCGGCCCGTCAGGTCCTCCGTCCGGTCCTGCGTCAGGTGGAAGGCGGTCGCCCGCTGCCACAGGTCGTGCGGCGGAGCCAGGTCCGCCAGATCGCGGCGCAGCAGTACGAGGTTGGCGGGCGCGTGTGCGGCGGTCTCGTTGAACGGCGCCAGGCAGGCGAGCGCGACCGCCGACATGCCGTACCGGTCCTGCAGCAGTGGGTCGGTGTCGGCCCGGAGCAGGCCCGGCGGCGGCGCGAACCCCGGGGTGCCCATCGCGGAGGGCGCCGCGGACAGGGCCGAGGCCGCTTCGAAGTCCACCAGCCGGGCCCCGCCCGAGGGCGTGACCAGGACATTGCCCGGGCTGAGGTCACCGAACCGGTAGCCGGCGGAGTGCAGCCGCTCGAGCGAGGAGTCCAGCGAGGCCAGCAGGCGCCGGCACGCCTCGTAGTACGCGGCGACGGACTCGGCCGTGCGATCGGCGCGGGCCAGCGGGGAGGACCGGCTCAGCCAGCCCACCAGCGGCTGCCCCGCGACGTATTCGGTGACGAGGAAGTCGTGTTCCCACTCCGTGAAGTGGTCCAGCGGCTCCGGGCCCACCCCGGGAGAGGCCGCGTGCAGCTCGCGCAGCACGCGGTACTCGTGCCGCAGCCGCTGCTGCGCGTCGGTCCCGTCGAAGACCAGCCCGTTGTGGGCGCGGGCCTCCTTGACGAAGACCGTGCGGCCGGTCCGCCGGTCCCGGGCCTGGTAGGCGCCGCCGGCGTTGCTCAGGCGCACCGCGCGGGTCACTTCGTAGTCGCGGATCAGGATGGGGCCCGCGTGCGGCTGTTCCTCGTGCTCGACGAAGGGGTCCGTGATCCCCGGGGGCAGCTGGAAGGCGGGCAGCCGCAGGTCCACGACCTCGCGGCCGGAGCCGTCGCGCACGACCCCCTCCCGGGTGCCGTCCGCCCGCAGCCGGCTGCGGGCACCGAAGGAGCCGTAGCGGTAGTGGACGGTCCGCGAGTCGCGAAAGCGCCGGTCGGTGAGGACGTACGGTCCCTCCTCCCCGTCGAGCGCGCCGCTCAGGCGCTCCAGCAGCCGGCGGGCCGTTGCCGTGTCGGGCGGGTAGACGGCGCAGAACTTGCCCGACTGGGCCCGCCCGGCGTGCTTGTGATGGAGGAACAGGAAGAAGAGCCGGGCGCTCAGGTGCTTGAACGGAACGCCTTCGGAGAAGCAGATGCCGGCGACCGTGTCGAGCACGTGCTGCGCGCGGTCCAGCCGCGCGGACACGTGGATCTTCCAGCCCTGCTCGGCGAGCCCGGTCCGCGGATCGCCCCAGAGCGTCCAGATGCCCTGGGCGGCGCCGCGCACGCCCGGTGGCACCTCGCGGGGAGCGAAGCGCGGACCGGGGTCGGCCGCGCTGGTCAGCGGCAGGTAGTACTCCCGGTCCGCGAGCGCTTCGCCGAAGCCTTCGAGCACGGGATCTCCTCGCAGGGTGGTGGTGGGCGGCCGCGGTGGCTGCGGTGGTCGTGCAGGACGCTAGGACCGGCAGGTATGGGAACGGTTCGGCGACGGCATGCGACTGGTATCCGGTATCCCACCGTTTCGCCGCAGGGCGCGGGTGCTCGAGGCCTGGTGGAGAAAACATGGGGGTCTCTTCCCCATGTGGGGGAGGCACCCCTCGTACCAGGATCGGGCGTGGCGCGGAGCGCTGGGGACGGGCTCGGGGAGGGGCACGGGTGGCTGGGCAGGGGCGGGCCGGGGTTGAGCTGTCGGCGGTCGAGCGGTGGTGGGAGGCCGGTCTCGTCGGTGGTGGCGGGGGTGAAGGGCGGCCGGACTGGGCCGTGTTCGCCGAGGAGGCGTCGGCGGTCGCGCCGGAGGAGGCCGTGGCCCCCGAGGAGGCCGCGGCCCCCGAGGGGAACGTGGCGAACGAGGAGACCGTGGCGCCCGAGGGGAACGAGGAGACCGTGGCGCCCGAGGGGAGCCGTCCGGGGCTGAGCGGTTTCGAGTGGGTGCTGCGGCCCTTCACCGTCTGCGCGGGGGAGCGGCTGGAGCGGGGCGTGTCGGAACGGGCCCGCAGGCTCGTGGACATGACGGCCGTGCGGGACGACCTGGAGAGGCACCTCAGCGGCAGGCTGGCACGGGCAGCGGCGCGGACGCTGGTGCTGGAGCTGTACGAGGCGCGGAGCGCCGGGCGGCTCGACGGGGACGACACGCGGGCCCGGTTCCGGGACTTTCTGGGGCGAGTCGCGTCCCGGAGCGGCCTGACGGCCCTGCTGGCCGGCCGCCCGGTGCTGGCGCGGATCCTGGGGCGGGCTGCGCTGGATGCGGCGGACGCCGTCGCGGAGGCGCTGGAGCGGCTGGCGGACGACCACGCCCGACTGACCGCCGGTCTCCTGGAGTCCGGCGGGGACCCGGGGCTGGTCGTTGGTGTCGAGCCGGGGGCCGGCGACGGTCACCGCGGCGGGCGGAGCGTGATGCTGCTGCGCTTCGCCGACGGGACCCGGCTGGTGTACAAGCCACGGCCCCTTTCCGTGCACGGCCACTTCAACGACCTCGTCGCCTGGTTCAACGGCCTGCCCGACTCCGTGGACCTCCGTACGCTGCGGCTGCTCGACCGGGGTGACTACGGGTGGGTGGAGTTCGTCGGCTCGGCGCCCTGCGCCTCTGCCGAGGAGGTCGAGACGTTCTACCGGCGCCAGGGCGCGCTGCTGGCGCTGCTGCACCTGATCGACGGGACCGACCTGCACCACGAGAACCTGATCGCCGTCGGCGCCCACCCCGTGCTGATCGACGTCGAGACGCTGTTCCACCCGCCGACGACGGCCACCGCCACGGAGGACCCCGCCGCCCGCGCACTCCACGAGTCGGTGTACCGCGTCGGGCTGCTGCCCCAACTGCTGGTGGGCGACGACAGCGCCCTGGACGTGTCCGCGGTGGGCGGCGGTCTCCAAGCGGCGTCGCCCGTCCTCCGGGCGGACTGGGCCGAGGCCGGTACCGACCGGATGCGGCTGGTGCGCAGGGCCGGGAGGTTCGGCGAGTCCGCCAACCGGCCACGTCTTGCGGGCGGCGGGCCCGTCGAGCCGGCGGCCCACATCGAGGCGCTCTGCGCCGGATTCCGCGCCGGGTACACGGCCATCGCCGCGGCCAGGGAGGAACTGTTGCACGAGACTGCCCTGTTGAAGGCGTTCGCCGAGGACGAAGTGCGGGTGCTGGTCCGTCCCACCTGGGTGTACAGCACGCTGCTCGACGAGTCGACGCACCCCGATCTGCTCAAGGACGCGGGCGAGCGGCAGCGGGTTCTGGAGACCCTGCGGACCGACGTGCTCGGGACGGTCCTCGCGCCCGACCTGGTGGACGAGGAGATCGCCCAGCTCTGGGCGGGGGACGTACCGCTGTTCACCGCCCGTCCGGGCCGGGACCGCCTGTGGGGCGCGCCGGAGCGGGCCCTGGCCGGCCGTACGGACCGGACCGGGATCGCCCGGGTCGCCGCGCGGCTCGCCGCCCTGGACACGGTCGACCGCCAGGACCAGGAGTGGATCGTGCGGGCCGCGATGGCGACGGCCTCCCGCGCGCCCGTGCACCGGCCCGTCCGGGACCGGCGCAGCCGTACGGCGGAGCGCGCCCCGGAGCCGGAGCGGCTGCTGTCGGCGGCCCGTTCCGTCGGGGACCGGCTGGTCTCCCTCGCGTACCGCGAAGGACCGCGCAGCAACTGGATCGGCCTGGAGCTCCTGGACGACCGTTACTGGCGGATCGGCCCGATGCCGGCCGACCTGGCAGGCGGGTACACCGGGACGGCACTGTTTCTGGCCGAATTGGCGGCGCTCACCGGGGCCGGACACTACGCGGAGGTGGCCCGTACGGCCCTGGCGCCGGTGCCGAAGCTGCTCGACGCGCTGAGCGGCCGGCCCGCGGACCTCCGCGCGGTGGGCTCGGGGGCCTTCTCGGGCCTCGGCGGCATCGCGTACGCGCTCGCCGGGACGGCACGGCTGCTGGACGATCCGGAGGTCGGCTCATGGGCGTCCGCGATGCTGCGGCTGGCCGGCGCGGCGGCTCTCTCCGAGGGGGAGCACGGGGTCGGCGCGGGTGTCGCGGGCGGGCTCGTCGCGCTGCTGGCGGCGCACCGGGACGGCTCCGGCAGTGGCTCGGGAGCCGCTGCCGGTGCGGAGGGGCAGGAGACCCGGAGGAACGCGCGGGCCTGCGCGGACCGGTTGCTGGTCGCCGACCCCACGGCCGGCGGGCGGGGCTTCACGACGGGGGCCGCCGGGCTCGGCTGGGCCCTGCTGCGGTTCGCCGAGGCAGCCGAGACCGAGGCCGAAGCCGGTGCCGGGGTCGAGGCCGGGGTCGGGAACGCGGCCACCCGGGGCTCCGGGGTCGGGGCGGCCGAGGGCAGCGAGCGCTACCGGCTCGCGGGCCTGTCCGCGCTGCGGGCCGCCGTGGCCGGAGAGCCCGACGGAGCCCGGGGGCCGGGCGGCCGCGGGGGATCCTCCCTGCGGGTTCCCGCCGACGGGCCCCCGCCCGGAGCCCGCGCCTCGGCCTGGTGCCGGGGGCGCGCCGGCATCGCGCTCGCGGTGCTGGACGCGCCGGGTGCCCTGGACGACCCGCACCTCGCGGCCTGGTCCCGCAGGGCCGCCGAAGGGCTGGGCAGGGACAGGCCGGCTCCCGACGACAGCCTCTGCCACGGCGAGGCCGGACTGTGCGAACTCCTGGGCCACAGCGCGGTCCCGGAGCTGCGTGCGCACTGGATCCGTCGGGCCGGAGCACTCCTCGCATCCGTCGAGGAGACCGGTGCCCGCAGCGGCGCCCCGGACGGGGTTCCGCATCCCGGCCTGCTGACCGGGCTGGCGGGGATCGGGCACGGACTCCTCCGGGCGGGGTTCCCGGAGCGCGTGCCGTCCGCGCTCCTCCTGAATGCAGCCGGCTAGGCCGTCTCTTCCGGATCTTGTCGGCCGAGCGCGGGCCCGGGGGCACCTCCCAGCGGTAGCCGGGGGAGCAAGATCCGGAAGAGACGGCCCCGGGCGGACCGCGCACCCGGCATCATGCAGGGCCGCCGCCTGCGATGCCCCCCCACGAAGCACCCGACCGCACGACCCGACACACCGCACGACCCGACACACCGCACCACCCGACACACCGCACCACCCGACACACCGCACCACCGCACAGCTCAGCACGACCACCACTCCTGCGGCTACGAGGAACGGACGACGACCATGCAGATCAACGACTCGGTGAGGTACGTCGACAGCAGCGCCGGCGCGGAGACCGCCGCCCACGACCACCCGTTGGGCGAGGTGACGTTCGGGGCGAGCGGGACGCTGGGACTGCGCAGCCGCCTGCTCAGGACGTCGGACTCCGACACCGCCGCCTCCCTGGACATGCCCTTCACCACCGGATCCCTCACGCTGTTCTGAAGGGAGGACGGGAACGTCGACCGGTGATCTGGCCGGGATGACGTCTTGACTGATCGAGCGGAGGCCGGGGGGTCCCCCGGCCCTCTGCCGTGCGTGAAAAAGATCAAGTAGCCTGCGCCCATGCGAGCGACGTCGTCGGTCATCGTGGGGCGGGACGCCGAGATCCGGCTGCTGGACGAGGCCCTGGAGAGCGTCAGGAAAGGTGCCGGACGGGCGGTGTTCCTCGTCGGGGAGGCGGGGATCGGCAAGTCCCGGCTGGCCGGCGAGTGCGCCCTGCGCGCGTACGACCGGGACATGCCGGTGCTGCGCGGCCGTGCCACGTCCACCGGGCTCGTCGTGCCCTTCCGGCCCCTGGTCGAGGCGCTGTCCTCCCGGTTCCGGGCGGCGGGTGCTCCGGACGATCCCGAACTCCAGCCCTACCGGCCCGCGTTGGCCGGCCTCGTACCGGAGTGGCGGGCCGACGCGGTGGCGCCCGGATATGCGATCTCACTGGTCGAACTGGCCGAGGCGCTGCTCAGGTTACTGGCGGTGCTCGGCCGCGAGCGGGGCTGCGTGATCCTTCTGGAGGACCTGCACGACTCCGACACCGAGACGATCGCGGTCGTCGAATACGTCGTCGACAACGTGGCGGAACTGCCGGTCCTCCTGGTCGGCACGCTCCGGCCCGACCCCGGCCCCGCACTGGACCTCGCGCTCGCCGCCGAGCTGCGCAACACCGCCTCGTTGGGTGAGATGGGGCCGCTGGACGAAGCCGCCGTACGGGACATGGCGGCCGCGTGTCTGGACGTCGGACCGGGTGAGGTGCCCCCGGCCGTGCATCGGCACCTCGCGCAGTGGGCGTGCGGGAACCCGTACCTGGTGGAGGTGCTCCTCGCCGACCTGCTGGACACGGGACGGCTGAGCAGGGCCGACGGCGGGTGGCGGCTCGAGGAGGACGGCGAGGCGACGGTACCGACGGGCGCGGTCCGCAGTTGGGCGCGCCGGCTGGACCGGCTCGACGAACCGGTGCGCGAGTTATTGCTCGTCGCGGCGACGCTCGGCGGCCGGTTCTCCGTCGGGGCTCTCAGGGCGGTGACCGGACTCGACGACCGGGCGCTGTTCGCCCATCTCCGGTCGGCCTCCGAGGTGGGGATCATCGCCCCGGACGGGGCCGCCCACGACCACTACACTTTCCGTCACGTTCTGACGGCGGACGCGCTCAGGGCCTCGCTGCCGCCCGCCGAGCAGGCCGCGCTGGCCCGGCGCGCGGCCTCCGCCATCGAGGATTGCGCCGCCGAACTGCCGGGCGATCATCGTCAGTTGGTGGCCACCCTGCGGCTGGCGGCGGGCGACAAGGTGGCCGCGTCCCGGCAGTTCGCCCAGGTCGGCCGGCAGATGCTGGACGCCGGTGCGTCCGGCTCGGCCGCCGTGCTGCTGGAGCGCGCCCGGGGGCTCGCGGCCGACGAGGAGCGGGATGAGGTCACGGTGCAGCTGGCGATCGCCCAGGCCGAGTCCGGGCGGCTCGACGAGGCGGCCGCCCTGCTCGACGATCTTGCGCCGGCGCCCATCGGATCGCGTGCCGCGGAGGAACGGGCCCAGGCGCACACGCAGGTCGCGTGGGTCGCCACCATGGCGGAGCAGCAGGACGAGGCGCGCCGCCGGATCCGGGCGGCCCGCGCCGTGCTGGGGATCGCCCCGCGCCCGGAGCAGGAGGCGGCGCTCGCGGTGGTCGAGGGCCACCTCGCGCTGCTGCCGGAGCGGGACGGCCGGGGCGAGGGGCGCGGCCCGGTGGACCGGGGCGGCGAGGGCGATCGTGAGCGGCTGGAGCAGGCGGAACGTTCCGCCCGAAGCGCCGCGCTCACGGCGGAAGAACGCGGCCGGCCCGTGGTGGCCTGCCAGGCGTGGCAGCTGCTGGCCATGCTGTCCCGGGAACGCGGGTTCGACGAGGCCGACGCCTGCCTGGAACGGATGCTGGCGGTCGCCGAGGAGCACCGGCTCGCGGTGTACCGGGCCGAGGCGCTGGTGCGGCTGGGCACCAACGCGTTCATGCGGACCGGTGGGGCGACCCGTCTGGAGACCGCCCGTACGGCGGCTCACGAACTCGGTTCGCTGGCCCTGCTCCAGGCCGTCGACGGGTTGCTCGCCATGCAGAGCGTGCTGGGCGGACGATGGGACCGGGCCCGGGGGATCGTCGAGCGGTCGGTGGAGGCCAGCGCCCGACTCCAGAACCTGTCGACCCACCGCTACCTGTTGCTCGTCGACGCCACGCTCGCCGCCCACCAGGGGCGGGCCCGCGATCAGGAAAGAGCCCTGGCCCGCTTCCGCCGGGCAGGTGGGGAGGAGTCCATGCTCGTTCCCCTGCAGCGCGGACTGTGCCAGGCCATGGGCGCGCTGATGGGGGAGGACCGGGAGCGGGCGAGGACCGAGCTCGACGCGGCGCTGGCGTGGGAGCGGGAGCACCCGAGCTTCTTCTACCTCAGCGGCCGGTACGGCCTCGGACCCCTGTTACGGATCCTCGACGGCGAGGAGGGCGGCCGTGAGGCGTACCGGGAGGCGCTGGCCTCGCCGGGCGGGCAGCTGGCCTGGAACAGGATGTTCCTCGGCATGGCCGACGCGGTGCTGCGTGGCCGGGACGGCGACGCGGCCGGTGCGCAACGCGCCGTGGAGCGGGCCGGCCGTGCGGCCACGGTGTTTCCGCAGGCGTGGCACCTCGCCCTGCGTCTGACCGCAGAGGCGGCGCTCGCCGATTCCTGGGGTGAGCCGGTCGCCTGGCTGCGGACCGCCGAGGAGTACTTCCACGAGGCGGGCGTACCCCCGCTGGCCGGGGCCTGCCGGGCCGTCCTGCGGCAGGCGGGGGCCAGCGTCCCGCAGCGCCGGGGCGGCCGGGAGCGGATCCCCGCGGCTCTGCGCACCGCGGGCGTAACGCCGCGCGAGTACGAGGTGTTCGTGCTGCTCGCACAGCGGCCCGGCAACCAGCAGATCGCCCAGAGCCTGTCCATCTCGCCCCGTACGGTGGAGAAGCACATGGCGAGCCTGATGACCAAGACCGGCTCCGCGGACCGCTCGGCCCTGTGCGCCCTGTCGGCGGAGCACGCGGATGTCTGAAGGGCGTCCGGCCCTCAACACCCCACCCCTGCAGTGAAGATCCCCGCCCCCGGTGCTCTGCGACACCCTGCGCCGCCGGGATGGGGGACGCCCCCGACTTTATGGGGGCCCGGTCCCCCATGACACCGTCACGGGCGGCACGACTGTACGGGCCCGGCCCCGATGTGTGACGGGTACGCGCCGTGGATCATCGAGGGGACCGACCCACTCCCGTACCCCTACGGAGGTCCGCTCGATGCCGAGTCCGTCAGCGCAGACCGCAGTGCCACCCGGCCTGCTCAGGTTCTCCGTCCTCGGCCCGCTCACGGTCCACCGGGACGACCGGACGCTGCCCCTCGGCCCGTTGAAGCAGCGGGTCGTGCTGGCAACCCTGCTCGGCTCGGCCAACAGCCCGGTGACCGTCGACGCGTTGACCGACGCGGTCTGGCAGGACGAGCCCCCGCGCACCGCCCGCAAGAACCTCCAGGTGTACGTCAGCGCCCTGCGCGCGCTGCTCGCGGATGACGACCGCGACCGGCCGCGGCTCGCCCACACAGGAGGCGGCTACGTGCTGCGCGTGGCGGAGGACGAGCTCGACCTCCTGAGGTTCCGCTCCCTGGTGCGGGCCGCCGAGGGGCAGGAGCCCCGCACGGCCGCCCGACTGCTGCGCCAGGCCCTCGACCTGTGGCAGGGGCCACCGCTGGGCGACGATCTGCGGCAGTCGCCCCGGCTGACGGAGGAGGCCGAGCGGCTGGAGCTGCACCACCTGAGCGCCTACGAGAGCTGGGCGGAGGCGGAGCTGGAGCTGGGCGGCGCGGCGGCGGTGGTCGAGGGGCTGCGCGACCTGGTGGAGCGGCACCCGCTCCGGGAGCGGCTCCGGTCCGCCTGGATGTGCGCGCTGAGCGGGTCGGGCAGGCAGGCCGAGGCGCTCGCGGCGTACGACGACTACCGGCAGCTCCTCGCCCGGGAACTGGGCCTGGATCCGGGCGGCGCGATGACGGCCCGGTACCGGATGATCCTCGCGGGTGACGGCCGGTCCGGGGCGGGCGGGGCCGCCCGGCCGCCGGCCGCTGTGTCATCGGCGGCAGGGCCATCGACGGCCCTGCCGCCCGACCTCGTCGACTTCACCGGACACGGCGAGGAACTGGGGGCTCTCACGGACCTCTTGGAGGCAGACGGTGCCGGCCGCACCGTACTGCTGTCCGGCCCTGCCGGGGCCGGCAAGACCGCGCTCGCCGTGCGGGCCGCCCATCTGCTGGGCGACCGGTTCCCCGACGGGCGGCTCTGCGTCTCCCTGCGTGACGAGGACGGCCGTACCCGCCCGCTGCCGACGGTGCTCGCGGAGCTCGGCGAACGGACCGGCCGGATCGGGCTGTCCGGGCCCGAGGCGTGGCGGGAGTGGCTTGCGGAGCACCGCGTGCTGGTGATCCTGGACGACGTGCCCGACGAACGCGCCGTACGACCGCTGCTCCCGTGCGGCGGGCGGGGCAGGATGCTGCTCACCGCGCGCGGCCAGCTGGGCGGTCTCGCGCCCGTGCACCGGATCTGCGTCCCACCGCTCGGCACCGCCGAGTCGATGCAACTGCTCGCCGGGCTCGTCGGCCGGAGCCGGGTGCGGGCCGACCGGGAGGCCGCCCTGCGCATCGTGCGCGCCTGCGGCGGCTCGCCCCTGGCGGTCCGGGTGAGCGGGATGCGCCTCGCGGTGCTCCGCCACGTGCCGCTGCGGGAGTTCGCGGACCGGCTCACCGACCCCGCGGGGGCGCTGGACGAACTGGCCTCCGGGGACGTGTCCGTCCGGCGGTGGCTGGCCCACGGCTGGGAGGCGCTGCCGGAGGAATGGGGCCGGGACACGGGACGGCTGGCCGCCGGCACCGGGGAGGGTCCCTTCGGCCTGACCGAGGCGGCCGAGGCCCTCGGCTGCGACGAGCGGCACGCCGTACGGAAGGTGGAGGCGCTCATCGACGCCGGAATGGTGACTTCGCCCTGCGGTGAGGTGACCGCGCACGCGGCGCAGTACGAACTGCCGCACCTGATACGGATGTACGTGCGCGGCTCGGGGCTCGGGATCCCCGTGCCGGTCTCGGGCTGAGCGGCGCCCCGCGGCCCGCTCCGGCCGCCCACGTCGGGCGACCGAAGCAGGCGTGTCACGGGGTCGCCGGGCCGGGCCCTCCCGGGGCGGGGAGCCCCACCTGTTCCGCGAGGAAGGCGAGGCACTCGGCCTGCAGCGCCACCCCGCGGGACGCGGACCGGTCGCCGTGACCGACGCCGCGCTCCAGCCGCAGCAGCACCGGACCGGTGCCACGAGAGGCGTGCTGGAGGGCGGCGCACATCTTGCGGGCGTGCAGCGGATCGGTCCGGGTGTCGCCGTCCGCGGCCACCAGCAGCACCGCCGGGTAGGCGGTCCCGGGCGTGACCCGGTGATAGGGGGAGTAGCCGAAGAGCGTCGGCAGCAGGGCAGGATCCTGCGCGCTGCCGTACTCGGGCGTCCAGCTCGGCCCGAGGCCGGACCGTTCGTAGCGGACCATGTCCAGCAGGGGGGCCATGCACACCACGGCGGCGTACTTCCCCGGTTGCTGGGTGAGCGCGGCGCCCACCAGCAGCCCGCCGTTGGAGCCGCCCATGATCGTGAGGCGGCCCGGCTCGGTCCAGCCCTCCGCGAGCAGGCAGTCGCCGGCCGCGGCGAAGTCGTCGAAGGTGTTCTGCTTGTTCCGCCCGCTTCCCGCCCGGTGCCAGGCATCGCCCTCCTCGCCGCCGCCGCGCAGGCCCGCCCAGGCGAACACCCCACCGGCCCTGACCCAGGCGAGGACCTGGGCGCGGTACCGGGGGGACATCGTCTTGCCGAAGCCGCCGTAGCCGGTGAGCAGCGCGGGGCGCGGCACGTCCGGACGGCCGCTGGGGGAGATCACGAACATGCGCACCGTCGTGCCGTCCCGCGAGGGGAAGGCGACCTGGCGGGTGACCGCGCCGCCGACGCCCGGGGCGTCCGGGGCGTCGCGCTCCCAGCGCGTCGCCCGACCGGTCCGGGCGTCGAAGCGCAGCACCCGCGGCGGTGTGACGAAGTCGGTGTAGGCGAAGTAGGCCTCGTGACCGCCGGGCGCTCCGGCCGAGAAGTCGCCGACCGCTCCGGTGCCGGGCAGCGGAACCGTGGCGGTCTGCCGGCCCTCGACCAGATCGTGCACGGTCACCTCGGCAACCGTGTCGCGGGTCCAGGCGGCCAGGCCGAGCGGGTGCTTCAGCTCCGGGCCGGACAGTACGACGAGGTGGGTGAGCACCGCGTCGGGCCGTTCGGGGATCACCTCGCGCCAGGCGCCGGGGCCCAGGTGGAGTTCCGCCGGCCGGCACGCGACGACGCGTCCGCGGGCGGCGTCGCGGTCGGTGCGCAGCCACACCAGGTCCCGCGGGCCCGTGCCCGGCACCGCGTGCAGGCGGGTGGCGGCGTCCATGCCCTCCTGGACGGGCCGCAGCTCCGGCCGCTCCAGCGGCCCCTGCGACAGGTCGGCCAGGTACAGATCGGTGCCGCGGCCGGTGCCGAGCGTGGCAGTGACGCCGAGCCAGCGGCCGTCCGCGGTCACGCTGACGCTGTAGAACTGGGTCCTGTCCCGGCCCTCGCCGAAGACCAGGGCGTCCGCCGCGGGGTCCGTGCCGACCCGGTGGAGCCACACCCGGCGGTGGTAGCGCCCCTCGCCGGGGTGCAGCGCAGGGGCGAGGTTGCGGACGTAGTAGTACGCCTCACCGCCGGGCAGCCAGCCGATCGACGACCTCCGCACCCGGTCCACCGGCCCGTCGACGATCCTCCCGGTGGCCACGTCGAGCACCTGGAGCACCGAGTCCTCCGTGCCGTTCCGGGACACCTGGAAGGCCAGCAGGTCGCCCTCCACGGAGGGCTCCCAGGCGTCGAGCACGGTGCGTCCGGACGGGTCGAGGGCACTGGGGTCCAGCAGCACCCGCTCCGGCGTGTCCGCCCCGGCCTCCGCCACCATGAGTACCGGATGCTCCTGACCGGCGTCCTGCCGCAGCCAGAAGACCCGGCCGCCGCGGACCTCGGGAGCCCGGGCGCGGTCCACGGCGTCGATCGCCGCCACCTCCGCCCTCCAGTGCTCCAGGTCCGTCCAGGACGCCCGTTGCGCCTCGTAGAGCGCGTCCTGCTCCGCGCCCCACCGGAGTGTCGCGGGGGACTCGGCGTCCTCCAGCGGGCGGTACGGGTCGGGAACGCGCAGACCGTGCAGTTCCTCGACGACGTCCTGCCGCTCCGCGTGCGGGTAGCGGCGGGGCTCCGGGCTCACTCGTTGCTCCCTCATCCGTCGGTGGGTCAGAGGTCGTTGGACCGGTTGATGACGCAGGCGGAGAGCTCCTCGTCGTCGTTGTGGGCGACGACCTCGATGTCCTCGCGCTCCGTCGGCCCAGGGTCCGCCGTACCGGTGTCGGGCATGTCCGTCCTCCTTCGTGTCAGGCGTCCGTGCGCGAACGGACGGGTCTTCTGCCGGGACTTCGGTGGGGTCTGCGGCCGTGTCTGCGGTCCGGTCCTCGGCCGGGAATCGTCGTGCGACGAGCCCTGCCTGCCGGGCAGGGCCGCCATCGCGAAGAAACCGGCCAGGACGACGATCAGCCCCGACGCGGCGATGATCGTGTCGACGGGGCCGAACCGGAGCCCGCCGAGCGAGCCCCCGACGTCATGCAGCACGGATCCGGCGAGCCAGCCGGAGAGGGCCGCGGAGAGCATTGACGCGAGCCGGGTCACCGGATAGAACACGGCCATCACCCGGCCCCGGTACTCCGGGGGCGCCGCCGCGAGCAGCAGCGGTGACATCGCGGTGTTCAGCATGGTGAGCGGAACGGTGAAGACGAAGAGCAGGGCGACACCGCCCAGGAAGCCGGTCTGCCGGGAGTAGGCGACCAGCAGCACACCGCTCACCAGCAGGCCGGTCCAGGTGGTCCGCCGCGCCCCGAGCCACTGCACCATCCGGCCCCCGCACAGCGCTCCCACGATGCCACCCGCACCCATGGCCATGCCGAGGTATCCGTAGAGGTGGGCGTCCGCGTGGAGGTTGTCGGTGGCGAAGAAGACGTTGAGGGTGCCCAGGGTCCCGACCCCGAACTGGCCTATGACGGCGAGCAGGAGCAGCGCCACCAGGAACCGGCTGCCCGCGAAGAAGCGCAGCCCGTCCATGAACTCCCGTCGCAGCGCGCCCTTCCTGCGCTCGGCGGGCTTCTGCGCCTCGCCCGGCCGGGCCGGGCCCGCGCCGGGAGCGCGTACGCCGATGGAACGGATCGCGACGTAGGACACGGCGTACGTGAGGCCGTTGAGGAGCAGGGCCCACTGCAGCCCGGCGGTGAACAGCAGCGGTGCGGCGAGCGGCGGCCCGACGATCCAGGCCGTCTCGGCGGTCGCCTGCCCGATGCCGGCCGCCCGGGCGCGGTCGGCGTCCCCGGTCACCAGGTCCGCGAGGACCGCGAAGCGCGCGGGGGAGAAGAACTGGCCGGCCGCGTGGAGCAGGAGCACGGTCGCGTAGATCAGGGCCAGCCAGACACCGCTCGGGAGGGTACCGGCCGGCAGGAAGGTGACGGCCGCCAGCACGGCCACCAGGCCGCCGCGGAGCACCTCGGTGCGCAGCATCGTGGCGCGCTTGTCCCAGCGGTCGACGAACACGCCGGCGAGCGGACCGATGGCCAGCACGGCTACACCCGACGCCATCACGATCCCGCTGACCGCCAGCGGCGCCCACGACTCGTCCTTCGCCAGCACGGTGGCCACCCACAGCACCAGCGTCGTGCTGAAGACGGCGTCCCCGACGGACGAGACGGCCTGGCCGATCCAGAGCCGGGTGTAGTCCCGGTTGATCAGGGTCAGCCGCGGTCTCATGACGGCCTCGGCGACGAGACGATCAGAGCCATGAGGGCGGTGACCAGGGTCGTGTGGTAGGCCTTCCGGAAGAACTCACCGCCCGGGGCCGACGGGTGCGCCGCGAGCGCCGCCGACCGCCCCGGGATCGCCCCGTCGGGCCGCTGGGCCCGGACCAGGCACTCCACTGCGGCGGCTCCCGAGGGCGTGTCCAGCGGTTCGCTCCCCAGAATGAACCGGGTGAGGACCAGCTCCGCGGCCAGGTCCCACTGCTCGCGCCGGACGCAGTGGCGCAGCAACCGGTCGACCAGGTCCCCGGCGTGCGCGAGGGCGTCCTCGCCCAGCCCGGGGGCGGTCCGGCCGAAGTCGCCGAGGTAGAAGGCGGTGTGTGTCACGGCGTACGCCTGCGGGCCGGTGAGCGGCGCCCCGTCCTGCGCCGCCGCCTCCTGGGGCCCGGCCGCACGGAACGCGACGAGCGGGCTGTGCGGCAGGAGCTCGGCGTACGGCTCGACGGTGTGGCGGACCCCGGCCTTGTCCGCGTAGTGACGGATCTCGATGCGCTGGTACGGGGACTTCCCGAGCGGTGTGAGGAACCCGGGGTCGAGCCCGGCGAGCGTCGCCCGGACCTGGGCGGTGTCGATCGCGGCGGGGGCCAGCGCGGCGTAGATCAGCCCGTATGCGGAGGCGTGCTTGGGGACGTCGGCGAACAGCCGCGGGAAATCCGGGTCCTGCCAGAGCCCCCGGACCAGGGACCCGGCCTCGCCCAGCGCCTCCGGGGGGTCCGCCAGGCGGGCCGCACAGTGGCAGAGGAGGGCCAGTTCCAGCGCCGCCTTCGCTTTGCCGTGGGTCGCCGACCGGGCGCTCGCCGAGAACGGGTCGAAGTGGTCCAGGTTCCCGCCCAGCCAGCCGAGAGCGCCGGCGCAGAGCCGCTCCAGGGGTGAGGACATGGCTACAGGCGCCCCGTCTCGTCCAGGTAGTCCAGCAGGGCCGTGTCGACGTCGTCGCCGAACCTCGCGAGCGTCCGCGCGTCCTCGTCGTAGCGGTAGAGGTCCTGGCAGCCGATCCAGCGGTCGCGGGTCTTCGCGCCCGGCAGGTAGCCGTCGGCGACCGTGCCGACCTCCCAGTCGGGTTTGCCCGCGGTCTCCCAGCAGCTGGCCAGGGTGCCGTCCGCGCTGACCACCGCGCCGTAGCGGCCGTCGGTGTGACCGCAGGTGGCACAGGACTTGCGGGCGCCGGGGCGGCTCACGGTGAAGCCCAGGTCCAAGGCCCGGCGCTGCCACCTGGCGAAGGCGGCCGGGAGTTCGCCCGTGTGCAGCAGGCTGTTGGCGTAGCCGACCCCCACGTCGCCGATGCGGGCGAAGTACAGCGTGCACCGGGCGGGGTCGAGCGCGGCGGCGAGCCGGTCGACCAGGGCGTCCACGCCGTGGAAGGTCTCCTGGGAGACGTTCACCCGCAGCGTCCACTGGAGCGCGGTGCCCTCGGAGGCCTTGGCGATATTGCCGACGATCTTGTCGAAGGTGGCGCCGCCGTCCGCCCGGCCGACCCGGATCCGGTCGTGGTCGGCGCGGTCGCCGTCGAAGGTGACCTGGACGGACGTCAGTCCGAGGTCCGCGAGCCGACGGGCGAGGGACGGGGTGAGCAGCGTCGCGTTGGAGATCATCCAGGCCGAGGTCGGCGCGATCCCCGCGGCCCGTTCCAGCAGTTCCAGGCAGCCCCGCGGATTGAGCAGGGGTTCTCCGCCGAAGAGCAGGATCCTGAGCTTCTCCAGGCCGACGGCGGCCATGTGCCGCTCGGTGAAGCCGAGGATCTCGGTGATGGTCTTCGAGGTGAGGCGGGTCTGGGCGATCCGGGGCGGCCGGCTGCCGCCCAACTGGTCCTGGGCGGTGTTCTGGAAGCAGTAGCCGCAGCCCAGGTTGCAGTGCGTGCTGGTGAGGACGGTCAGCGAATAGGCGCTGATCCGGCCGGGGGTGAACATCCCGCTCTCGTGCAGCCGCTGCTCCGCGTCGGGGCGCAGGGCTCCGTCGGCGGAGACGTGGTGGTCGCGGAGACGGGCCACCCCGCCCGGGCCCAGGAACCACCAGTTCCGCTCGCCCTTCAGGAGACGGGCGCCAAAGGGGAGGGGTGCGGGCGGGGCGGCCGGGCTCAGTTTCACGGGCAGGCCGATATTCACCGCTTGGTCGATGCTCACAGGGTCTCCCGTATTGCCGTTGCCGTTGCCGCTGTCAGGGCGGGGTCGTCGGTCCGGCCGCCGGTGACGATCAGCGTCACCAGCGCCACGACGAGGGTCACTTTGTAGGACTTGCGGAAGTATTCGACGGGCGTGGCGTCCGCCGGGAGCCGCTCGGTGGCGGAGCGTCCGGGGATCGCTCCGTCGGGGGCCTGGGCCGCGGCGAGCATTCGCAGGGCGGCCGCGCCGGAGGGGGTGCGCAGCGGATCCGCGCCCAGGCAGTACTGGGCGAGCAGCAGCTTCGCCGCGACGTCCCAGTCGCCGAGCGCCACGCAGTGGTCCGTCAGCCTTTCCACCACGCGCAGCGCCCGCGCCCGTTCCCCCTCGGGAAGGAGCGGATCGCGCAGGCCGAAGTCGCTCAGGTAGAGAAGGGTGTGCGCAACCTGGCAGCCGTCCAGGTCGGCCACGGCCAGTGTGGCGGCGCGGGGGAGCGGACTCGCCTCGTACAGCTCCTCGTACGGGGCGAACCCGTGCGGGGCGCCCGCGAGATCGGCGTAGAACCTGGCCTCGAGATGCAGGAACGGCGGCTTGCGGCCCGGCGTCAGGTAGTTGCCGGCAGAGAGCCGGGCCAGCACGGCACGGGGCGCGTCGGCGGCGGCGCCGGCCGGTGCCAGTGCCGCGTACATCAGCTCGAACTGCCGTGCGTACCTGTCGTCGAGGGTGAGGAGCTGCGGGAAGTCGGGCCGCTGCCAGACGTGTTCGACCACCTTGGTCACCTCGGCCAGGGCGGGGTCCGAGGGTGCGCACTTCTCCCAGTAGCGGCGGAGCATCGCGAGCTGCAGGAGGGCCTTCACCCGTGGGGTCACCGGCAGTTCGGCGTGCGCGGCCGGGGAGTCGAGGTACGCCGCGTGCAGCCCCATCCACCGCCGCGCGCCCGCCGACAGGCCGGCCGCGGCCTCGTCCATGCCCACTGATCGCGTACTCATGGTTCTCCTCAACAGACGGCCTGGGCCGGGAAGGCGGGGGGTGCGCCGGCCGTGGGAGCGGCGGACGCGCCGGCCACCCGCTCGGCGATGTCGGCCGCGCGTGCCGCACTGTCGGTGGCGGCCAGCCTGCCGCCGAGTGCGTGGGCACGGGCCCGCAGACCGTCGTCCCGCCACGCGGACTCCAGCAGCGCCGAGGCCTCCACGGCCGGGTTGTTCGGGAAGTGCACGGCCACGCCGGCCCGCAGGCAGGCGCCGGTGAGCAGGGGCTGCTCGGAGCCGTTGGGTGACAGCGCGAGGGGCCGGCCGCGCAGGAGCGCGGCCAGCACGGGCGCGGAGGTGCCGCTGCTCAGCACGAGCCCGGCGCGGTCGACGAGCGGGCCCATCCATCGTTTGCGGACCAGCAGGATGTCGGCCTCCGCGGCGGGCCGCGGGTCGGTCGAACGGCCCTGCTCGACCACGGCCTGGAACCGGCCACCGGTGAAGGCCTCGTTGAGCCGCGGCCACAGGCTCCTGCCCTCGAAGAAGCGGCCGAGATGGACGTAGACGACGGGCTTGCCGTTGCGCGCCAGATGGTCCCCGATCGCCTCGACCTCCGCCGGGTCGGGCGCCGGTTCCCAGGACAGGGGCCCCACGTGCCGGACCCGCTCGGGCAGCCGCGCACCCGGATACTCCAGCTCCGGATCCCCCCGCAGCAGCAACGCGTCGCCCAGCAGCGGCTCGTCCCCCCACCGTGAGGCCCGTCCCGCCAGACCGACCTCCCCCCGGACATCGGCGTGGATCCGCAGGCAGTCGTGGGTCCGGCTCTGCCGCGTCCGCCCCAGATGCGGCTCGTCGTCCCCGCCGGCCCGGTAGTCCCACAGGTGCACCGAGAGCCCGACCACCACCACCGGGATGTCCAGTGCCTCGGCGGCGAGCAGGGCGCCGTTGCACAGTACGGAGGTGACCAGCAGGTCGGCCCCCGTCTCCTTGGCCACGCGCAGCGTCGCCCGGTACTGCGCCGCGCCGGTCGGCCCCCACCACGTGGCGGAAAACGCCCGGTGGCCGCCGAAGTCCTCCGCCGCCGCGAACGGCAGTCCGGCATCGGCGGCGACGGACGCCGCGGTGGACCGGCCCAGCACGCTGACGTGATGGCCGCGGCGCCGTAGTTCCCGGCCGGCCGCGATCGCCGGATGGAGGTAGCCGCCGTCACTGAGCGGGCAGAGAAGGATCTTCATGAGGTGCCGCTCCCTACGGCGTGGCGCTGCTCCGGTGCCAGGGTGGCCGCGGGCCCCCGGCTCTGGGCAGGATCTGCCAGAGCCGGGCGGCCCGCGCGGTGCTCAGGCTCGAGGAGGAGTGATCACATCTCCGCGGAGTGGTTGACGATGCAGCCGGCCTCGGCCTCTTCGTCCTCGCGGTGGGCGACGACCTCGATGTCCTCGTTCTCGGTCTCGGGGGTGATGTTCTCGCTCATGTTCTTCTCCTTTGGTTGTCGGCGTCGTTCCGCCGGCTGAGAAGGAAGTTACGGACGCCCGGTACGGGAACGCCTGGCCACCGGTTCGGCGCCGGTATACGCCGAGCACACGGACGCAGTACGGCCCCCGAACCCCGCGGTGCGCCCCGCCCCGCCCTGTCGCACGCGCCGCCGCGCACCGGCGTCCGGCCGTCCCGACCTGCGGACCAACCGATCACCAGGCGTTCGTGAACCGGTAGTTGGCCGCGCACCGGCACGATCCGGGGCATGGTCCGCGCGCGGCACGAGCGCGCGGCACGAGTACAGAGGGGGAGACGTGGAACTGGCGGAGCTCATCGGCCTGCGACCGGTGCCCTGTGGCGGCCTGCTGGTGGCGCTCACCCGCCGCTGCCCCATGAGCTGCGCGCACTGCTCCACCAGCTCCTCCATGGCGGTCTCCGAGCAGCCCGACCCGGAACACCTGCTGCGCTTCATCGGTTCGTTCGGTACGCAGGACCGCCCCGAGGTGGTCATGCTGACCGGCGGCGAACCGTTGCTGCTCCCGGAACTGGCCACCCGCCTGGCCGGTCTCGCCCGCGCCGCGGGCTCCCGCGTGGCGCTGCTCAGCGGAATGTTCTTCGCCCGTGACGGGCGCGTCCCGGACCGGATCATGCGGGCGATCACGGCCCTCGACCACTTCTCGGCGAGCCTGGACGTCCACCACGAGCGCGAGGTTCCCCGTACGGAGGTGCTGCGCGCCCTGCGGGCCGTGCTCGACGCAGGGATTCCCGTCAGCGTCCACCTCACCGGTACCGGACCCGACGACCCGTATCTGGCGGACGCCGTCGCGGACGTCCGCCGCGTCTTCGCCGGCCGGGTGCCCCTGCTCGTCAACGAGGTCCGGCCGCTCGGCCGCGCCGCGGGCCTGGTCCGGGCGACACCTGCCGGACCGGACGGCTCCCGGGCGACGCCGTGCACCCTCGCGGCATGGCCCGTGATCGCCTTCGACGGGACCGTGGCCGCCTGCTGCAACCAGTGGACGGTGGACCGCCGTCCCGTCCCCCCGCACCTGCGGCTCGGACACATCGCCGACGACGACTGGCCGGCCGTCCGCGAACGATCCCTCGGCTCCCCGGTGCTGCGGATGCTGCGCGCCGTCGGCCCCCGGCGGCTGCACGCCCGCTACGAGACCTCGCCGCCCCCGGACGGCTACTGCCGCAGCTGCCACGCACTCGCCGACCGCCCCGACGCGCTCGCGGGCGCGGCCCGCGACGCCGGCGGCCGTGTCGGCGAACTCCTCGACCGGCTCAGCACGGAACAGCAGCTCGCCGACGGACCCGCCGCCCTGGTACGCCGCATGGGGTGCGCCCGCTACGCGCACCTGGTCGAGTCCCTTCCCGCCGAGGAGGGGAGCAGTCGATGACCGCGACCGCATCCTTCGCGCTCAGGACCAAGCTCGCGCCCACCACCACCGCCCTGAGGGCCGCGACCGCCCTCCTGTGGCGACCGGAAGGACTGCGGCAGCGGTACCTGCGCTACCTGGCAGCCATGCATCCACTCGTACGGGCCTCGGTGCCGTTGCTGGAGCGGGCCGCCGAGCGGTGCGCCGAGCTGGACGACCCGGCCGCGCGGAGCCTCGCGGCCTATTGCACACGCCACGCCGAGGAAGAGCGCGACCACGACGCCTGGCTGCTCGACGACCTCGCAGCCGCCGGTGCAGGGCCGGCCGCCGTGCCGCCCCCCGTCGTCGTCGAACTCGCCGGGGCGCAGTACTACCGGATCGAGCACGAGCACCCCGTCACGCTGCTCGGGTACATGGCGGTGCTGGAGGGCAACCCCCCCGGGCCCCGGCTCGCCGACCGCCTCATCGAGACCACCGGGCTCCCCGACGGCGCGTTCCGCACCCTCAGGGAACACGCCGAACTCGACGGCGGCCACCTCGACGACCTTCACCGGGTGCTCGACGCACTCGCGCCGACCGCGGCACAGCAGACCGCCGTCTCCGTCAGCGCGCTGCACACGGCCCACCTGCTCACCCGCCTCTTCCTCTCCCTCGCCGCCGACCCCGGAGGACACCCGTGACCGAGGACACCGTGCCGTACGAGGACGCCCCGTCCGGCGATGCCCCGTCCGAGCCCACCCTGGAGGCGCTGACCGCCGCGGGGTTCGACCTCGACGCCCTCAGCGAGGAGCAGTACGAGGTCCTGCGTGCCCTGGCCCCTGAAGAACTGGCTCTGCTGGTCGACATCAGGGGGCGGCTCGACGCGGCGGCTCCCGAGGTCCAGGCCCATGCCGACGTGGCGGGCGGCGCTCTCTTCTGACCCCGGCCGCGCCGCGGTCCCGCGTCCACCGGAGGAATCCATGCCTTGCGCCTCGTGCCGGAGCGAACTGCCGCCCGACGCCCGGTTCTGTCCCTTCTGCGGCAGCCCGTGCGCCCCCGGGCCGGTCACGGCCAAGCCGACCGGCCGCAAGGTCGTGACCGTCCTCTTCTGCGACCTGGTGGGTTCCACCGCGCTCTCCGGAGCACTGGACGCCGAAACCCTGCGCTCGGTCACGCTCCGCTGGTTCGACCTGATGAGACTGCGGATCGAGGAGCAGGGCGGCACCGTGGAGAAGTTCATCGGGGACGCCGTGATGGCCGTCTTCGGCGTGCCGACCGTGCGGGAGGACGACGCCCGGCGCGCGCTTGCCGCCGCCCTGGCCATGCGGGAGGCACTCGCCGAGTTCAACGACCGGCTGGAGCAGGGCGTCGGCGTACGGCTGGAGATGCGCATCGGCCTCAACACCGGTCAGGCGGTCACGGGTTCGGCAACCCTTCGGCAGGCGATGGTCTCCGGCGAGGTGGTCAACGTCGCCGCGCGCCTGGAACAGAACGCCGCCGCCGGGGAGATCCTCATCGGAGCGGACACCCTGGCCGCTGCCGGACCGGGCGTCCGGACGACGGAGAGAGGCCGGCTGCTGCTCAAGGGCAAGAGCGACCGGGTCGCCGCGCACCGGCTGCTCGGCCTGGACGAGGAGGAGGGCCCGGAGGCGCTGCGCCGCTTCGACCTCGCCTTCGTCGGCCGGACCCACGAACTGGCCCTGATCGAAGCCGCGTTGGACCGTGTGGTGCGGACCCGCCGGGCCGGTCGCCTGGTGGTCGGCGGGGAGGCGGGCCAGGGCAAGACCAGACTCGTGCGGGAATGGCTCCACCGGGCCGCGGTCAAGACCGCGGCCGGCGGCCCCCGTCACGGCGTCGGGCGCTGCCGGTCCCGGGGCGAACAGCCCAGCCTCGGACCGCTCGCCGACGCCGTGGCCGACCTGCTGAGGCGCGGCGGCACACCCGTACCGTCGCCCGAACTGGACCTGCTCCGCCAGGGCCTGCTTCTGAACGGGACTCCCCACCCGTCGCCGGAGGACACCTGCGCCGCGCTCGCCAGGCTGCTCGCCGGGCTCTCCGAAACGGAGCCCGTGGTGCTGGTGATCGACGACTGCCACTGGGCCGCGCAGCCGCTCTTCGACGCCCTCGACCGGCTGCTGCGGGCACTCACCGACGCGGCCGTCCTCGTCATTGTGCTCACCCGCCCC
This sequence comes from Streptomyces sp. NBC_01232, assembly GCF_035989885.1. Classification (GTDB taxonomy): domain Bacteria; phylum Actinomycetota; class Actinomycetes; order Streptomycetales; family Streptomycetaceae; genus Streptomyces. Next base: position 7,658,665 of record NZ_CP108518.1, read on the forward strand.
CAACTCTTCGACGCACGGGCCGAACTGGCCCTGGACGCCGTGCCGCTCGGCGGGCTCTCCGACGCCGAGGCACAACTCCTCGCGGCCGAGCTGACCGGGGGCACGGTGCACGGTGAGCCGCTCGGCCCCCGGGTCCTGGCACGGGTGGGCGGAAACCCGCTGCACCTGGAACAGCTGCTGGCCACGGGCAACCCGGTCGACGCGGACAGTGTCCCGCTCCCCCTCCAGGCCCTGATCGGCGCCCGGATCGACGCGCTCGACCCGCCCGAGCACCGGGCGCTGGGCCTCGCGTCCGTCCTGGGCGGCGACTTCACCGCCGACGAACTGACGGCGCTCGCCGGACATCCCGCACCTTCGTGGACCGGGCCCGAACTCCGGCCCCTGCTGCACCGGCTGGTCCGGCACCGCCTGATCCGGCCGGACGGCGGAGCGTTCCGCTTCGCCGGAGGACTGATCCAGGAGGTCGTCTACGCCAGCCAGTCCAAGCAGAACCGGGCCGACCAGCACGAACGGGCGGCCCGACTGGACTCGGTCCGTCAGCGGGGCAGCGCGGCGGTCGGGGGCCATCTGGAACAGGCGTACCGCTACCGGGTCGAGCTGGGCGCCCAGGACGCGCACACCGACGGGCTGCGCCGGCGCGCCGCCGACGCGCTCGCCGAGGCCGGGCGGCTGGCGCTGGCCCACGCCGACCCCGTGTGGGCGGCCGACGTGCTGTCCCGTGCCACGGCCCGGTACCTGGCGGGCGAGCCGGGAAGTACGGCGACACGCCGGCGGCTCGGCCAGACGCTGCTGGACCTGGGGCGCGGCCCGGAAGGCCGGGCGCTGCTCGAAGAGGTGCTGGCCGAGGCCCTGGCCGGCGGCGGGGAGGCGGTGGAGACCGCGCACGCCCGCCTCGCCCTGGCCTCGGTCGGCCGGTCCGCGGGGCCGGACGAGTCACCGGCGGAGGCCGCCGACGCCACGCTGCCGGTCTTCGCGGCGGCCGGTGACGACCTCGGCCAGGCCAGGGCCTGCCTGCGGCTGGCCCAGCGCGCCCAGGAACATGGCCGGCACCGTACGGCGGAGCGCCTGCTCGCCTGCGCGCTGGACCACGCCGTACGAGCCGACGCCGAGCCGGAGCGGGCCGCGGCCCTCGGAGCCATGGGGGTCTCGCTCTGGCGCGGCCCCCAACCGGTCGCGGACGCCGTGTCCCGTTGCCGCGAGCTCCTCGCCGACCAGGGGGCCGGCCGCCGGGCCGTCCGGCTGACGCTCAACTGCCCGCTGGCCGTGGTGCTGGCCCTCCACGACGACCGCGACGGGGCCCTGGCCTGCCTCGCGGAGGCGGAGCACCTCGCGAAGAGGCTCGGCTACGCCGAGGCCGACGCCTTCCTGCCGATCTTCACCGCGACCGTGGCCGACCTGACCGGCCGCCGGGAGGAGGCGCTCCTGAGCCTGGAGCGGGCCGCCACCGCCGCGCGGGACCTGGGCGCCACGGCGTTGCTGCGCAGTGCCCTGCGGGACACCGCCCGCATCCGGCTGGACCTGGGCGACTGGCGCACCGCCCGCGGCGTCCTCGCCGAACTGGAGGGGGAGCGGGCGCAACCGCCGCGCCCGCGCGCCGAGTCGGCGGACCTCGACGGCCTGCGCGCCCGGATCGCCGCCGCCCGGGGGCTGGCCAAGACCGCCACCCGGCTGGCCGCCAGGGCGCTCGCCTCCGCCGCCCGCACCGACTCGCCCGTCGTCCAGGGCACCGCCGCCCTCGACCTCGCCCGTACCGCCCTCGAACTGGGGCGCCCGGCCGACGCGGCCGCGGCGGCGGCGCGCGCCCGCCGGCGCTTCGCGGGGAAGGGCCACCTGCCCGCCGTACGCCAGGCAGAGGCCGTGGTCTCCCGCTGCCACGGCCGCCCGCCCGGGCACGGCCGCACCGTCGGACGCGTCGGCGGAGCCGGAAAGGAAGCACCACGATGACCACCGCGCAGCCCCCGGCGTCCGCACTCACCTGGGCCCTACGAGGGCGGGGCCCCGCGGACGTACCCATCGAGGCCGACGGTCCGCCCGACCCGCCCGAGAGCGGCCTCCTCGGAGGCACCGGACGCGGCGTACGCGTCTGCGTGGTCGATTCGGGGGTCGAACGGGACCACCCGATGGTCGGCCCGGTCGACCGGTCATGGCGCGTGTTCAAGGACGACGACGGGGTCCACGTCGAGGAGACGGAGGAGGGAGACGCCTGCGGTCACGGCACCGCCTGCGCCGGCATCATCCGGCGCACCGCGCCGGACTGCGAGCTGTCGAGCATCCGGGTGCTCGGCGACCGCTTCTCCGGCAGCGGGGACGTCCTGCTCGAAGGCATCCGGTGGGCCGTGCGCCAGCGGTTCGACGTGGTGAACCTGAGCCTGTCCACCACCCACGACCGCTTCGTGGGCGAGCTGCGCCGGCTGGCCGACGAGGCGTACTTCCAGCAGACCGTGATCGTCGCCGCTGCGCACAACACGCGCGTGGAGAGCTTTCCCTGGCGCTTCTCCTCGGTGATCTCGGTCGGCAGCCACCAGGAGGACGACCCGGATCTCCACCTCTACAACCCCGAGCCCCCGGTGGAGTTCTTCGCCCCCGGTCAGAAGGTCCAGGTGGCGTGGCTCGGCGGCACGTCGATCCGCAGCTCCGGCAACAGCTATGCCACCCCGTTCATCGCGGGGCTCTGCGCGCGGATCCTGTCGAGCGGCCCCCGGCTGACGCCGTTCCAGCTGAAGAACGCCCTGTACCTGTCCGCAGCCAACGTCCGTGTCCACGGAAGCCGGTAACGACCGGCGCCGGAAGGGAAATCCCATGGCTCAGACGATCACCCCTGTCGTGTCCGCAGCACCCCGGCCGGATCCGGTGGTGGCGGAGCTCCTGCAGTCGGTGGTGGACACCGCGCGTGCCATCTTCGGCGCGCAGGCGAGTTCCATCATGCTTCTGGACCCCGCGGCGGACGAGCTCATCTTCGAGGCCGTCTCCGGGCAGGGGCAGGAGTTCCTGGTGGGCCGTCGGTTCCCGGCGGGCCGCGGGATCGCCGGATGGGTCGCCGCCTCGGGGGAGCCGATGGTGGTCGACGACCTGCACGACAGCGTCTCCTTCGACAGGGCCATCGCCGAGTCCACCGGCTACGTCCCGAACGCGCTGATGGCCGCCCCCCTCATCCGCAGGGACCGGATCCTCGGCGTCCTGGAGGTGCTCGATCCGTCCCCGCAGGCCCGCTCCGGCCTGCCGGAGCTCGACCTGCTGGGCCTCTTCGCCCGTCAGGCCGCCGTCGCCCTGCACGTCCTGACCGCCTACGGGCCGCGGTCGGCCCCGGCAGCCCCGGACGACCCTTCGCGCACCGAACTCCTGCGCCTGCTCTCGGAAGCCCGCCGCCTCGTCGGGGAGTGAGCGGCGCACTTCACGCGGGGACCGTCCTGACGGGGAGGGACCCCGACCGCCGCCGTTGCCCGAGCGGCGGGGCAGGGCCGCCGCCGGGAAGGGGCGGCCCCGCCCGGCGGCCCGCCCGGCGGCCCCGCCGGGTCAGCGCAGGCCGGCGAAGAGATCGTTCTCGGGCACGGCCGCGCCGGTGGTGTCCCGGACGCGTACGAAGGTTTCCATGCCCATCAACTCGCCGAACCTCTCCTTGCCCATCCGGAGGAAGAAGATGTTCTCGCCCTGACTGGCGTGTGCGGCCAGCGCGTCGAACTTCTGACCGCTGAACGCGGTGGTGTCCACCCACGTGGTGATCTCGTCGTCGGGGAGGCCGATCTCGGCCAGCGCGGCGGTCTCGGCCGGGTCCGGTTCCGGCATGTCCCCCGCGAACTCGCGCATGATCTTGCCGAACCGCTCCATCGCCGAGCGCGGCATCGTCGTCCAGTACACCTTCGGCGTCAGCGTGGTCATCTCGAGCGCCGCCATCGTGATGCGGTGGGCCTGGATGTGGTCGGGGTGACCGTAGAAGCCGTTCTCGTCATAGGTGACGACCACATCGGGCCGGTAGTGCCGCATGAGGGCCGCGAGCCGGGCGGCGCCCTCCTCCACGGGGGTGTGCCAGAAGGATCCGGGGGCGTCGTTGGTCGGCCAGCCCATCATCCCGGAATCGGCGTAGTCCAGCGTCTCGAGGTCACTGACCTCCAGGACGGCGCAGCTCGCGTCCAGTTCCTGCCGGCGCATCGAGGCGACGGCCGCCGGATCGTGCCCCGGAGCCCCTGGTTTGGCACCCCCCGGCCCGTCACCGCAACCGCCGTCGGTACAGGTCACCAGAACCGTGCGGATGCCCTCTGCCGCATACCGTGCGAGGACTCCTCCGGTTCCGGTGGCCTCGTCGTCGGGGTGGGCGTGCACGGCCATGAGCGTCAAGGGCCGGTGAGTCATGAGGGAGTCCTCCTGCAGAGACATGTGCTGGTCCGAGCGCGCGGCGTGTGTTCCGCGCTCCCGGGAGGCCGGATCCTGCCGGAGCGGATGACATCGTTCCCACCCCTGCAGCACCGGACCCCCGAACGGTGCAACGACGCAGGCCGGACCGGCTGTTCCCGGCCCGGCCGCCCGGCTTTCCCGGCTGCGGATAGCGTGCGGGCATGGCAATGACAAGGAAGCGGCAGGTCCTGTACCGGCAGGGCACCGGATTCTGGCGGATGACGGCGAAGTGGGTTCTGGTCTTCGGGGCCCTGTACCTGCTGGACGGCGGGCTGCTCCGATCGTGGGGCGACGCGCTGGTCTGGCCGATGATCGGGATCCTGCTGTGGGCGCCGTTCGGGATCGGCGTCGTCTGGTACCCGAAGAAGGACCAGAAGATCGCGCTCACGACGCGTGAACTGCGTGTGCGGCGCAAGCGGCTGCCCATGGAAAAGGTGAATCTGCTGCACGTGGCACGGCTGTGGCTGGAGGGGCGGTCGACCGCGGACGACCAGCCGGTGGCGCAATGGCGGCGGTGCGAGCGGGGGGTGTGGGTGCCGCTGCTGGACGGCCGGGCGTACGGCGTGGAGTTCCGCGACCCGGCCGCGTTCGCAGAGGCTTTCGGCGCCTTCGCGGTGGCGGCGTGCGGCGGGCCGGACATGGTCCGCGCGAGGGCCGCGGCGGAAACCTACCCGGACCCGCGCCCGATGCGGGCCCGCTCCAGCGGCGACGACGGATCCTGGACGGACCTCCTGGACATCTTCAACTGAGATGTCCGTCGGGCGCTGGGGCGGGACTACGCGGACCTACGCGGCGGGCTGTGGAGCCCCGTGGTGCCGGCCGTGTTCGAGCGCCGCAACGAGTTCCTCGGCCCGGGGCCACGGGCCGTGTCCGGAGGCGGGGTTGAGGTGTCCGACGGGGCCGAGTTCCACCAGCCGGCTGCCCCACTCCCGAGCGAGTTCCGCGACGCGCCCCGGGGATGCCAGGGGATCGTCGGAGCCGGCCGCGACGATGCTGGGGAAGGGCAGCGGTGTGCGGGGCACCGGTGTCCAGCCGTGCGTCGCCAGCTCGCCGGGGGTGGGGTAGCCGTCCGGCAGCGGTGTCCCGAAATCCGGCGGAGCGACGAGCAGCGCACCCCGGACGTCCGCTTCGTGCCATCGGGCCCACTGCACCGTGGTCATGACGCCCGCGCTGTGGGCGACGATGATCACGGGCCCGGTGATCCGGAGCATCACCTCGACCACATGGGCGACGTGTGCGTCGCGGCTGAGCCGGTTGCGCACCAGCGGGGGAACGGTGCGGACGGTGCGGCCCGCCTCACCGAGCCGCTCGGCCAGAATGGTCTGCCAGTGGTCCTCGACGTGTTCCCGCATGCCGGGAACGATCACGATCGTCGGCAC